>NZ_JBEOUE010000020.1:0-153556 GCF_040303965.1 Streptomyces sp. NPDC094032 | reverse complement strand
GTGGGCCGCGATGAGCAGACCCATGCGGTGCGTGTGGTCGTGGGGCTGGCCGAGCCGCCACGTCCGGACACCCCCACCCCCGCTCCGGCACCGGGCGGCTCCCGCCGTTGTCGGCTGCGGCATGCCCGTGGCAGCGTGGGGCGATGATCTCTGTGGAGATGCTTGATCTCGGATACTTCGTTCGGCCCGCCGAGGAGTGGGGCGGCGATCACGATCGGCAGGAGCCGGTGCTCGCCTACCTGGTCAGGCATCGTGGCGGCAGCCTCATCTTCGACACCGGACTTGGGGAAGGTTCGCCCGAGACCGACGCGCACTATCGGCCCGTGCGGCGGGTGTTGGAGGTCGGGGACGTGGATCTGGTCGTCAACTGCCATCTGCATTTCGACCACATCGGCGGCAATCGCGCGCTTGGGCGCCCCGTGCTGGTGCAGAAGAAGGAGCTCGCCGTCGCGCGGGCGGGTGGGTACACCATCGACTCGTTGGTGGACGGTGTGCGGTACGTGGAGGTCGATGGTGAGTACGAGGTGGGCGAGGGGGTGCGGGTGGTGCCGACGCCGGGGCACACCGACGGGCATCAGTCGCTGGTGGTCGATCATGGGGACCGGGTGACCGTGCTCGCGGGGCAGGCGTACGACTTCGCGGGGGAGTTCGGGCGGCCGTACCGGCCGTGGCTGGAGCGGCTCGGGGAGCTCGGGGGCGGGCGGCCCGCGCGTGTCCTGTTCGCCCATGACCGGGAGGTTTGGGAAGGGGTGCTGCCCCCGCCCCGGTAGCCTGTGCGCCCGTGACCGAAACCCTGATCTGGACCGTTGCCGCGCTGATCCTCGTCGGCGTCTACCTCAGCTGGACCGCCGGCCGCCTCGACCGGCTGCACACGCGGATCGACGCGGCCCGGGCGGCGCTCGACGCGCAGTTGCTCCGGCGGGCCTCGGTCGCTCAGGAGCTGGCCACCTCGGGGGTGCTCGATCCCGCCGCGTCGATCGTGCTCTACGAGGCCGCGCACGCGGCCCGCCAGGCCGAGGAGGACCACCGGGAGGTCGCCGAGAGCGAGCTCAGCCAGGCGCTGCGGGCCGTCTTCGGGGAGCAGGAGCAGGTCGACGTGGTGCGCGAGGCGCCCGGTGGCGAGGAGGCCGCGGGGGAGCTGGCGGCGTCCGTGCGGCGGGTGCCGATGGCGCGGCGGTTCCACAACGACGCCGTACGGGCCGCGAGGGCGCTGCGCCGGCACCGCAAGGTGCGCTGGTTCCGGCTGGCCGGTCACGCCCCGTTCCCGCTCGCCTTCGAAATGGATGACGAGCCGCCCGTGGCCCTTGCGGATCGGCCTGCCTGAGGCCTGTAGCCTTCGTTACCTGCGAAAACGATCCACCGGGTGCACATTGGCCCTTGCTGTGGCCCCCTGGTGGCCGGTTTCCTCGTCTCGTCAACAACCCCCGTTGTCACTGAGTGAGGTACCCATGTCCAGCACCCCGCAGTCCGCCGACGCCATCGGCACCTCCCGCGTCAAGCGCGGCATGGCCGAGCAGCTCAAGGGCGGCGTGATCATGGACGTGGTCAACGCCGAGCAGGCGAAGATCGCCGAGGACGCCGGCGCCGTGGCCGTCATGGCCCTGGAGCGGGTTCCCGCCGACATCCGCAAGGACGGCGGCGTCGCGCGGATGTCCGACCCGAACATGATCGAGGAGATCATCGGCGCGGTCTCCATCCCGGTCATGGCCAAGTCCCGTATCGGCCACTTCGTCGAGGCGCAGGTCCTCCAGTCGCTGGGCGTCGACTACATCGACGAGTCCGAGGTCCTCACCCCGGCCGACGAGGTCAACCACTCCGACAAGTGGGCCTTCACCACGCCGTTCGTCTGTGGCGCCACCAACCTCGGTGAGGCCCTGCGCCGCATCGCCGAGGGCGCGGCCATGATCCGCTCCAAGGGCGAGGCCGGCACCGGCAACGTCGTCGAGGCCGTCCGCCACCTGCGCCAGATCAAGAACGAGATCGCCAAGCTGCGCGGCTTCGACAACAACGAGCTGTACGCCGCCGCCAAGGAGCTGCGCGCCCCCTACGAGCTCGTCAAGGAGGTCGCCGAGCTCGGCAAGCTGCCGGTCGTGCTGTTCTCCGCCGGTGGTGTGGCCACCCCCGCCGACGCCGCGCTGATGCGCCAGCTCGGTGCCGAGGGCGTCTTCGTCGGCTCCGGCATCTTCAAGTCGGGCGACCCGGCCAAGCGCGCCGCTGCCATCGTGAAGGCCACCACCTTCTACGACGACCCGAAGGTCATCGCGGACGCCTCCCGCAACCTGGGCGAGGCCATGGTCGGCATCAACTGCGACACCCTGCCCGAGGCCGAGCGCTACGCGAACCGGGGCTGGTAAGCACCCATGAGCACTCCCGTGATCGGTGTCCTGGCGCTCCAGGGCGACGTCAGGGAGCACCTGATCGCCCTGGCCGCGGCTGACGCCGTGGCCAGGCCGGTCAGGCGCCCCGAGGAGCTCGCCGAGGTCGACGGTCTCGTCATCCCCGGCGGTGAGTCCACCACCATCTCCAAGCTGGCCGTGCTGTTCGGCCTGATGGAGCCGCTGCGTGAGCGGATCGCGGGCGGCATGCCCGTGTACGGCACCTGCGCCGGTCTGATCATGCTCGCCGACAAGATCCTCGACCCGCGCTCGGGCCAGGAGACCTTCGGCGGCATCGACATGATCGTGCGCCGCAACGCCTTCGGGCGGCAGAACGAGTCCTTCGAGGCGGGTGTGGCCGTGACGGGGATCGACACTCCTGTCGAGGGCGTCTTCATCCGCGCCCCGTGGGTCGAGTCCGTTGGCGCCGAGGTCGAGGTGCTCGCCGAGCACGACGGTCACATCGTCGCCGTACGGCAGGGGCGCGCTCTCGCGACGTCGTTCCACCCCGAGCTGACCGGTGACCACCGGATCCACGAGCTGTTCGTGGACATGGTGCGCGACGAGCGGTGACCTGATCCTTGTAGGATCTCTGGGGTTCGTTCAGTAATGGGTTACGCGAAGGAGACAGGCAGATGTCCGGCCACTCTAAATGGGCTACGACGAAGCACAAGAAGGCCGTGATCGACGCCAAGCGCGGCAAGCTCTTCGCGAAGCTGATCAAGAACATCGAGGTCGCGGCCCGCACCGGCGGTGCCGACCCCGAGGGCAACCCGACGCTGTACGACGCCATCCAGAAGGCCAAGAAGTCGTCGGTCCCGAACAAGAACATCGACTCCGCGGTCAAGCGCGGCGGCGGCCTTGAGGCCGGCGGCGTCGACTACGCGACGATCATGTACGAGGGCTACGGCCCGAACGGTGTCGCGGTGCTCATCGAGTGCCTCACCGACAACCGCAACCGTGCCGCCTCCGACGTGCGCGTCGCCATGACCCGCAACGGCGGCTCGATGGCCGACCCGGGCTCGGTCTCGTACCTGTTCAACCGCAAGGGTGTCGTCGTGCTCCCCAAGGCCGAGCTGACCGAGGACGACGTCCTCGGCGCCGTCCTGGAGGCGGGCGCCGAGGAGGTCAACGACCTCGGTGACAGCTTCGAGGTCATCAGCGAGGCCACCGACCTGGTCGCGGTCCGTACCGCGCTCCAGGAGGCCGGCATCGACTACGACTCGGCCGAGTCCAGCTTCGTCCCGACCATGCAGGTCGAGCTCGACGAGGAGGGCGCGCGCAAGATGTTCAAGCTGATCGACGCGCTGGAGGACAGCGACGACGTGCAGAACGTCTTCGCCAACTTCGACGTCAGCGACGAGGTCATGGAGAAGGTCGACGCCTGAGCGCGGCCTGAGCACGGCTTTTCGGCAGCGGGCCGACGGGACACACCCCGTCGGCCCGCTGCTTTGCCCTGCGTTGTCGGTGGCAGCGGATAGCCTGCACAAACAGACTTGCGATCAGGGAGGGGTGACGTGCGCGTACTCGGGGTTGACCCCGGACTGACCCGCTGCGGTGTCGGGGTCGTCGAGGGCGTCGCCGGGCGGCCGCTGTCCATGCTCGGGGTCGGTGTCGTGCGGACGCCCGCGGACGCCGACATCGGCACCCGGCTGGTCGGCATCGAGCGCGGGATCGAGGAGTGGATCGAGCGCTTCCAGCCCGAACTCGTGGCCGTGGAGCGCGTGTTCAGCCAGCACAACGTGAGCACGGTGATGGGCACCGCCCAGGCCAGCGCCGTCGCCATGCTCTGCGCCGCCCGCCGCGGCCTGCCCGTCGCCCTGCACACGCCCAGTGAGGTCAAGGCCGCCGTCACCGGCAGCGGCCGGGCCGACAAGGCCCAGGTCGGCGCCATGGTCACCCGGCTGCTCCGGCTCTCCGCCCCGCCCAAGCCGGCCGACGCCGCCGACGCCCTCGCCCTCGCCATCTGCCACATCTGGCGCGCCCCCGCCCAGAACCGCCTCCAGCAGGCCGTCGCCCTGCACGCCTCGAAAGGCCGTACCCGATGATCGCCTTCGTCAGCGGCCCGGTGGCCGCCCTCGCCCCCTCGACCGCCGTCGTCGAGGTCGGCGGCATCGGCATGGCCGTCCAGTGCACCCCGAACACGATCGCCGGGCTGCGGATCGGCGAGCACGCCCGGCTCGCCACCTCACTGGTCGTCCGTGAGGACTCGCTCACGCTGTACGGCTTCGCCGACGACGACGAGCGGCAGGTCTTCGAGCTGCTCCAGACGGCCAGCGGGGTCGGCCCCCGGCTCGCCCAGGCCATGCTCGGCGTGCACCGCCCCGACGCGCTGCGGCTCGCGTTCTCCACCGGCGACGAGAAGGCGCTGACCGCCGTCCCCGGCATCGGCAAGAAGGGCGCCCAGAAGCTCCTCCTCGAACTGAAGGACAAGCTGGGCTCCCCGCTCGGCAGCAGTGGCCTCGTGGGCGCCCAGCGGGCCGTCGCCAGTGGACCCGCCCCCTGGACCGAGCAGCTCGCCGCCGCCCTCGTCGGGCTCGGCTACGCGAGCCGCGAGGCCGAGGAGGCCGTGGCGGCCGTCACCCCGCAGGCCGAGGCCGCGCTCGCCGAGACCGGCTCCGCGCCCGTCCCGCAGCTGCTGCGCGCCGCCCTGCAGACCCTCAACCGCGCCCGCTGACCTCCCGTACGAAGAAGAAGGCATCCACCACCGTGAACTGGGACGACGAGACGGCACCGGCCGAGGAGGAGCGCATCGTCGACGCCTCCGCCGAGGGCGACGACCAGGCCGTCGAGGCCGCGCTGCGGCCGAAGGACCTCAGCGAGTTCGTCGGCCAGGAGAAGGTCCGTCAGCAGCTCGACCTGGTCCTCAAGGCCGCCCGCCAGCGTGGCGCCACCGCCGATCACGTGCTGCTCTCCGGCGCCCCCGGCCTCGGCAAGACCACCCTGTCGATGATCATCGCGGCGGAGATGAACGCGCCGATCAGGATCACCAGCGGCCCCGCCATCCAGCACGCCGGCGACCTCGCGGCCATCCTGTCCTCGCTCCAGGAGGGCGAGATCCTCTTCCTCGACGAGATCCACCGGATGTCCCGGCCCGCCGAGGAGATGCTCTACATGGCGATGGAGGACTTCCGCGTCGACGTCATCGTCGGCAAGGGCCCCGGCGCCACCGCCATCCCCCTGGAGCTGCCGCCCTTCACCCTGGTCGGCGCCACCACCCGGGCCGGCCTGCTGCCGCCGCCGCTGCGCGACCGCTTCGGCTTCACCGGGCACATGGAGTTCTACGAGCCGCACGAGCTGGAGCGGGTCGTACGCCGCTCCGCGGGCCTCCTCGACGTCGAGATCGACACCGAAGGCGCCGCCGAGATCGCCGGCCGCTCCCGCGGCACCCCCCGGATCGCCAACCGGCTGCTGCGCCGGGTGCGGGACTACGCCCAGGTCAGGGCGGACGGCGTGATCACCCGCGAGATCGCCGCCGCCGCCCTCGGGGTGTACGAGGTCGACAGCCGCGGTCTCGACCGCCTCGACCGCGCGGTGCTCCAGGCGCTGCTCAAGCTGTTCGGCGGCGGCCCGGTCGGCCTGTCGACCCTCGCCGTCGCCGTGGGGGAGGAGCGCGAGACCGTCGAGGAGGTCGCCGAACCCTTCCTCGTACGTGAGGGACTTCTCGCACGTACACCCCGTGGCCGGGTCGCCACTCCGGCGGCCTGGAGCCACCTGGGAATGGTTCCGCCGCAGGCCGCGGGGCCTGGGGCGGCGGGAAAGGGACAACAGGGGCTGTTCGGGGCGTGACGGCGCGGAGACTCGCCCGTTAGGGAACCGGGGTGCGATGCTGGGCGTTGTTCCATCGATGCGGACTCGCCTAGACTCCGCCGGTGCCGCTCCTTATGGTCGGCGCACCCACCCCCGAATCAGGCTGCGCAGTCTTCGCGGCCTTGCGAAGGAAATTCCGTCCCGTGAATAACATCGGCATGCTCCTCCCGTTCATCGTGCTCATCGGGGCCATGTTCCTCATGACCCGCTCTGCCAAGAAGAAGCAGGCGCAGGCGGCGGAGATGCGCAACCAGCTGGCACCCGGTACCGGCGTTCGCACGATCGGGGGGATGTACGCCACCGTCAAGGAGATCGGCGACGAGACCGTCCTTCTCGAGGTCGCGCCCGGCGTCCACGCGGTCTACGCGAAGAACTCCATCGGCGCCGTCCTGGAGGACTCCGAGTACAACCGGATCGTCCACGGCGACGAGCCCGGCGAGGTCGTCCCCGACGACGCCTCCTCGCTGACCGAGGCCGCCGAGGAGACCACCGAGGACGTCAAGGCCGACCTCACCAAGAAGACGGACGCCGCCGAGGGCGACAAGGACGGCAAGGCCGACGGCGGGACCGAGGCGAAGTAGTTCGCGGCCGGAGCCGCGCGTCCGCCCACCCGGCGCGCGCGGCTCCGGCGACGGTTTCACGTCTGCGGGGGCAGGTCCCCACCACACACTTCGTGGCCGTTCCGCGCCCAACCGGCGCGGGGCGGTTTGGACAGGGAGATACGACAGGTGGCAGCACCGAAGAAGGGCCGAAGGCCGGCGGGGGGACAGAGCCGGCCGGGCCGCGCCCTGGCACTCATTCTGATCGCCATGGTCGCGCTCACCGGCGGCATGTTCTGGTCGGGGCACACCACCCCGCGCCTGGGCATCGACCTCGCCGGCGGTACGTCGATCACGCTCAAGGCGAAGGCGGAGCCCGGACAGGAGTCCGCCGTCAACGAGACCAACATGAACACGGCGGTCGGCATCATCGAGCGCCGCGTCAACGGTCTGGGTGTCTCGGAGGCCGAGGTCCAGACGCAGGGCCGCGAGAACATCATCGTGAACATCCCCAAGGGGACGAACGAGAAGCAGGCCCGCGAGCAGGTCGGTACCACCGCCCAGCTGTACTTCCGGCAGGTCATGGCCGTCGCCCCCGCCGAGCAGGCGCCGGCGCCGGACGCCAGCACCAAGCCCGCGCCGAAGCCCTCGGCCTCGGGCGCCACCGCCGACAAGGGCAAGACGGACAAGTCCGCCACCCCGTCGGCCACCGCGTCCACCCAGGGCCGTGCCGTCACCGAGGCGCTGAAGGCCCCGAGCCCCACGCCGACCGCGACGTCCGCCACGACGCCGAAGGCGACCGGCACGCCGAAGGCCGACACCCCGGCCGACCCGGCCACCGCCGCCCTCCAGCAGAAGTTCGTCACGCTGAACTGCCTGGACCCCAAGCAGCGCACGGCCGCCGGTAACGGCGTCAAGGCCACCGAGCCGACCGTCGCCTGTGGCAAGAACGCCATCGGCCAGTGGGAGAAGTACCTCCTCGGCCCCGCCGAGGTGGACGGCAAGGACGTCGACGACGCCAAGGGCGTCTTCGACCAGCAGCGTGGCATGTGGATCGTCACGATGGACTTCACCAGCGGCGGCGCCAAGAAGTTCCAGACGATCACCGCCAAGCTCTCGCAGCAGCAGGAGCCGCAGAACCAGTTCGCCATCGTCCTCGACGGCGAGGTCGTCTCGGCCCCCTCCGTGCGCCAGACCCTGAGCGCCAGCGCCGAGATCTCCGGCAGCTTCAACCAGCAGTCGGCCCAGGACCTCGGCAACATCCTGTCCTACGGTGCCCTGCCGCTCACGTTCGACACGCAGAGCGTCGACACCGTGACCGCCGCGCTCGGCGGCGACCAGCTGGAGGCCGGCCTGATCGCGGGCGCCATCGGTCTCGCGCTGGTCATCATCTACCTGGTGGTCTACTACCGCGGCCTGTCGCTGATCGCCATCCTCAGCCTCGGCGTCTCGGCCCTGCTCACCTACGTGATCATGGCCCTGCTCGGCCCGGCCATCGGCTTCGCGCTGAACCTGCCGGCCGTCTGCGGCGCCATCGTGGCCATCGGCATCACGGCGGACTCGTTCATCGTGTACTTCGAACGCATCCGTGACGAGGTCCGCGAGGGCCGCACGCTGCGCCCGGCCGTCGAGCGTGCCTGGCCGCGGGCCCGGCGCACCATCCTGGTCTCCGACTTCGTGTCGTTCCTCGCCGCCGCGGTGCTCTTCATCGTCACCGTCGGCAAGGTCCAGGGCTTCGCGTTCACGCTCGGCCTGACCACCCTGCTCGACATCGTCGTGGTGTTCCTCTTCACCAAGCCGGTGATGACGCTCCTCGCCCGGACCAAGTTCTTCGGAGAGGGCCACAAGTGGTCCGGCCTCGACCCGAAGCGCCTGGGCGCGAAGCCGCCGCTGCGCCGCTCCCGCCGCCAGTCCGCCCCCGTCGACCCGAAGGAGGCGTGAGATGTCGAAGCTCGGAGATCTCGGCGCCCGGCTCCACCGAGGTGAGGTCGGCTACGACTTCATCGGCAACCGCAAGATCTGGTACGGCATCTCGATCCTGATCACCATCACGGCGATCGTGGCCCTCGCGGTGCGCGGCCTCAACATGGGCATCGAGTTCCAGGGCGGCGCCGTCTTCACCACCCCGAAGACGAACGTCTCGGTCACCCAGGCCCAGGAGTACGCGGAAGAGGCCTCCGGCCACGACGCGATCGTCCAGGAGCTCGGCAGCGGCTCCCTGCGCATCCAGGTCGGCGGTCTCGACACCCAGAAGTCCGACCAGGTCCGCGCGGAGCTCGCCAAGGACCTGAACGTCCCCGAGGACAAGATCGCGGCGGAGCTCGTCGGCCCCAGCTGGGGTGAGCAGATCGCCACGAAGGCCTGGACCGGACTCGCGGTCTTCATGATCCTGGTGGTGATCTACCTCGCCATCGCCTTCGAGTGGAGAATGGCCGTCGCGGCGCTCATCGCGCTGATCCACGACCTCACCATCACCGTCGGCATCTACTCGCTGGTGGGCTTCGAGGTCACGGTCGGTACGGTCATCGGTCTGCTGACGATCCTCGGTTACTCGCTCTACGACACGGTCGTCGTCTTCGACTCGCTCAAGGAGCAGACGAAGGGCATCACCAAGCAGACCCGCTGGACCTACAGCGAGATCGCCAACCGGTCGATCAACGGCACCCTGGTCCGTTCGATCAACACCACCGTCGTCGCGCTGCTGCCGGTCGCCGGCCTGCTCTTCATCGGTGGCGGCGTCCTCGGCGCCGGCATGCTGAACGACATCTCGCTGTCGCTG
The DNA here is from genome assembly GCF_040303965.1 of Streptomyces sp. NPDC094032. NCBI lineage: Bacteria > Bacillati > Actinomycetota > Actinomycetes > Kitasatosporales > Streptomycetaceae > Streptomyces > Streptomyces sp. NPDC094032. Next base: position 144,053 of record NZ_JBEOUE010000020.1, on the reverse strand, counting down.
TTCGTGGGTCTCGCCGCCGGTGCGTACTCCTCGATCTTCATCGCCACCCCGCTCGTCGCCGACCTCAAGGAGCGCGAGCCGGCGATGAAGGCCCTGAAGAAGCGCGTCCTGGCGAAGCGCGCCGCCGCGGCCGCCAAGGGCGAGTCCCTCGACGAGGGCAGTGACCTCGCGGAGGGCGCCCTCGCCGGTGAGGCGAGCCGCTGATGACCGCCGAGGCCCAGAGCACCACGGAGCTGCTGCTCAGCCGCATCCGTGACGTCCCCGACTACCCGAAGCCCGGGGTGCTGTTCAAGGACATCACCCCGCTGCTCGCGGACCCGGAGGCGTTCACCGCTCTGACCGACGCCCTCGCCGGGCTGTGCGCGGCGCAGGGCGCGACGAAGATCGTCGGCCTGGAGGCCCGGGGCTTCATCCTGGCCGCCCCGGTCGCCGTCCGCGCCGGACTCGGCTTCATCCCGGTCCGCAAGGCCGGGAAGCTGCCCGGGGCCACCCTGCGGCAGGCGTACGAGCTGGAGTACGGCACCGCCGAGATCGAGGTGCACGCCGAGGACCTGGCCCCGGGCGACCGGGTCATGGTCATCGACGACGTCCTCGCCACCGGCGGCACCGCCGAGGCCTCCATCGAGCTCATCCGGCGTGCCGGGGCCGAGGTCGCCGGCGTCGCCGTCCTGATGGAGCTGGGCTTCCTGCCCGGCCGCAGCCGTCTGGAGCCGGCCCTGGCCGGCGCTCCGCTCACCGCGCTCATCACCGTCTGACACCGTCTGGCACCGTCTGACCCGTACGGGGGCGGCCCGGGGAATTCCCCGGGCCGCCCCCGTCGTTTTCCGGACACATCCCGGAACGGGGTCTTCCAGGGAGCGGCCCGGACGTCTCAGCCCGCAGGCGCGTGAGCACAGCCGCTTCCAGGTCGATACGATGGCCTTTCCGGGCCTGACCGGGGGACCCGGAACTCTCCTCAGAGGAGCGCTCTTGCCAGACGAGGCCCAGCCACTCTCCGCCGCGCAGCCCGAGCAGCAGGCCGACCAGGCCGCGTCGGGACCCGCCGCGCCCCAGAACAAGGCCGCGGAGACCAGGCCAGCGGCCCCGGCTCCGGCCCCGTCGGTTCGGCCCGCCCCCGCGCCCTCCGGCCGCACGGGCGGCTCCTCCAGCCGGGTGCGCGCCCGCCTCGCCCGCCTGGGCGTGCAGCGCTCCTCCCCGTACAACCCGGTCCTCGAACCGCTGCTGCGGATCGTCCGCTCCAACGATCCGAAGATCGAAACGGCGACATTGCGCCAGATCGAGCGGGCCTACCAGGTCGCCGAGCGCTGGCACCGAGGCCAGAAGCGCAAGAGCGGCGACCCGTACATCACCCACCCGCTCGCGGTCACCACGATCCTCGCCGAGCTGGGCATGGACCCGGCGACGCTGATGGCCGGTCTGCTGCACGACACCGTCGAGGACACCGAGTACGGCCTGGACACCCTGCGTCGCGACTTCGGCGACCAGGTCGCCCTGCTCGTCGACGGCGTCACCAAGCTGGACAAGGTCAAGTTCGGCGAGGCCGCCCAGGCCGAGACCGTCCGCAAGATGGTCGTCGCCATGGCCAAGGACCCGCGCGTCCTGGTCATCAAGCTGGCCGACCGCCTGCACAACATGCGCACCATGCGCTATCTCAAGCGGGAGAAGCAGGAGAAGAAGGCCCGCGAGACCCTGGAGATCTACGCCCCGCTGGCGCACCGGCTGGGCATGAACACCATCAAGTGGGAGCTGGAGGACCTCGCCTTCGCGATCCTCTACCCCAAGATGTACGACGAGATCGTCCGGCTGGTCGCCGAGCGCGCCCCCAAGCGGGACGAGTACCTGGCCATAGTGACCGACGAGGTCCAGGCCGACCTGCGCGCGGCGCGGATCAAGGCCACCGTCACCGGGCGCCCCAAGCACTACTACAGCGTCTACCAGAAGATGATCGTCCGCGGCCGTGACTTCGCGGAGATCTACGACCTGGTCGGCATCCGTGTCCTCGTCGACACGGTCAGGGACTGTTACGCCGCCCTCGGCACCGTCCACGCGCGATGGAACCCGGTCCCCGGCCGGTTCAAGGACTACATCGCGATGCCGAAGTTCAACATGTACCAGTCGCTGCACACGACGGTCATCGGACCCAACGGCAAGCCCGTCGAGCTCCAGATCCGCACCTTCGACATGCACCGGCGCGCCGAGTACGGCATCGCCGCGCACTGGAAGTACAAGCAGGAGGCCGTCGCGGGCGCCTCCAAGGTCCGCGCCGACGTGCCCAAGAAGGCCGGCAAGGACGACCACCTCAACGACATGGCCTGGCTGCGCCAGCTGCTCGACTGGCAGAAGGAGACCGAGGACCCCTCGGAGTTCCTGGAGTCGCTGCGCTTCGACCTCTCCCGCAACGAGGTCTTCGTCTTCACCCCCAAGGGCGACGTCATAGCGCTGCCCGCGGGCGCCACCCCGGTCGACTTCTCCTACGCCGTCCACACCGAGGTCGGGCACCGCACCATAGGGGCCCGGGTCAACGGCCGGCTCGTGCCGCTGGAGTCCACCCTCGACAACGGCGACCTGGTCGAGGTCTTCACCTCCAAGGCCGCGGGCGCCGGTCCCTCCCGGGACTGGCTCGGCTTCGTCAAGTCCCCGCGCGCCCGGAACAAGATCCGCGCCTGGTTCTCCAAGGAGCGCCGCGACGAGGCCATCGAGCAGGGCAAGGACGCCATCGCGCGGGCCATGCGCAAGCAGAATCTGCCGATCCAGCGGATCCTCACCGGCGACTCGCTCGTCACCCTCGCCCACGAGCTGCGCTACAGCGACATCTCCTCGCTGTACGCGGCGATCGGCGAGGGCCATGTCACGGCCCAGTCCATCGTGCAGAAGCTGGTCCACGCCCTCGGCGGCGAGGAGGCCGCCACCGAGGACATCGCCGAGACCGCCCCGCCGGTCAGGGGCCGCTCCAAGCGCCGCTCCAGCGCCGACCCGGGCGTGGTCGTCAAGGGCGTCGAGGACGTCTGGGTCAAGCTGGCCCGGTGCTGCACGCCGGTGCCCGGCGACCCGATCATCGGCTTCGTGACCCGTGGCAGCGGGGTCTCGGTGCACCGCAGCGACTGCGTCAACGTCGACTCGCTGTCCCGGGAGCCCGAGCGGATCCTGGAGGTCGAGTGGGCCCCCACCCAGTCCTCGGTCTTCCTCGTCGCCATCCAGGTCGAGGCGCTCGACCGGTCCCGGCTCCTCTCGGACGTCACCCGGGTCCTGTCGGACCAGCACGTCAACATCCTGTCGGCGGCCGTGCAGACCTCCCGCGACCGGGTGGCCACCTCGCGGTTCACCTTCGAGATGGGCGACCCGAAGCACCTCGGCCACGTCCTGAAGGCCGTCCGGGGCGTCGAGGGCGTCTACGACGTGTACCGCGTCACCAGCGCCCGGCGCCCCTGAGCGAGCGCACGAGAAGGGCCCCCGGCTGGTGCCGGGGGCCCTTCTCGTACCGTCGGACGGGCCGATCAGCCGCCGAACTCCTGCAGACCCTTCAGGGCCTGGTCGAGCAGCGCCTGGCGGCCCTCCAGCTCACGCGCCAGCTTGTCGGCCTTGGCGTCGTTGCCGGCGGCGCGGGCGGTGTCGATCTGCTTCTGCAGCTTGTCGACCGCGTCCTGGAGCTGGCCGGTCAGACCCGCGGCGCGGGCACGCGCCTCCGGGTTGGTGCGGCGCCACTCCGACTCCTCGGCCTCCTGGATCGCCCGCTCCACCGCGTGCATCCGGCCCTCGACCTTCGGGCGGGCGTCACGCGGCACGTGGCCGATGGCCTCCCAGCGCTCGTTGAGGGAACGGAAGGCCGCGCGGGCCGCCTTCAGGTCCGACACCGGCACCAGCTTCTCGGCCTCGACCGCGAGATCCTCCTTCAGCTTGAGGTTCTCGGTCTGCTCCGCGTCCCGCTCGGCGAAGATCTCGCCACGGGCCGCGAAGAAGACGTCCTGGGCGCCGCGGAAGCGGTTCCACAGCTCGTCCTCGTGTTCGCGCTGGGCCCGGCCCGCCGCCTTCCAGTCCGCCATGAGCTCGCGGTAGCGGGCGGCCGTCGTGCCCCAGTCGGTCGAGTTCGAGAGCGACTCGGCCTCGGCGACCAGCTTCTCCTTGGCCTTGCGGGCGTCCTCGCGCTGCGCGTCGAGCGCCGCGAAGTGGGCCTTGCGGCGCTTCGAGAAGGCCGAGCGGGCGTGCGAGAAGCGGTGCCACAGCTCGTCGTCCGACTTGCGGTCCAGACGCGGCAGGCCCTTCCAGGTGTCCACCAGCGCCCGCAGCCGCTCGCCCGCGGAGCGCCACTGCTCGCTCTGCGCCAGCTCCTCGGCCTCGGTGACCAGCGTCTCCTTGGCGGAGCGCGCCTCGTCGGCCTGCTTGGCCTTCTGGACCTTGCGCTCCTCGCGGCGGGACTCGACCGTCTCGATCAGCTTGTCGAGCCGGGCCGACAGCGCGGCCAGGTCGCCCACCGCGTGGTGCTCCCGGACCTGCTCGCGGATGTGCTCGATCGCCGTCTGGGCGTCCTTCGCCGAGAGGTCGGTGGTCCTCACCCGCTTCTCGAGGAGGCCGATCTCGACCACCAGGCCCTCGTACTTGCGCTCGAAGTAGGCCAGCGCCTCCTCAGGGGTGCCCGCCTGCCACGATCCGACGACCTGCTCGCCCTCGGCCGTACGCACGTACACGGTGCCCGTCTCGTCGACGCGGCCCCACGGGTCGCTGCTCACAGCGCCTCCTCACCATGATGCCGTCACGGGGGCCCGGCCCCCTGGCATCGTCCACGGATTCCCGGCGGGTCTCGCCCGCCCTCCACAGCCCGGCCGACGGCCGGCGCTGTACAACGCCAATCTAGGCGAACGGCGGCCCGGCTGTCCGCACTCAGCACGACCGAAATTCAACGGTCACGCGCGGGTACGGACGCCGGCCCTCCGTCGCGTCACTTCTTGGTGACGACGGCCTTCTCGATGGTGACGCCCTTCTTCGGCGCACCGTCGCCCGCGCCGCCCTCGACGCCGGCCTTCGCCACGTCCTCGACGGTCTTGAGGCCCGCCGCGTCGAAGGTGCCGAACGGGGTGTAGTTCGGGGGCAGCTTGGTGTCCTTGTAGACGAGGAAGAACTGGCTGCCGCCGGTGTTCGCACCCGCGTTGGCCATGGCGACCGTGCCCTTCGGGTACGTGACGGAGCCGTCCGCGCCCGCCTTGCCGAGGCCGTTCAGGTTCTCGTCCGGGATGACGTAGCCCGGGCCGCCGGTGCCGTCGCCCTTCGGGTCGCCGCACTGGAGCACGAAGATGCCCGAGGTGGTGAGGCGGTGGCACTTGGTGCCGTCGAAGTACTTCTTGTCCGCGAGGTGCTTGAAGGAGTTCACGGTGTGCGGGGCCTTGGCCGCGTCCATCGTGATCGTGATGTCGCCCTGGTTGGTCTTCAGGGCCATCGTGTACGAGGCCTTCTTGTCGATGGACATCGTCGGCTCGGGCTGCGAGGACGTGCTCTGCTCCGGGCTCGGCGTGTTCGTGGGCGAAGCCGCCGCGTTGTCGGAGCCCTTCTTGTCGTCGCCCGACAGCGCCACCGAGAGGTACACCGCGCCACCCGCGGCGAGCACCACCGCGAGCGAGGCCGCGATCACGCTGATGCGGCGCGACCTGCGCCGCGACTCCGCGCGCCGCTGCTGCTGACGCTGGTACTTGTCCCTGGCGAGCTGCCGCCGCCGCTGATCGCTGGTGACCACCGGGTCCGCTCCTTGTCGATCGTCTGTTCAGTCCTGGCCGGATGTGCCCGTACCGTATACGGGTTGGCTGTGGAATACGCAGCGCCGGTAGGCTCTGACCCGCTGCATTCCGTTTCGCCGCAGCCATCTGCCGGACGACAAATAAGGACGATCGTGCTGATTGCCGGGTTCCCCGCCGGGGCCTGGGGCACCAACTGTTACGTGGTCGCCCCCGCCGCAGGCGAGGAGTGCGTCATCATCGACCCGGGCCACCAGGCCGCCCAGGGAGTCGAGGAGACGCTCAGGAAGCATCGGCTCAAGCCCGTCGCCGTGGTCCTCACCCATGGCCACATCGACCATGTCGCCTCCGTCGTCCCGGTCTGCGGCGCCCATGACGTACCCGCGTGGATCCACCCGTCCGACCGGTACATGATGAGCGACCCGGAGAAGGCCCTCGGCCGTTCCATCGGGATGCCCCTCATGGGCGAGCTGACCGTCGGCGAGCCCGACGACGTGCGCGAGCTGACCGACGGCGCCCGGCTGGAGCTGGCGGGCCTTGAGCTCTCCGTCGCGCACGCGCCCGGCCATACCAAGGGGTCGGTGACCTTCCGGACCCCCGAGACCATGGAGATCCCCTCCGTGTTCTTCTCCGGGGACCTGCTGTTCGCCGGCTCCATCGGACGCACCGACCTGCCCGGCGGTGACATGGACGAGATGCTCGGATCGCTGGCCCGCGTGTGCCTGCCGCTCGACAACTCGACCGTGGTGCTGTCGGGGCACGGTCCCCAGACGACCATCGGCCAGGAGCGCGCCACCAACCCCTATCTGCGGCAGGTGGCGGCCGGCCTCGGGAGCACCCCTGACGCTCCCCGACGAGGAATGTGACGAGATCCACGTGAGCACCTTCAAGGCCCCCAAGGGCACGTACGACCTGATCCCGCCGTACTCGGCGAAGTACCTCGCGGTCCGCGAGGCGATCTCCGGCCCGCTGCGCACGGCCGGCTACGGCTATGTCGAGACCCCGGGCTTCGAGGACGTCAACCTCTTCGCCCGCGGCGTCGGCGAGTCCACCGACATCGTCACCAAGGAGATGTACGCCTTCGAGACCAAGGGCGGCGACAAGCTGGCCCTGCGCCCCGAGGGCACCGCCTCCGTGCTGCGCGCGGCCCTGGAGGCCAGCCTGCACAAGCAGGGCAACCTGCCGGTCAAGCTCTGGTACTCCGGCTCGTACTACCGCTACGAGCGCCCGCAGAAGGGCCGCTACCGCCACTTCTCGCAGGTGGGTGCCGAGGCGATCGGCGCCGAGGACCCGGCGCTGGACGCCGAGCTGATCATCCTGGCCGACCAGGCCTACCGCTCGCTCGGCCTGCGGAACTTCCGCATCCTGCTGAACTCGCTCGGCGACAAGGAGTGCCGCCCCGTCTACCGGGAGGCGCTCCAGGGCTTCCTGCGCGGCCTCGACCTGGACGAGGAGACCCTGCGCCGGGCCGAGATCAACCCGCTGCGCGTGCTCGACGACAAGCGCGAGGCCGTGCAGAAGCAGCTGGCCGACGCCCCGCTGCTTCGCGACTACCTGTGCGACGCGTGCAAGGCGTACCACGCGGAGGTGCGCGCGCTGATCACCGCGGCGGGCGTGGTCTTCGAGGACGACACCAAGCTGGTGCGCGGCCTGGACTACTACACCCGCACCACCTTCGAGTTCGTCCACGACGGCCTCGGCTCGCAGTCGGCGGTCGGCGGCGGCGGCCGCTACGACGGTCTCTCCGAGATGATCGGCGGCCCCGTGCTGCCCTCCGTGGGCTGGGCGCTCGGCGTGGACCGCACCGTCCTCGCGCTGGAGGCGGAGGGCGTGGAGCTCGACCTCCCGGCCGCCACCAGCGTCTTCGCGGTGGCCCTCGGCGAGGAGGCCCGCCGGGTGCTCTTCGGCAAGATCACCGAGCTGCGCAAGGCCGGGATCGCGGCCGACTTCTCCTTCGGCGGCAAGGGCCTGAAGGGCTCCATGAAGGACGCCAACCGCTCCGGCGCCCGCCTCGCGGTCGTCGCCGGCGAGCGGGACCTCGCCGAGGGCGTCGTCCAGCTCAAGGACATGGAGTCCGGCGAGCAGCAGCCGGTCGCCCTCGACGGACTGCTCGACGCGGTGAAGGCCAAGCTGGCCTGACCGCGCACGGTACGGAGGAGGGGCCCGGTCCGCGTCACGCGGCCGGGCCCCTCCCGTACGTCCGGGCCCCGCTTACCGCCCGCGAACGCGGCCCGTGGCACCCTGTGCGGCACAATGACCGTGCCCGGTCACGAACGAGCCCAGCGCGCGAGAAGAGCGAGTAGAGCGACATGACGAAAGCAGCGGCCGCGAACGAGACCGCCGTGCGGGAGGACCCCCGCACCATCGGCGCCAGCCGCGCCTTCGCCTGGCTCCTGGTGATCACCGGCGCCGCCGGTCTGCTCGCCGCGTGGATCATCACGATCGACAAGTTCAAGCTGCTCGAAGACCCGAACTTCACCCCGGGGTGCAGCCTCAACCCGATCGTCTCGTGCGGCAACATCATGAAGAGCGAGCAGGCCTCGGTCTTCGGCTTCCCGAACCCGATGCTCGGCCTCGTCACGTACGGCATGGTGATCGCGATCGGCGTGGGCCTGCTGGCCGGCGCCCGCTACCGGCGCTGGTACTGGCTCGGCCTCAACGCGGGCACGCTCTTCGGCGTCGGCTTCTGCACCTGGCTCATGTACCAGTCGCTGTACGAGATCAACTCGCTCTGCCTGTGGTGCTGCCTGGCCTGGGTCGCCACCATCGTCATGTTCTGGTACACCACCTCGCACAACGTGCGCCAGGGCGTGATCCGCGCCCCGGGCGGTGTGCGCACCTTCTTCGACGAGTTCACCTGGGTGCTGCCGGTGCTGCACATCGGCATCATCGGCATGCTGATCCTGACCCGCTGGTGGGACTTCTGGACCAGCTGACGGCGCCCGCGCTGTCAGTGCGGTGACCTAGGCTTCATGACCGTGGAGCCCGACCTCTTTACCGCAGCCGCCGAAGAACGCCAGGAGAAGGACCCGGCCAGCAGCCCGCTGGCCGTCCGGATGCGCCCGCGCACCCTCGACGAGGTGGTGGGCCAGCGGCACCTGCTCAAGCCGGGCTCGCCCCTGCGCCGCCTGGTCGGCGACGGCGGCGGCCCCGCCGGGGCCTCCTCAGTGATCCTGTGGGGCCCGCCCGGCATCGGCAAGACCACCCTCGCGTACGTGGTCTCCAAGGCCACCGACAAGCGCTTCGTGGAGCTCTCCGCGATCACGGCGGGGGTCAAGGAGGTCCGCGCGGTCATCGACGGCGCCCGGCGGGCCGTCGGGGGATACGGCAAGGAGACCGTCCTCTTCCTCGACGAGATCCACCGCTTCTCCAAGGCCCAGCAGGACTCCCTCCTGCCGGCCGTGGAGAACCGCTGGGTGACGCTGATCGCCGCCACCACGGAGAATCCGTACTTCTCGGTGATCTCCCCGCTGCTCTCCCGCTCCCTGCTGCTCACCCTGGAGCCGCTCACCGACGAGGACCTGAGCGGGCTCATGCGGCGGGCCCTGGAGGAGGAGCGCGGGCTCGGCGGGGCCGTGACCCTGCCCGAGGACGCCGAGGCCCATCTGCTGCGGATCGCCGGCGGCGACGCGCGGCGGGCCCTGACCGCCCTGGAGGCGGCAGCGGGTGCCGCCCTGGCCAAGGGGGAGCCGGAGATCACCCTGGAGACGGTCGAGGAGACCGTCGACCGGGCCGCCGTGACGTACGACCGGGACGGCGACCAGCACTACGACGTGGCCAGCGCCCTCATCAAGTCGATCCGCGGCTCGGACGTGGACGCGGCGCTGCACTACCTGGCCCGGATGATCGAGGCGGGCGAGGACCCGCGGTTCATCGCCCGGCGGCTGATGATCTCGGCGAGCGAGGACATCGGCCTCGCCGATCCGAACGCGCTGCCGCTCGCCGTGGCCGCCGCCCAGGCCGTCGCGATGATCGGCTTCCCGGAGGCGGCCCTGACCCTCAGCCACGCCACCATCGCCCTGGCCCTCGCGCCGAAGTCCAACGCGGCGACGAACGCGATCTTCGCGGCCCAGGCCGACGTCCGCAACGGCCTCGCGGGCCCGGTCCCGCCGCACCTGCGCGACGGGCACTACAAGGGCGCCGCCAAGCTGGGCCACGCCCAGGGGTACGTCTACCCGCACGACGTCCCCGGCGCCATCGCCTCGCAGCAGTACGCCCCGGACCCGGTCCACGGCAGGCGCTACTACGAGCCGACCCGCTACGGGGCGGAGGCGCGCTACGCGGACGTGGTGGAGAAGGTGCGGGAGCGCCTGAAGGGCGAGGGCGGCTAGGCCTCCCGTACGGGTCAGGAGCGGGCCGCCTCGAAGAGGCGGTGCATCTCCTGGCGCAGCCCGGAGACGTCCCGCACCGGCCCGGGGAAGTCGAAGCGCGCGTCGAAGCAGGAGTCGGGGCCGGCGCTGAAGCGGACCCGCAGCCCGAAGCGGTCCAGGGCGAGCGGGGCCACGTCCCGGTCGGGGACCAGGGTGGCCGCGTGCGCGCCGAGCAGCGAGGTCAGCTCGCGCAGCCGGTCGCCGTGGGCGGCGTGCAGATGCTGGAGCAGCTCGGTCTCGTGGATCCGCAGCGGATCGGGCTCGGCCGCCGCGAACTCCTCGGGGTCGACCTCGCCGCAGCCCCACAGGTCGTCGACGTTGGCGGCGCCGACCTCCAGGCGGAGCATCATCCGGCCGGGTTCGGCGATCCCGGGCACGCGGGTGAGCCAGCCGGAGATCCAGGCCCGGCCCCGGATCCGGTGGGGGACCGAGACGGGGGCGACGTCCGTGAGCTCCAGCACGACCGGCAGCTCGTCGTCCTGCGCGTGAGTGGCGGCCCGTACCGGCGCCGCGTCCGCCGGGTAGAGGAGGAAGATCTCGCCGTCGGGTCCGACCGCGCGGGCCTCGGGGGAGAGCTGCTCGGGGTGGTGACCGGGGGCCCCCGGAATCAGCAGCACCGCGGAGCATGTACTCTGTACGAGAGTTCGTGTGCGCTCGGCTGCTGACGGCATCCGTGCGAGATCAAGCCCGTTTGGACGCGGCTGACCATGAGCTGATCGGACCTCCGTCGCATCGATGCCCTCCACGGCTTCCGTGGATGAAATGGCGTCGGTCTTTGTGTTGCCGTCCGTGATGCGTGTGGTGTTCCCCGGGCGAGACATGCGATCTCCTTGAGTAAGGTGAGCCTAACCTAACCTACAACGGAGGTCTGGAGAACGTGCCTAACCAGTCGCGTCCCAAGGTCAAGAAGAGCCGTGCGCTCGGCATCGCGCTGACGCCGAAGGCTGTCAAGTACTTCGAGGCCCGCCCCTACCCGCCGGGCGAGCACGGCCGTGGCCGCAAGCAGAACTCGGACTACAAGGTCCGTCTGCTCGAGAAGCAGCGTCTGCGCGCCCAGTACGACATCAGCGAGCGCCAGATGGCGCGCGCCTACGACCGTGCCAAGAAGGCCGAGGGCAAGACGGGCGAGGCGCTGGTCGTCGAGCTCGAGCGTCGCCTCGACGCCCTGGTCCTGCGTTCGGGCATCGCCCGCACCATCTACCAGGCCCGCCAGATGGTCGTCCACGGCCACATCCAGGTCAACGGCACCAAGGTCGACAAGCCGTCGTTCCGCGTCCGTCCCGACGACGTCGTGATGGTCCGCGAGCGCAGCCGCACCAAGCCGCTGTTCGAGGTCGCCCGTGAGGGTGGCTTCGCCGCCGACGGTGAGACCCCGCGCTACCTGCAGGTCAACCTGAAGGCCCTGGCCTTCCGCCTCGACCGCGACCCGAACCGCAAGGAAATCCCGGTCATCTGCGACGAGCAGCTGGTCGTCGAGTACTACGCCCGCTGATCCCAGCACGGCAGTAGTACCGCACCCGCGGTCTCAGCCCGCCGCTTCCCCCGCCCTCACCGGTGGGGGAGCCGGCGGGCTTCCGCGTGTCCGGCGACCGTCGCCCGGGCACTGCGGAACGGCCGCGGCGCCGCCGCCCCGCCCCGCTGGCCGCGGATGGCCGGATCCCGACGCCCGCTGAGCGCCCGCTCCACCGCCTCGTCCAGCGACAGCGCCCGGCCCTCGCCGAACGCGGCACCGTAGCCCTCGCCGCCCAGCGCCTCGCCCGCCTGCCGCTCGCACAGCGCGCGCGGCCCGCCGAAATGGCCCGAGCCGAACAGCGGCAGCCCCACCGAGTCCCACATCGGCGCCGCCGCGCCCTGGAGCACCGCCGCCTCCCGCATGTCCCCCTCGGCCGCCCGCACCAGCGCGAGCAGCTCGATCGCCAGCACCAGACCCACCAGGTCGTGGAAGGCGTGGTCGATGGTGACGCACTCGGCGAGCAGCTCCCGCGCCCGCGCGTACTCCCCGTCGGTCAGCGCCGCGTACGCCAGGACATAGAGCGCGTACGCCCGCGTCCACCGCTCGCCCCGCTCCTCGCAGACCTCCCGGACCTCGACGCACAGCGCCACCGCGCCCTCCAGGTCGCCCTGGAACGCCCGCGCCATCGCCAGCTCGACCTGGGCCATCAGCACGTTGCTGTTCAGCTCGCCGAGCTCCCGGTACGACTCCAGGGCCCGCCCGATCAGCTCCTCGGCCCGCGGCATGTCGTCCGACAGCAGCGCCAGACACCCCATCCGGTGCGTCGCGTACGCCTGCGCCACCGCGTTGCCCGTGGCGCCCGCCCGCTCCCCGCACTCGTGCAGCGCCGCCACCGCCGCCGTCGGATCCCCTTGCAGGATCGCCACGTACCCCAGCACCCACAGCGCCTTCAGCCGCGCGTCCTCGTGCTCCGCGAGCGCCGGGAAGGCGCCCAGCGCCCGGTCGAGCCAGTGCCGGCCCTCCGACAGGCGCCCGCATCCCGCCCAGTAGAACCAGAGCGTGCCCGCCAGATGCTGGGCCAGCGGGACGTCCTCCGCCGACTCCAGACACAGCTCAAGCGCCGCCCGCAGATTCGGCAGCGCCACGTCCGTGACCGCCGCCACCTCCGCCTGCCGGGGGCTGAACCACTCCAGCTCGCACCAGGTGGCGAGCCCCATGTACCAGTCGCGGTGCCTGCGCCGCATCCGCTCGACGTCGCCGAGCGCAGCCAGCCACTCGGCCCCGTACGCCGCGACCGTGTCGAGCAGCCGGTAGCGCGGCCCCGCCGCCGACTCCTCCCGCGCCACCAGCGACTGCGCGAGCAGCTCGCCGAGGACGTCGAGCACCCGCTCCACCGGCAGCCCGGGCCCCGAGCAGACGTACTCCACCGCCTCCAGGTCGAAGGGGCCCGCGAACACCGAGAGCCGCGCCCACAGCAGGCGCTCCTCCGGGGTGCACAGCTCGTGGCTCCAGCCGATCGCCGTGCGCAGCGTCCGGTGCCGGGGCAGCGCGCCGCGCCGCCCGCCGTCGAGCAGCCGGAAGCGGTCGTCGAGCCGGTGGAGCACCTGCTCCACCGAGAGCAGCGGCAGGCGCCCGGCCGCCAGTTCCAGCGCGAGCGGGATGCCGTCCAGGCGCCGGCACAGCTCCCGCACCGGCTCGGGGGCGCCCAGCGGATGCCGCTCCGCCGACTCCGCCGCCCGCTCGGTGAGCAGCGCCACCGCGTCGGCCTCGTCCATCGGCGCGAGCGCCAGCACGGCCTCGCCGTCCACCCGCAGCGGGCGGCGGCCCACGGCCAGGACCGTGAGCCCGGGGCAGGACAGCAACAGCTCCCGCAGCAGCCCGGCGCAGGCGTCGACCAGGTGCTCGAAGCCGTCCACCACCAGCAGCAGCCGGAGGTCCGCGAGGTGCTCGGTCAGCACCTCCCGCGGGCCGCGCAGGGTGTGGTCGGTCAGACCGAGGGCCTCGACCAGGGCGTGGGCCACCAGCTCCGGGTCGCGCAGCGCGGACAGTTCCGCGAGCCGGACCCCGTCGGCGTAGCGTTTCTGCACGGCACTGGCGGTGCGCAGGGCCAGCCGCGTCTTGCCGACCCCGCCCACACCGACGACCGTGACCAGGCGGAACTCCTCGATGAGGCGGGTCAGTTCGTCCTGTTCGGAGGCCCGGCCCACGAACCGGTTGAGCTCCACAGGGAGATTGCTCCGTCGCATGGGACACGGAGCGTACTCATCCGCGCGCGCTCCGTACAATCGGACCGGCGCAACTCCCCTCCCGCGAGCGGTAATGCGGTACGGCGCGAGAGCTCCGGCGCGATAGGGTCGGAGGACTGATAAACAAGGGTCCGGCGTCCGTCGGAGTCCCGATGGCAAGAGCTGACAAGAGCGACAGCAGAGAGCGGTGCAGAGTGACCGGTGGAGAGGTTGCCGGGATCCTGGTGGCCGTGTTCTGGGCGATCCTGGTCTCCTTCCTCGCCGTGGTGCTGGTGAGGCTGGCGCAGACGCTCAAGGCGACCACCAAGCTGGTGGCGGACGTGACCGAACAGGCCGTCCCGCTGCTCGCCGACGCCTCCGCGACCGTGCGCTCCGCGCAGACCCAGCTCGACCGGGTCGACGCCATCGCCTCGGACGTCCAGGAGGTCACCTCCAACGCCTCCGCGCTGTCCACCACCGTCGCCTCCACCTTCGGCGGCCCCCTGGTCAAGGTCGCGGCCTTCGGCTACGGGGTCCGCAGGGCGATGAGCCGCGGCCGGCAGGACGCGCCGCCCGCGCCCGACCCGCGTACTGTGATCGTCGGTCGCACCGTGCCGTCCGCGAGGCGCCGGAAGCAGAAGGGCTGAGCACGATGTTCCGCCGTACGTTCTGGTTCACCGCCGGCGCGGCCGCCGGCGTCTGGGCCACCACCAAGGTCAACCGCAAGCTCAAGCAGCTGACCCCCGAGAGCCTCGCCGCCCAGGCGGCGGACAAGGCGATCGAGACCGGCCACCGGCTCAAGGACTTCGCCCTCGACGTGAGGGCGGGCATGCTGCAGCGCGAGGCCGAGCTCGGCTCGGCCCTCGGCCTGGACGCCCCGGCGGACCAGGACCCCGGCCGTGAACTCCCCGCGCCGCGCCGCAGGGCCGCGCTCGGGCCGCTCGCGGACCCCGGCACGACCACCCCGTATTCGTTTTCGTACAACCGGAATGAGGACCACTGATGGAGTCGGCTGAAATCCGCCGCCGCTGGCTGAGCTTCTTCGAGGAGCGCGGTCACACCGTCGTCCCTTCGGCGTCGCTCATCGCGGACGACCCGACTCTGCTGCTCGTCCCCGCGGGCATGGTGCCGTTCAAGCCCTACTTCCTGGGTGAGGTCAAGCCGCCCTTCACGCGCGCCTCCAGCGTGCAGAAGTGCGTCCGCACGCCGGACATCGAGGAGGTCGGCAAGACCACCCGGCACGGCACGTTCTTCCAGATGTGCGGCAACTTCTCCTTCGGCGACTACTTCAAGGAAGGCGCCATCAAGCTGGCCTGGGAGCTGCTGACCACCCCGGTCGAGCACGGCGGCTACGGGCTTGAGCCGGAGAAGCTCTGGATCACCGTCTACCAGGAGGACGACGAGGCCGAGCAGATCTGGCGCGACGTCGTCGGCGTCCCGGCCGAGCGCATCCAGCGCCTCGGCAAGAAGGACAACTACTGGTCCATGGGCGTCCCCGGCCCCTGCGGCCCCTGCTCCGAGATCAACTACGACCGCGGTCCGGAGTTCGGCGTCGAGGGCGGCCCGGCCGTCAACGACGAGCGGTACGTGGAGATCTGGAACCTGGTCTTCATGCAGTACGAGCGCGGCGAGGGCACGGGCAAGGACGACTTCCCGATCCTCGGCGAGCTGCCGTCGAAGAACATCGACACGGGCCTCGGCCTGGAGCGCCTGGCGATGATCCTCCAGGGCGTCCAGAACATGTACGAGACGGACACCCTCCAGGTCGTCATCGACAAGGCCACCGAGCTGACCGGTGTCGCCTACGGCAAGGCCCACGACAGCGACGTGTCGCTGCGTGTGGTCGCCGACCACATGCGCACCTCCGTGATGCTCATCGGCGACGGTGTCACCCCGGGCAACGAGGGCCGTGGTTATGTGCTGCGCCGCATCATGCGCCGCGCCGTGCGCAACATGCGTCTGCTCGGCGCCACCGGTCTGGTCGTGCAGGAGCTCGTCGACACCGTGATCGACACGATGGGCGAGCAGTACCCGGAGCTGGTCACCGACCGCAAGCGCATCGAGACCGTCGCGCTCGCCGAGGAGGCCGCGTTCCTCAAGGCCCTCAAGGGCGGCACGAACATCCTCGACACCGCGGTCACCGAGACCAAGGCCGCCGGCGGCACGATCCTCTCCGGTGACAAGGCGTTCCTGCTCCACGACACCTGGGGCTTCCCGATCGACCTCACCCTGGAGATGGCCGCCGAGCAGGGGCTGTCCGTGGACGAGGACGGCTTCCGCCGCCTGATGAAGGAGCAGCGGGACCGCGCCAAGGCCGACGCCCTGGCCAAGAAGACCGGTCACGCCGACGTCACCGCGTACCGCGAGATCGCCGACGGCAACGGCGCCACCGAGTTCACCGGCTACACCAACACCGAGGGCGAGACCACCGTCGTCGGTCTGCTGGTCAACGGCGTTCCCTCGCCGGCCGCCTCGGAGGGCGACGAGGTCGAGGTCGTCCTGGACCGCACCCCGTTCTACGCCGAGGGCGGCGGCCAGCTCGCCGACCAGGGCCGCATCAAGCTGCACTCCGGCGCGGTCATCGAGATCCGCGACGTGCAGCAGCCGGTCCCCGGTGTGTCCGTGCACAAGGGTTCGGTGCAGGTCGGCGAGGTGACCGTGGGCGCCACCGCCTACGCCGCCATCGACATCAAGCGCCGTCGGGCCATCGCCCGCGCCCACTCCGCCACCCACCTCACCCACCAGGCGCTGCGTGACGCGCTCGGCCCGACCGCCGCCCAGGCCGGTTCGGAGAACTCGCCGGGCCGTTTCCGCTTCGACTTCGGTTCGCCGAACGCCGTGCCCGGCGCGGTCCTGACCGACGTCGAGCAGAAGATCAACGAGGTCCTCTCGCGCGAGCTGGAGGTGCACGCCGAGGTCATGCCGATCGACGAGGCGAAGCGCCAGGGCGCCATCGCCGAGTTCGGCGAGAAGTACGGCGAGAAGGTCCGCGTGGTGACCATCGGCGACTTCTCCAAGGAGCTGTGCGGCGGCACCCACGTGCACAACACCGCCCAGCTGGGTCTGGTGAAGCTGCTCGGCGAGTCCTCCATCGGCTCCGGCGTGCGCCGTGTCGAGGCCCTCGTCGGCGTCGACGCGTACCACTTCCTCGCCCGTGAGCACACGGTCGTCGCCCAGCTCCAGGAGCTGGTCAAGGGACGTCCGGAGGAGCTGCCGGAGAAGGTCTCCGCGATGCTCGGCAAGCTGAAGGACGCCGAGAAGGAGATCGAGAAGTTCCGCGCGGAGAAGGTCCTCCAGGCCGCCGCCGGTCTGGTCGACTCCGCCAAGGACATCCGCGGCGTGGCCCTGGTCACCGGCCAGGTCCCGGACGGCACCGGCGCCGACGACCTGCGCAAGCTGGTCCTCGACGTGCGCGGCCGCATCTCCTCCGACCGTCCGGCGGTCGTGGCCCTGTTCACCACGGTCAACGGCAAGCCGCTGACGGTGATCGCCACCAACGAGGCCGCCCGTGAGCGCGGTCTCAAGGCCGGCGAGCTGGTCCGCACCGCGGCCAAGACCCTCGGCGGCGGCGGTGGCGGCAAGCCCGACGTCGCCCAGGGCGGCGGTCAGAACCCGCAGGCCGTCGGCGACGCCATCGAGGCCGTCGAGCGTCTCGTGGTGGAGACCGCGTGACGATGCGCCGCGGACGCCGTATCGCGGTCGACGTCGGGGACGCCCGGATCGGGGTCGCCTCGTGCGACCCCGACGGGGTCCTCGCCACGCCGGTGGAGACCGTGCCGGGGCGTGACGTCCCGGCCGCCCACCGGCGGCTGCGCCAGATCGTCGAGGAGTACGAGCCGATCGAGGTCGTCGTGGGCCTGCCCCGCTCGCTCAGCGGGCGGGAGGGTCCGGCCGCGACGAAGGTCCGGGCCTTCGCCGGGGAGATGGCCAAGGGCATCGCCCCGGTGCCGGTCCGGCTGGTCGACGAGCGGATGACCACGGTGACGGCGACCCAGGGGCTGCGCGCCTCCGGGGTGAAGTCCAAGAAGGGGCGGTCCGTCATCGATCAGGCCGCCGCTGTGATCATCCTGCAGAACGCTCTTGAGTCCGAACGGGTATCAGGTAATCCGCCCGGCGAGGGCGTCGAAGTGGTCATCTGATCGCGATACGGTAACGTTCCGCGCGATGCGGCGGTGTTCGAACAGCTGCCGCACTACGTAGAGGCGGATCGTCCGGAAGCCTCGCGGCTGTTTGGGGATCGATGACTGAGTATGGCCGGGGCCCAGGCTCCGAACCGTGGCACCCCACGGACCCGCTGTACGGGGACCAGGGGTGGGAAGGCCAGCAGCAGTATCCGCAGCAGGCGCAGCAGCAGTACGGGCAGCAGCAGTACGGACAGCAGGACCCGTACGGGCAGCAGCAGTACGGGCAGGCCTACGGCGGCGATCCCTACCAGCAGGCGCAGCAGCAGCATCAGCAGCCCCAGCAGCCGCACTATCCACAGGGGTACGGCGAACAGCAGTACGGGAACCCGGGCGGGTACGACACGCCCGGGTATCCCGCGCAGCAGTACGACGGCAACTGGGAGACCGGCCAGGCGGCGATGCAGTACAACGCCCCGCCCGCCGACCCCTACGGCGGCCAGCAGCCCGACCTCTACGGCACCCCCGAGGCGTACCCGCCGCCGCAGCCCCCGGGCCGCCGCCAGGTCCCGCCGCAGCAGCCGGTCACCGACTGGGAGGCGGAGGCGCAGCAGGAGCCGGAGGAGGATCACCCCTTCTTCACCGGTGAGGAGGCCCCGGCCCCGGTCCCGGCCGGAGAGCCCGGCGGCCGCCGCAGCCGTCGCGGCCGCCCCGCCGTCGAACACGAGGACGCCGACGCCCCCGAGGACACGTACGAGGAGTACGACGAGGAGCCCGAGAGCCCTCGCGGCCGCAGGGGCGGCAAGAACGGCAAGAACGGCAAGCGCAAGGCCAAGAACGGCATGGCCTGCCTGGTCGTGGCGCTCGTCATCGGCGGCGGCGTGGGCGGCGTCGGCTATGTCGGCTACAAGTTCTGGCAGGGCCAGTTCGGCGCGGCGCCCGACTACGCCGGCGAGGGCACCGGCTCCATCCAGATCGAGATCCCGCGTGGCGCCCTCGGCTCCGACATCGGCAACATCCTGAAGAAGGCGGGGGTCGTCAAGAGCGTCGACGCCTTCGTCTCCGCCCAGCAGAAGAACCCCAAGGGCGTCTCCATCCAGGACGGTGTCTATACCCTGAGGAAGGGGATGTCGGCCGAGAGCGCGGTCACGCTGATGCTCAGCCCGGCGAGCAAGTCCAACTTCGTCATCCCCGAGGGCAGCCGCAACGTCTGGGTGTACGCGCAGATCGACAAGCGGCTCGAACTGGACCCCGGCACGACGATGGGCGTCGCCAAGGCGAAGGCGAACGAGCTCGGCCTTCCCGACTGGGCGAAGAACCACAAGAACGTCAAGGACCCGCTGGAGGGCTTCCTCTTCCCGGCGAGCTACCCGGTGGCCAAGGGCAACAAGCCCGAGGACGTGCTCCGCAAGATGGTGAGCCGCGCGAACCAGGAGTACACGAAGCTGGAACTGGACGCCAAGGCGCGGGGACTGGGCGTCCAGAGTCCCTGGGAGCTCGTGACGATCGCCAGCCTGGTCCAGGCCGAGGGCATCTCGCACGAAGACTTCCGCAAGATGGCCGAGGTCGTCTACAACCGCCTCAATCCGTCGAACCCGCAGACCTTCGGCGGGCTCCAGTTCGACTCCTCGTACAACTACATCAAGAACCAGAGCAAGATCGACCTGACGCACGCGGAGCTGCGGACGTTCGACAACCCGTACAACACCTACTTCGTCAAGGGCCTGCCGCCCGGTCCGATCGGCAACCCCGGGATGGAGGCGCTGGAGGGCGCGCTGAACCCGACGAAGGACGGCTGGTACTACTTCATCTCGATCGACGGCAAGACCTCCAAGTTCACCAAGACGAACGAGGAGCACCAGAAGCTCGTCAAGGAATTCAACGAGTCGAGGAAGAACTGATGGCGACGGTACGACGCGCGGCCGTTCTCGGCTCGCCCATCGCGCACTCGCTCTCCCCGGTGCTGCACCGGGCCGCGTACCGGGAGCTCGGGCTCGACGACTGGTCCTACGACCGGTTCGAGGTGGACGAGGCTGCGCTGCCCGGGTTCGTGGCGGAGCTGGACGGGTCGTGGGCGGGGCTCTCGCTCACGATGCCGCTCAAGCGGGCGATCATCCCCCTGCTCGACGAGGTCACCGACACGGCGGCCTCCGTCGAGGCGGTCAACACCGTCGTGTTCACCGAGGACGGGCGCCGGATCGGCGACAACACCGACATCCCCGGCATCGTCGCCGCCCTGCGCGAGCGGGCCGTCGAGAAGGTGGATTCGGCCGCGATCCTCGGCGCCGGCGCCACCGCCTCCTCGGCGCTCGCCGCCCTGGCCGTGATCTGCTCGGGGCCCGTCACCGCGTACGTACGCAGCGAGGCGCGCGCGGAGGAGATGCGCGGCTGGGGCGAGCGGCTCGGCGTCGACGTGCGCACCGCCGCCTGGGACGACGCCGCCGAGGCCTTCGCGGCCCCGCTGGTCGTCGCCACCACGCCGGCCGGGACCACGGACGCCCTCGCGGCGGCCGTGCCCGACGCCCCCGGCACCCTCTTCGACGTGCTCTACGACCCGTGGCCCACCCGGATCGCCGCCGCCTGGTCGGCGCGCGGCGGCAAGGTGGTCGGCGGCCTCGACCTGCTGGTCCACCAGGCGGTGCTCCAGGTCGAGCAGATGACCGGGCGGGCTCCCGGGCCGCTGGCCGCGATGCGGGCGGCGGGGGAGCGGGCGCTCTCGGCGCGCTGACGGCGCGTGCTCCGGAGCTCGTGACGGGGGGTGGCCGAAACCCGACCCGACACCTGACAGATGCGTCCCGACCCCTGGACCGGCGATCGATCAGCCGCCCGGACGTGGGAGGATCAGGGCAGGCGGACCGGGGCCGCGCACCCAGGTCGCGCCGGAGCAGAGCCCAGGCGCGAGCATGAGGAGCATCGTTGAGCAGGCTGCGTTGGCTGACGGCGGGGGAGTCCCACGGACCCGCGCTGGTTGCAACCCTCGAAGGACTTCCCGCAGGCGTGCCGGTCACCACGGAACTGGTGGCCGACCACCTCGCGCGGCGGCGCCTCGGCTACGGGCGCGGCGCCCGGATGAAGTTCGAGCAGGACGAGGTCACCTTCCTCGGCGGAGTCCGCCACGGCCTCTCGCTCGGCTCCCCGGTGGCCGTCATGGTCGGCAACACCGAGTGGCCCAAGTGGGAGAAGGTCATGTCGGCGGACCCCGTCGACCCCGCGGAGCTCAAGGAGACGGGCCGCAACGCGCCCCTGACCCGGCCCCGCCCCGGCCACGCCGACCTGGCCGGCATGCAGAAGTACGGCTTCGACGAGGCCCGGCCGATCCTGGAGCGCGCCAGCGCCCGTGAGACCGCCGCCCGGGTCGCCCTCGGCGCCGTCGCCCGCTCCTTCCTGAAGGAGGCGGCCGGCATCGAGATCGTCTCCCACGTCGTGGAGCTCGCCGCCGCCAAGGCCCCGTACGGCGTCTACCCGACCCCCGCCGACGTCGAGAAGCTGGACGCCGACCCGGTGCGCTGCCTCGACGCCGACGCGTCGAAGGCGATGGTCGCCGAGATCGACCAGGCCCACAAGGACGGCGACACCCTCGGCGGCGTCGTCGAGGTGCTCGCCTACGGCGTGCCCGTCGGCCTCGGCTCGCACGTGCACTGGGACCGGCGCCTCGACGCCCGGCTCGCCGCCGCGCTCATGGGCATCCAGGCCATCAAGGGCGTCGAGGTCGGCGACGGCTTCGACCTCGCCCGGGTGCCCGGCTCCCAGGCCCACGACGAGATCGTCAAGGGCCCCGACGGCATCACCCGCTCCACCGGCCGCGCCGGTGGCACCGAGGGCGGTCTGACCACCGGCGAGCTGCTGCGCGTGCGCGCCGCGATGAAGCCCATCGCGACCGTGCCCCGCGCGCTCGCCACCGTCGACGTCGCCACCGGCGAGGTCGCCGCGGCCCACCACCAGCGCTCCGACGTCTGCGCCGTGCCCGCCGCCGGCATCGTCGCCGAGGCCATGGTCGCGCTCGTCCTCGCGGACGCCGTCGTGGAGAAGTTCGGCGGCGACAGCGTCCCCGAGACCCGCCGCAACGTGCGGTCGTACCTCGACAACCTCCACATCCGGTGACCGGCGGCCCGCTGGTCGTCCTCGTCGGCCCGATGGGCTCCGGCAAGTCCACGGTGGGCGCGCTGCTCGCCGGACGGCTCGGTGCCGCCTACCGCGACACCGACGCCGACATCGTCGCCGCCGAGGGACGCGAGATCTCCGACATCTTCGTCGAGGACGGCGAGGAGCACTTCCGCGCCCTGGAGCGGGAAGCCGTCCGCACCGCGGTCGCCGAGCACGAGGGCATCCTCGCGCTCGGCGGCGGCGCCGTGCTCGACCCGGGCACCCGCGCCCTGCTCGGGCCGCTGCCCGTCGCGTACCTCTCCATGGACGTCGAGGCGGCGGTCCGCCGCGTCGGGCTCGGCGCCGCGCGCCCGCTGCTCGCGGTCAACCCGCGCCGCCAGTGGCGCGAGCTGATGGACGCGCGCCGCCATCTGTACGAAGAAGTCGCGAGCGCCGTCGTCGCCACCGACGACCGCACGCCCGAAGAGGTCGCCGAGGCGATTCTCGACGCACTGGAGTTGAAGGACGTATGACGGACCAGAAGGTGACCCGGATCCAGGTCGGCGGCTCGGCGGGCACCGATCCGTACGAGGTGCTGGTCGGCCGGCAGCTGCTGGGCGAGCTCCCCACCCTCATCGGCCCGGGCGCCAAGCGGGTGGCCGTGATCCACCCCGAGGCGCTCGCCGAGACGGGCGAGGCGCTGCGCGCGGACCTCGCGGACCAGGGCTACGAGGCCGTGGCCATCCAGGTGCCCAACGCCGAGGAGGCGAAGACCGCCGAGGTCGCCGCCTACTGCTGGAAGGCGCTCGGCCAGACCGGTTTCACCCGCAGCGACATCATCGTGGGTGTCGGCGGCGGCGCCACCACCGACCTGGCCGGCTTCGTCGCCGCGACCTGGCTGCGGGGCGTGCGCTGGATCGCCGTGCCCACCACCGTGCTCGCGATGGTCGACGCGGCCGTCGGCGGCAAGACCGGCATCAACACCGCCGAGGGCAAGAACCTCGTCGGCGCCTTCCACCCGCCGGCCGGTGTGCTCTGCGACCTCGCGGCGCTCGACTCGCTGCCGGTGCACGACTACGTCAGCGGGCTCGCCGAGATCATCAAGGCCGGCTTCATCGCCGACCCGGTCATCCTCGACCTGATCGAGGGGGACCCGCAGGCCGCCCGCACCCCGGCAGGACCGCACACCGCCGAGCTCATCGTGCGGTCGATCCAGGTCAAGGCCGAGGTCGTCTCCGGCGACCTCAAGGAGGCCGGCCGCCGCGAGATCCTCAACTACGGGCACACCCTCGCCCACGCGATCGAGAAGAACGAGCGCTACAAGTGGCGCCACGGCGCCGCCGTCTCCGTCGGCATGGTCTTCGCCGCCGAGCTGGGCCGGCTCGCCGGACGCCTCGACGACGCCACCGCCGACCGGCACCGCGCCGTCCTGGAGTCGGTCGGGCTGCCGCTCACCTACCGCGGCGACCAGTGGCCCAAGCTGCTGGAGACCATGAAGGTCGACAAGAAGTCCCGCGGCGACCTGCTGCGCTTCATCGTCCTCGACGGCATCGGCAAGCCGACCGTCCTGGAGGGCCCCGACCCGGCCGTCCTGATCGCCGCCTACGGCGAGGTGTCCGCGTGAGCGAACCGCGCCGGGTCCTCGTCCTCAACGGTCCGAACCTGGGCCGGCTCGGCTCCCGTGAGCCCGACATCTACGGCGCCACCTCCTACAAGGGCCTGGTGGACTCCTGCCGGAGCCTCGGCGAGGAGCTGGGCTTCGACGTCGAGGTGCGCGAGACCAACGACGAGGGCGAGATGATCCGCTGGCTGCACGAGGCGGCGGACGGCTCGCTCCCGGTCGTGCTCAACCCCGGCGCGTTCACGCACTACTCGTACGGGATGCGCGACGCGGCCGCCCAGCGCACCGCGCCGCTCATCGAGGTGCACATCTCCAACCCGTACACCCGCGAGGAGTTCCGGCACACCTCGGTCGTCGCGGCCGTGGCGACCGGCACCATCGCCGGCTTCGGGATCGGCTCCTACCGGCTCGCCCTGCGCGCGCTCGCGGAGGAGACGACCGCCTGAGCACCGCCTGAACGTCGAACGAGAGCCCCGTCGGGGACCTCGTACCGCCCCCGGCCGTTTCCCCTCGGGAAGCCGGGGGCGGTAACGTTCCGGCAACAGTGGAAGCAAAAGGGGTACGGGACGGAGTGGGCACCGGGATGCAGCACGGCATGGGGGCTCCGTCGCCACCGCACCAGCCCGCCGACCCCTCGGCCTGGGCGCACGCCCCCGGCGCCGCTCAGGGCGCGCCACCTCCCGTTCCGCCCGCCCCGCAGCAGCACCCCTACCCGTACCCCGCCCCGCAGGGCGCGCCGCCGCCGGGACCGCCGCACGGCCCGCCGCCCGCGCCCGGCTGGACCAGCGCCCCCGTCACCGCCCATCCGCCGATGCCGCCCGTGGTGACCGGCACCGGGACCGCCACGCTCGCCGTGCTGCTCATCGGCCCGGCCGGCGCCGGAAAGACCACCGTCGCCCGCCACTGGGCGCGCCGCCGACGCGTCCCGACCGCCCACATCAGCCTCGACGACGTGCGCGAATGGGTGTGCTCCGGCTTCGCCGACCCCCAGGCCGGGTGGAACGAGAACTCCGAGGCCCAGTACCGCCTCGCCCGCCGCACCTGCGGCTTCTCCGCCCGCAACTTCCTCGCCAACGGCATCTCCTGCATCCTCGACGACGCCGTCTTCCCCGACTGGCCCGTCGTCGGCCTCGGCGGCTGGAAGCGCCATGTCGGCCCCGGGCTGCTCCCCGTCGTCCTGCTGCCCGGCCTCGACGTGGTCCTGGAGCGCAACGCCGAGCGCAGCGGCAACCGGCGCCTGTCGGACGAGGAGGTCGCGGCCATCCACGGCCGGATGGCCGGCTGGTACGGCTCAGGACTGCCGATCATCGACAATTCGACGTACGACGTGGAGACCACCGCCCGGGTCCTGGACGACGTCCTGGCCCGCGCCATCGCGAGCCCGCCGGCCGGCTGACGGACCCGCCCCGGTCGGACCCGCTGAACAGGCCAGGTCGAGCGGCCGCTCGTACGCTCGGAACATGTCAGAGGTGTATGCGGACCGCCGGATGCGACTGCGCGATCGGTGCGCGGCCGCGGGCAGCCCGGCGGCCCTGGTCTCCCGCCCCGCCAACGTCCGCTATCTCAGCGGCGGTTCGCCCGCCGGGGCCGTGCTGCTGCTCGGCCCCGAGGAGGACGTGCTGCTCTGCCCGACCGCCCCGGGCGCCGATCCGGCCGACGGGCGGCTCGACGAGCTGCTGCGCCAGCTGCTGCTGCCCACCGGCGGCGGGGACCCGGCGGTCGCGGCCGTCGACTTCGTCCGCAAGGCCGGGGCGGACGCCCTCGCCGTCGAGGAGCACCATCTGACCGTCGCCCGGCACCGGGCGATGGGTTCCGTCGCGCCCGGCGTGCGCCTCGCCGATCTGGCGAGCGCCGTGGAGCAGCTGAGGATCGTCAAGGACGAGGACGAGATCACCTGTCTGCGGATCGCCGCCGAGATCGCCGACCAGGCCCTCGGCGAGCTCCTGGAGTCGATCCTGGTCGGCAGGACCGAGCGCCACCTCGCCCTGGAGCTGGAGCGGCGCCTCGTCGACCACGGCGCCGACGGCCCCGCCTTCCCCACCTCGGTGGCCACCGGGCCGCACTCCGGGCGGGCCGGGCACCGGCCCACCGACCGACGGGTCGAGGAAGGGGACTTCCTCTCCGTCTGTCTGGGGGCGAACTATCGCGGATACCGTTGCGAGATCGGTCGTACCTTCGTGATCGGGACCACTCCCGCCGACTGGCAGATCGAGCTGTACGACGTCGTCTTCGCCGCTCAGCGGGCCGGCCGGGAGGCCCTCGCACCCGGCGCGGAGTACCGCGACATCGACCGCGCGGCCCGGCAGATTCTCGTCGCGGCGGGCCATGGTGACGTCGGCGCACCCCTCACCGGGCACGGTGTGGGCCTGGAAATCGACGAGGACCCGCAGCTCGCACCCGCGGCCATGGGTAAACTGGACGCTTGTGTGCCGGTCACCGTCGAACCGGGGGTCCACCTCCCGGGCCGGGGCGGGGTCCGGATCGATGACACGCTCGTCGTACGCCAGGAGGCGGACGGCGGACCCGAGCTACTCACCATCACGACCAAGGAGCTGCTCGCGCTGTAGGGCGCGTACGCCTCCCAGGTCCACGTCAGTCCAGGAGATTCCGCAACCGTGGCTTCCACGAACGACCTCAAGAACGGCATGGTGCTCAAGCTCGACGGGGGCCAGCTCTGGTCCGTCGTCGAGTTCCAGCACGTCAAGCCCGGCAAGGGCCCGGCCTTCGTGCGCACCAAGCTCAAGCACGTGCTCTCCGGCAAGGTCGTCGACAAGACCTTCAACGCTGGTACGAAGGTCGACACCGCCACCATCGACCGCCGTGACATGCAGTTCTCCTACATGGACGGCGAGTACTTCGTCTTCATGGACATGGAGACCTACGACCAGCTGCACATCGACCGGAAGAACGTCGGCGACGCCGCCAACTTCCTCATCGAGGGCTTCAGCGCCTCGGTCGCGCAGCACGAGGGCGAGGTGCTCTACGTCGAGCTCCCGGCCGCCGTCGAGCTGACCATCCAGCACACCGACCCGGGTGTCCAGGGCGACCGCTCCACCGGTGGCACCAAGCCCGCCACCCTGGAGACCGGCCACGAGATCCAGGTCCCGCTCTTCATCACCACCGGTGAGAAGGTCAAGGTCGACACCCGCTCCAGCGCCTACCTCGGCCGGGTGAACAGCTAACCGTGGCCGCCCGGAGCAAGGCCCGCAGGAGGGCCTTCCAGATCCTGTTCGAGGCCGACCAGCGCGGTACCTCGGTCCAGGAGGTCCTCGCGGACCAGGTCCGGCTCGCCCGGTCGGACGACCACCAGCCGCCGGTCAACGACTTCACCATGCAGCTGGTCGAGGGGTACGCGTCGCACGTGGCCCGCATCGACGAGCTCATCGCGACCTACGCGGTGGACTGGGACCTCGACCGGATGCCCGTCGCCGACCGGAACATCGTGCGCCTCGGCGCGTACGAGCTGATCTGGGAGGACGGCACCCCCGACGCGGTGGCGATCGACGAGGCGGTGCAGCTCGCCAAGGAGTTCTCCACGGACGAGTCGCCCTCCTTCGTCAACGGTCTGCTCGCGCGCTTCAAGGACCTGAAGCCGCGCCTGCGCCGGGACGCGGACGCCTAGTCCGCTCCCGCAGCCGTCCGTACGGCAGTCGAAGGGGCCCGCAGCACTCGGTGCTGCGGGCCCCTTCGCCGTACCGGCGGGCTCGCGTCCCCCAGAGGGGCGTCAGGAGGCTGGTACGAAAGCGCCGGGCCCCCGGGAGTCGGAGCGACTCCCGGGGGCCCGGCGGCACGTTTCTGCGCTGATACGAGGCTTCCGACCCCCGAGGGGTCAGTTGTCCTCGTGGGCGACGGCGCGGCGCGCGTCCGCGTCCAGGACGCCCCAGCTGATCAGCTGCTCGGTGAGGACCGAGGGGGACTGGTCGTAGATCACGGCGAGGGTGCGCAGGTCGTCCTGGCGGATCGACAGCACCTTGCCGTTGTAGTCGCCGCGCTGCGACTGGATGGTCGCCGCGTAGCGCTGGAGGGGGCCGGCCTTCTCGGCGGGGACGTGGGCGAGGCGCTCCAGGTCCAGGACCAGCTTCGGCGGCGGCTCGGCGGCCCCGCCCGGCGTGGTGCCCGGCAGCAGCTCCTGCACCGGGACCCCGTAGAAGTCCGCGAGCTCGGCAAGACGCTGCACGGTCACGGCGCGGTCGCCGCGCTCGTACGAACCGACCACGACCGCCTTCCAGCGGCCCTGGGACTTCTCCTCCACACCGTGGAGGGAGAGGCCCTGCTGGGTGCGGATCGCACGGAGTTTGGCCCCGAGCTGCTTTGCGTATTCGCTGGACATAACGCTCCCGGACGCTGTGACGATTGCGGCGGCGCCGCGCGGCTGGTAACTCACTGTGAGGTTACGCAGCGTGACACTCTCCCGTCAAGCCGAATGGTCCATACCGACCTCTCCCGGGGGACGGCGCCCGGAGTGGCGCGAGGGTGGTGAGCAGGGCACCCGCCCGCCCCTGGTAACGTGGATGCCGCAATTCCGACGTCCTTTAAGGTCCGTCCCGTGAGGCGGAGAAGGAGGTCCGTTTCATATGGACGCACAGCAGCAGGCACAGCAGCAGACCGATGCCCGGCCCGTTCTCGAGGCCCCGGACATCGCGCGGGTCCTGACCCGCATCGCCCACGAGATCGTCGAGCGCGCCAAGGGCGCCGACGACGTGGTCCTCCTCGGCATCCCGACCCGCGGCGTCTTCCTCGCCCGCCGGCTCGCCGAGAAGCTGGAGGCGATCACCGGCGCCAAGGTCCCGGTCGGTTCCCTCGACATCACGATGTACCGCGACGACCTGCGGATGAAGCCGGCGCGCGCCCTCGGCCGCACCGAGATCCCGGGTGACGGCATCGACGGCCGCCTGGTGATCCTCGTCGACGACGTGCTCTTCTCCGGCCGCACCATCCGCGCCGCCCTCGACGCCCTCGGCGACATCGGCCGCCCCCGCGCGGTCCAGCTCGCCGTCCTCGTCGACCGCGGCCACCGCGAGCTTCCGATCCGCGCCGACTACGTCGGCAAGAACCTCCCCACGTCGCTGCGGGAGACGGTCAAGGTCCAGCTCGCCGAGGAGGACGGTCGCGACACCGTGCTGCTCGGCAGCAAGCCCGCCTCCTAGCCGGACCGGCCCCCGACGGGTCCGGGGCACAGCCCTGCGCACCCGTATGCCCTCACCCTCCCCACCCCGGAGAGAAACCCCGATGATGCGTCACCTCATCTCGGCCGCCGACCTCACCCGCGACGACGCCGTCCTCATCCTCGACACCGCCGAGGAGATGGCCCGGGTGGCCGACCGGCCGATCAAGAAGCTGCCGACCCTGCGCGGCCGCACGATCTGCAACCTCTTCTTCGAGGACTCCACGCGGACCCGGATCTCCTTCGAGGCCGCCGAGAAGCGCCTCTCCGCCGATGTGATCAACTTCGCGGCCAAGGGCTCCAGCGTCTCCAAGGGCGAGTCGCTCAAGGACACCGCGCAGACCCTGGAGGCGATGGGCGTCGACGCGGTCGTCATCCGGCACAGCGCCTCCGGCGCCCCGTACCGCCTGGCCACCTCCGGCTGGATCGACGCCCCGGTGATCAACGCGGGCGACGGCACCCACCAGCACCCCACCCAGGCCCTGCTGGACGCCTTCACCATGCGCCGCCGCCTGGTCGGCCGCGACACCGGACTCGGCAAGGACCTGGAGGGCAAGCGCATCACGCTGGTCGGCGACGTCCTGCACAGCCGGGTCGCCCGCTCCAACGTCGACCTGCTGCACACCCTCGGCGCCGAGGTCACCCTGGTGGCCCCGCCCACGCTGGTCCCCGTCGGCGTGGAGAGCTGGCCCTGCGAGGTCTCGTACGACCTCGACAGTGTGCTGCCGAAGTCCGACGCGGTGATGATGCTGCGTGTGCAGCGCGAGCGGATGAACGCCGCCTTCTTCCCGACCGAGCGCGAGTACTCGCGCCGCTACGGGCTGAACGGCGAGCGGATGGCGAAGATGCCCGAGCACGCCATCGTCATGCACCCCGGCCCCATGGTCCGCGGCATGGAGATCACCGCCGAGGTCGCCGACTCCGACCGCTGCACGGTCGTCGAGCAGGTCGCCAACGGCGTCTCCATCCGCATGGCCGTCCTCTACCTGCTGCTCGGCGGCTACGAGCCCGCCGCCACCGCCACCCCCCGCACCGAGGAGAACTGAACCCCATGAGCAAGATCCTGATCCGTGGTGCGAAGGTGCTCGGCGGCGAGGCGCAGGACGTCCTGATCGACGGCGAGACCATCGCCGAGGTCGGCACCGGCCTGTCGGCCGAGGGCGCCCAGGTGATCGAGGCCGAGGGGCAGATCCTGCTGCCGGGCCTCGTCGACCTCCACACCCACCTGCGCGAGCCGGGCCGCGAGGACTCCGAGACCGTGCTCACCGGCACCCGCGCCGCCGCCTCCGGCGGCTACACGGCCGTCTTCGCCATGGCCAACACCCACCCGGTCGCCGACACCGCCGGTGTCGTCGAGCAGGTCTGGCGCCTCGGCAAGGAGTCCGGCTACTGCGACGTCCAGCCCATCGGCGCCGTCACCGTCGGCCTGGAGGGCAAGAAGCTGGCCGAGCTCGGCGCCATGCACGACTCCGCCGCCGGTGTCACCGTCTTCTCCGACGACGGCAAGTGCGTCGACGACGCCGTGATCATGCGCCGCGCCCTGGAGTACGTGAAGGCCTTCGGCGGCGTCGTCGCCCAGCACGCCCAGGAGCCCCGCCTCACCGAGGGCGCCCAGATGAACGAGGGCGTCGTCTCCGCCGAGCTCGGTCTGGGCGGCTGGCCGGCCGTCGCCGAGGAGTCGATCATCGCCCGGGACGTTCTGCTCGCCGAGCACGTCGGCTCCCGCGTGCACATCTGCCACCTCTCCACGGCAGGATCCGTCGAGATCGTCCGCTGGGCCAAGTCCCGCGGCATCGACGTCACCGCCGAGGTCACCCCGCACCACCTCCTCCTGACGGACGAGCTCGTACGGTCGTACAACCCGGTCTACAAGGTGAACCCGCCGCTGCGCACCGAGCGGGACGTCCTGGCCCTGCGCGAGGCCCTGGCAGACGGCACCATCGACATCGTCGCCACCGACCACGCCCCGCACCCGCACGAGGACAAGGACTGCGAGTGGGCCGCCGCCGCCATGGGCATGGTGGGCCTGGAGACCGCGCTGTCCGTCGTCCAGCAGACGATGGTGGAGACCGGGCTGCTCGACTGGGCCGGCGTCGCCGACCGGATGTCCGTCAAGCCCGCCGCCATCGGGCAGGCCAAGGAGCACGGCCGCCCCGTCTCGGCAGGTGAGCCCGCGAACCTGACGCTGGTCGATCCGGCTTACCGTGGTGTCGTGGACCCCGCCGCCTTCGCCTCCCGCAGCCGCAACACCCCGTACGAGGGCCGCGAGCTTCCGGGGCGCGTCACCCACACGTTCCTGCGGGGCCGCGCAACGCTCGTCGACGGGAAGCTGGCGTGACACCACTCATTCAACTGGCCGAGCAGAAGTCGGCCGAGGTCACCGACTGGGCCGGCCGCCTCGGCTGGGTCGCGGGACTGCTGGTCTTCGTCGTCTTCGTCTACTGGCTGATGCGCCAGGGATGGAAGTGGCGCGGCAGCCTCCAGTCCGGCCTCCCGGCCCTGCCCGAGCCGCCCGCCGAGCCCGGTGAGGCGAGGCTCACGCTGGCCGGCCGCTACCACGGCTCCACCACCGCGGGACAGTGGCTCGACCGGATCGTCGCCCACGGCCTGGGCGTCCGCAGCCGGGCCGAGCTCACCCTGACGGACCAGGGCATCGCGGTCGTACGCCCCGGGGCGAACGACTTCTTCATCCCGGCCGCCGCCCTGCGCGAGGCCCGCCTCGACAAGGGCATCGCCGGCAAGGTCCTCACCGAGGGCGGCCTGCTGGTCGTCACCTGGGAGCACGGCGACACGCCGCTCGACTCCGGCTTCCGCTCCGACCGCGCGGCCGACCACGCCGCCTGGGTCGAGGCCATCAACTCCATGAGCTCCACGAGCTCCTCGAACCACGCAAGCACGACGGAAGGCACCGCACGATGACGACCTCCACCAGGGGAGCTGCCAAGGTTCCCGCCGTACTCGTCCTGGAGGACGGCCGCATCTTCCGCGGCCGCGCCTACGGGGCCGTGGGGGAGACCTTCGGCGAGGCCGTGTTCTCCACCGGCATGACCGGCTACCAGGAGACCCTCACCGACCCGTCGTACCACCGCCAGGTCGTCGTGATGACCGCCCCGCACGTGGGCAACACCGGCGTCAACGACGAGGACCCCGAGTCGGCCCGCATCTGGGTCTCCGGCTATGTCGTCCGCGACCCCGCACGCGTCTCCTCCAACTGGCGCGCCCAGCGCTCGCTCGACGAGGAGCTGCGGCAGCAGGGCGTCGTCGGCATCCAGGGCATCGACACCCGCGCCCTCACCCGCCACCTGCGCGAGAGCGGCGCCATGCGCGTCGGCATCTTCTCCGGCAGCGCGCTCCCCGACGAGGGCACCATGCTCGCCGAGGTCCGCCAGGCGCCCGAGATGAAGGGCGCCGACCTCTCCGCCGAGGTCGCCACCAAGGAGACGTACGTCGTCCCCGCGATCGGCGAGAAGAAGTTCACCGTCGCCGCCGTCGACCTCGGCATCAAGGGCATGACCCCGCACCGGATGGCCGAGCGCGGCATCGAGGTGCACGTGCTGCCCGCCACCGCCACCGTCGAGGACGTCTACGCGGTCCGGCCCGACGGCGTGTTCTTCTCCAACGGCCCGGGCGACCCGGCCACCGCCGACCACGCGGTCTCCGTCATGCAGGGCGTCCTCGCCCGCAAGACCCCGCTCTTCGGCATCTGCTTCGGCAACCAGATCCTGGGCCGCGCGCTCGGCTTCGGCACGTACAAGCTGAAGTACGGCCACCGCGGCATCAACCAGCCGGTGCAGGACCGCACCACCGGCAAGGTCGAGATCACCGCGCACAACCACGGCTTCGCCGTCGACGCGCCGCTCGACAAGGTCTCCGAGACGCCCTACGGGCGCGCCGAGGTCTCCCACGTCTGCCTGAACGACGACGTCGTGGAAGGCCTCCAGCTGCTCGACCAGCCGGCCTTCTCCGTCCAGTACCACCCCGAGGCGGCCGCGGGCCCGCACGACGCCGCGTACCTCTTCGACCGCTTCGTATCCCTGATGGAGGCCGAGCGTGCCTAAGCGCACCGATATCCAGTCCGTCCTGGTCATCGGCTCCGGCCCGATCGTCATCGGCCAGGCCGCCGAGTTCGACTACTCCGGTACCCAGGCGTGCCGCATCCTCAAGGCCGAGGGCCTGCGGGTCATCCTGGTGAACTCCAACCCGGCCACGATCATGACCGACCCGGAGATCGCCGACGCCACGTACGTCGAGCCGATCACCCCCGAGTTCGTCGAGAAGATCATCGCCAAGGAGCGCCCCGACGCCCTCCTGCCCACCCTCGGCGGCCAGACCGCGCTCAACACCGCGATCTCCATGCACGAGCAGGGCGTCCTGGAGAAGTACGGCGTGGAGCTCATCGGCGCCAACGTCGAGGCCATCCACAAGGGCGAGGACCGCGACCTCTTCAAGGGCGTCGTCGAGGCCGTCAAGGCCAAGATCGGCTACGGCGAGTCCGCCCGCTCGGTCATCTGCCACTCCATGGACGACGTCCTCAAGGGCGTCGACACCCTCGGCGGCTACCCCGTCGTCGTGCGCCCCTCCTTCACCATGGGCGGCGCCGGCTCCGGCTTCGCCCACGACGAGGAGGAGCTGCGCCGCATCGCCGGCCAGGGCCTGACGCTCTCCCCGACCACCGAGGTGCTCCTGGAGGAGTCCATCCTCGGCTGGAAGGAGTACGAGCTGGAGCTGATGCGCGACAAGAACGACAACGTCGTGGTCGTCTGCTCCATCGAGAACTTCGACCCGATGGGCGTCCACACCGGCGACTCGATCACCGTCGCCCCGGCGATGACGCTGACCGACCGCGAGTACCAGCGGCTGCGCGACATCGGCATCGCGATCATCCGCGAGGTCGGCGTCGACACCGGCGGCTGCAACATCCAGTTCGCGATCGACCCGACCGACGGCCGGATCATCGTCATCGAGATGAACCCGCGCGTCTCCCGCTCCTCCGCGCTCGCCTCCAAGGCCACCGGCTTCCCGATCGCGAAGATCGCGGCCCGGCTCGCCGTCGGCTACACGCTGGACGAGATCCCCAACGACATCACCGAGAAGACGCCGGCCTCCTTCGAGCCGACCCTCGACTACGTCGTCGTCAAGGCCCCGCGCTTCGCCTTCGAGAAGTTCCCGGCCGCCGACTCCACGCTGACCACGACCATGAAGTCGGTCGGCGAGGCCATGGCGATCGGCCGCAACTTCACCGAGGCGCTCCAGAAGGCCCTGCGCTCGCTGGAGAAGAAGGGCTCGCAGTTCGCCTTCACCGGCGAGACCGGCGACAAGGCCGAGCTGCTCCGCGAGGCCGTCCGCCCCACCGACGGGCGCATCAACACCGTCATGCAGGCCATCCGCGCGGGCGCCACCCCCGAGGAGGTCTTCGAGGCCACCAAGATCGACCCCTGGTTCGTCGACCAGCTCTTCCTCATCAAGGAGATCGCCGACGACCTGGCCTCCGCCGAGAAGCTGGAGCCGGAGCTGCTCGCCGAGGCCAAGCGCCACGGCTTCTCCGACCAGCAGATCGCCGAGATCCGCGGCCTGCGCGAGGACGTCGTCCGCGAGGTCCGGCACGCCCTCGGTGTCCGCCCGGTCTACAAGACGGTCGACACCTGCGCCGCCGAGTTCGCCGCGAAGACGCCGTACTTCTACTCCTCGTACGACGAGGAGACCGAGGTCGCGCCGCGCGAGAAGCCCGCGGTGATCATCCTGGGCTCCGGCCCGAACCGCATCGGCCAGGGCATCGAGTTCGACTACTCCTGCGTCCACGCCTCCTTCGCGCTCAGCGACGCGGGCTACGAGACCGTGATGGTCAACTGCAACCCCGAGACCGTCTCGACGGACTACGACACCTCCGACCGCCTGTACTTCGAGCCGCTGACGCTTGAAGACGTCCTGGAGATCGTCCACGCCGAGTCCCTCGCGGGCCCGATCGCCGGTGTCGTCGTCCAGCTCGGCGGCCAGACCCCGCTGGGCCTCGCCCAGGCGCTCAAGGACAACGGCGTGCCGGTCGTCGGCACCTCCCCGGAGGCCATCCACGCCGCCGAGGACCGCGGCGCCTTCGGCCAGGTGCTCGCCGACGCCGGGCTGCCCGCGCCGAAGCACGGCACCGCCACCACCTTCGCCGGTGCCAAGGCCATCGCCGACGAGATCGGCTACCCCGTCCTCGTACGCCCCTCGTACGTGCTCGGCGGCCGCGGCATGGAGATCGTCTACGACGAGGCGCGCCTGGAGGCGTACATCGCCGAGTCCACCGAGATCTCCCCGACCCGCCCGGTCCTGGTCGACCGCTTCCTCGACGACGCCATCGAGATCGACGTCGACGCGCTCTACGACGGCGAGGAGCTCTACCTCGGCGGTGTCATGGAGCACATCGAGGAGGCCGGCATCCACTCCGGCGACTCGGCCTGCGCCCTGCCCCCGATCACCCTCGGCGGCTTCGACATCAAGCGCCTGCGCGCCTCCACCGAGGCCATCGCCAAGGGCGTCGGCGTGCGCGGTCTGATCAACATCCAGTTCGCGATGGCCGGCGACATCCTGTACGTCCTGGAGGCCAACCCGCGCGCCTCCCGCACGGTCCCCTTCACCTCGAAGGCGACCGCCGTGCCGCTCGCGAAGGCCGCCGCCCGCATCTCGCTGGGCGCCACCATCGCCGAGCTGCGCGCCGAGGGCCTGCTGCCGAAGACCGGCGACGGCGGCACCCTGCCGCTGGATGCGCCGATCTCCGTCAAGGAGGCCGTGATGCCGTGGTCGCGCTTCCGCGACATCCACGGCCGCGGCGTGGACACCGTCCTCGGCCCGGAGATGCGCTCCACCGGCGAGGTCATGGGCATCGACAAGGTCTTCGGCACGGCGTACGCCAAGTCGCAGGCCGGCGCCTACGGCCCGCTGCCCACCAAGGGCCGCGCCTTCATCTCCGTCGCCAACCGCGACAAGCGCTCGATGATCTTCCCGGCCCGTGAGCTCGTCGCCCACGGCTTCGAGCTGATGGCCACCTCCGGCACCGCCGAGGTCCTCAAGCGCAACGGCATCAACGCCACCGTCGTGCGCAAGCAGTCCGAGGGCGAGGGGCCGAACGGTGAGAAGACCATCGTCCAGCTCATCCACGACGGCCAGGTCGACCTGATCGTCAACACCCCGTACGGCACCGGCGGCCGCCTCGACGGCTACGAGATCCGTACGGCGGCGGTGGCCCGCTCCGTCCCCTGCCTGACCACGGTCCAGGCGCTGGCGGCGGCGGTCCAGGGCATCGACGCCCTCAACCACGGCGACGTGGGCGTCCGCTCGCTCCAGGAGCACGCGGAACACCTGACCGCGGCCCGCGACTAGCAGCCCGTACGAAGCAGGGGGACACCGGCAACACCCGCGGTGTCCCCCTCTTCATGAGCGCAGAAGGATATTTCGGACGAATGTACAAGCTGTTCTTCACCCTGTTCTTCAAGCGGATGGACCCCGAGAAGGCCCACTACCTGGCCTTCCGCTGGATCCGCCTGGCCGCTCGCACCCCGGTCCTGCGCACCCTCGTCGCGGCCGTCCTCGCCCCCCGCCGCAAGGAGCTGCGCACCGAGGCCCTGGGCCTGCGGATGCATGGCCCCTTCGGCCTCGCCGCGGGCTTCGACAAGAACGCCGTCGCCATCGACGGCATGGCCATGCTCGGCTTCGACCACGTCGAGATCGGCACCGTCACCGGCGAGGCCCAGCCCGGCAACCCCAAGAAGCGCCTCTTCCGGCTCGTCCCGGACCGCGCCCTGATCAACCGCATGGGCTTCAACAACGAGGGCTCCGCCGCCGTCGCCGACCGCCTCGCGGCCCGCAACCCGGTCTTCCGGACCGTCGTCGGCGTCAACATCGGCAAGACCAAGGTCGTCCCCGAGGCCGAGGCCGCCGCCGACTACGTGAAGTCCACCGAGCGGCTCGCCGGCCACGCCGACTACCTGGTCGTCAACGTCTCCTCGCCGAACACCCCGGGCCTGCGCAACCTCCAGGCCACCGAGTCGCTGCGCCCGCTCCTGACCGCCGTCCGCGAGGCCGCCGACCGCTCCGTCACCGGCCGCCGCGTCCCGCTCCTGGTCAAGATCGCCCCCGACCTCGCCGACGAGGACGTGGACGCCGTCGCCGACCTGGCCCTGGAGCTCGGTCTCGACGGCATCATCGCCACCAACACCACCATCGCGCGCGAGGGCCTGGGCCTGACCTCCGACCCCGCGCTGATCAAGGAGACCGGCGGCCTGTCCGGCGCCCCCGTCAAGCAGCGCTCCCTGGAGGTCCTGAGCCGCCTCTACGCGCGCGTGGGCGACCGGATCGTCCTGATCGGCGTCGGCGGCATCGAGAACGCCGAGGACGCCTGGCAGCGGATCCTCGCGGGCGCCACCCTGATCCAGGGCTACAGCGCCTTCATCTACGAGGGCCCGTTCTACGCCCGCGCCATCAACAAGGGCCTGGCCGCGCGGCTGGCCGCCTCCCCGTACGCCACCCTCGCCGAGGCCGTCGGCGCCGACCACCGGAAGGACGCGAAGTGACCGACGCGACCCTGGAGAACCTGGCGCCGTTCGGCGCCCGCCTGCGCGCCGCCATGGACGAGCGCGGCCCCCTGTGCGTCGGCATCGACCCGCACGCGGCCCTGCTGAGCTCCTGGGGCCTGGCCGACGACATCGCGGGCCTGGAGCGCTTCACGTACACCGTCGTGGAGGCCCTGGCCGGCACCGTGGCGGTCTTCAAGCCCCAGGCGGCCTTCTTCGAGCGCTTCGGCTCGCGCGGTGTCGCCGTCCTGGAGCGCGCCGTCGCCGATCTGCGGGCGGCCGGCGGCCTGGTGGTCATGGACGCCAAGCGCGGCGACATCGGCTCCACGATGGGCGCCTACGCGGAGGCCTTCCTGCGCAAGGACTCCCCGCTGTTCTCGGACGCGCTCACGGTCTCCCCGTACCTCGGCTACGGCTCCCTGAAGCCGGCCGTCGACCTGGCCCGCGAGTCGGGCGCGGGCCTCTTCGTGCTGGCCCTCACCTCGAACCCGGAGGGCGCGGAGGTCCAGCGGGCCGTCCGCGAGGACGGCCGGACGGTCGGCGCGACCATGCTGGCCCACCTGGCGGCCGAGAACGCGGGGGAGGCCCCCATGGGCTCCTTCGGCGCGGTCGTCGGCGCCACGCTCGGCGATCTGTCCGCCTTCGACCTGGACATCGCCGGGCCGCTGCTGGCCCCCGGCATCGGCGCCCAGGGCGCGACCCCGGCCGACCTTCCCCGGGTCTTCGGCGCGGCGGTCCGCAACGTGGTCCCGAACGTCAGCCGGGGCGTCCTGAAGGAGGGCCCGGACGCGGCCTCGCTGCGCGCCGCGGCGGAGCGTTACGCGACCGAGATCCGCGAGGCGGTCGAGGGCCGCTAGCCCCCGCGAGGTCGATTTCGGCCGGTTCTCGCCAACCCGCAGGTCGGGTGGCGTGTCCCGGCCGTCTCACTCCTTGACAAAAGTTGGCCCAAAACCGCGTCGTTATGCCGGAAATGTCCTGGTCGGTCGATGCTGACCAGGACTTTTCGTCTGTTCTCGCTGACTGGAGCGGCCATGGCCGCTAGTCTCCGGGGCAGAGGCGGCGTTCGGCGTACTCCACGTCGGTCGCTGCTCCACTGGTGTGGGGCGCACAGCTTCCCACCGGGTCCGTATCCGACAGTTCGACATCCGAGGTGACGTAGGCGTGGCTCTTCCGCCCCTTACCCCTGAACAGCGCGCAGCCGCGCTCGAGAAGGCCGCCGCGGCTCGCCGGGAGCGGGCCGAGGTCAAGAATCGACTCAAGCACTCCGGCGCTTCCCTCCACGAGGTCATCAAGACGGGCCAGGAGAACGACGTCATCGGCAAGATGAAGGTCTCCGCCCTGCTCGAGTCCCTCCCGGGCGTGGGCAAGGTCCGCGCCAAGCAGATCATGGAGCGCCTGGGCATCTCCGAGAGCCGCCGGGTCCGCGGCCTCGGCTCCAACCAGATCGCCTCCCTGGAGCGCGAGTTCGGCAGCACCGGCGCCTGACCCGGGGTCCCGCGTCCCGGTCCTCCCGGGGCGCGGGTCCCGGGCACTCCGGTAAAGCTGGAATAATCGCTGCATGGCAGCAGAGGTACGTCCGCGGCTGACCGTGCTCTCCGGCCCCTCCGGGGTGGGCAAGAGCACGGTCGTCGCTCATATGCGCAAGGTCCACCCCGAGGTCTGGCTCTCGGTGTCGGCGACGACACGGAAGCCCCGCCCCGGCGAGAAGCACGGCGTCCACTACTTCTTCGTGACGGACGACGAGTTCGACAAGCTGATCGCCAACGGTGAGCTCCTCGAATGGGCCGAGTTCGCGGGCAACCGCTACGGCACCCCGCGCGGCGCGGTCATCGAGCGCCTGGAGGCCGGCGAGCCGGTCCTCCTGGAGATCGACCTCCAGGGCGCCCGCCAGGTCAAGGAGTCCATG
Organism: Streptomyces sp. NPDC094032; assembly: GCF_040303965.1. Classification (NCBI taxonomy): domain Bacteria; kingdom Bacillati; phylum Actinomycetota; class Actinomycetes; order Kitasatosporales; family Streptomycetaceae; genus Streptomyces; species Streptomyces sp. NPDC094032. The sequence goes on along the minus strand of NZ_JBEOUE010000020.1, from coordinate 104,841 downwards.
GACGACTCCCAGCTGGTCTTCCTGGCCCCGCCGAGCTGGGACGAGCTGGTCCGCCGGCTCACCGGCCGCGGGACCGAGTCGCCCGAGGTGATCGAGCGCCGGCTGACCGCCGCGAAGGTCGAACTGGCCGCCGAGTCGGAGTTCGACACCACGCTCGTCAACACCTCGGTCGAGGACGTCGCTCGCGAGCTGCTAACGTTGATGAACGTTGTCTGATCTTTTTTCCATCTTCGGAAGGTAGAGCGTGTCCTCTTCCATCACCGCGCCCGAGGGCATCATCAACCCGCCGATCGACGAGCTGCTCGAGGCGACGGACTCCAAGTACAGCCTCGTGATCTACGCGGCCAAGCGTGCGCGCCAGATCAACGCGTACTACTCGCAGCTGGGCGAGGGCCTGCTCGAGTACGTCGGTCCGCTCGTCGACACGCACGTCCACGAGAAGCCCCTCTCGATCGCGCTGCGCGAGATCAACGCGGGCCTGCTGACCTCCGAGGCCATCGCGGACCCGGCGCAGTAGAGCACCAGATCTTGTAACGGTTGTCACCACAGGCCCGGCGGAACATCCGCCGGGCCTGTGGTGTCTCATGGAGTCGTACGCATCCGAGTACGCAGCCGAGCACGCATCCGCATGCGGGGAGCAGGGGAAGTCGTGGCCAAGCCGAAGGTCGTCCTGGGAGTGAGCGGCGGCATCGCCGCGTACAAGGCGTGCGAGCTGCTGCGGCGGCTGACCGAGTCGGGCCACGACGTCCGGGTCGTGCCCACCGACGCCGCCCTGCACTTCGTCGGCGCGGCCACCTGGTCCGCGCTCTCCGGCAACCCCGTCTCCACCGAGGTGTGGGAGTCCGTCCACGAGGTCCCGCACGTCCGCATCGGGCAGGCCGCCGACCTGGTCGTGGTCGCCCCCGCCACCGCCGACATGCTGGCCAAGGCCGCCCACGGCCTCGCCGACGACCTGCTCACCAACACCCTGCTCACCGCGCGCTGCCCGGTCGTCTTCGCCCCGGCCATGCACACCGAGATGTGGGAGCACCCCGCCACCCAGGAGAACGTGGCGACGCTGCGCCGGCGCGGCGCCGTCGTCATCGAGCCCGCCGTCGGACGTCTGACCGGTGTCGACACCGGCAAGGGCCGGCTCCCCGACCCCGGCGAGATCTTCGAGGTCTGCCGCAACGTGCTGGCCCGCGGGGTCGCCGCCCCCGACCTGGCCGGCCGCCATGTCGTGGTCAGCGCGGGCGGCACCCGGGAGCCCCTGGACCCGGTCCGCTACCTGGGCAACCGCTCCTCCGGCAAGCAGGGCTACGCCCTCGCCAAGGCCGCCGCCGCCCGTGGCGCCCGGGTCACGCTGGTGGAGGCCAACACCGGCCTGCCCGACCCGGCGGGCGTCGACGTCGTGCACGTCGGCACCGCCGTCCAGCTGCGCGAGGCGGTCCTCAAGGCCGTCGCCGACGCCGACGCGGTCGTGATGGCGGCCGCGGTCGCCGACTTCCGGCCCGCCGCCTACGCCACCGGCAAGATCAAGAAGACGGACGACGGCGGCGCCCCGACCATCGAGCTGGTCCGCAACCCCGACATCCTCGCCGAGCTCTCCGCCGAGCGCGCCCTGCCCGGCCAGGTCGTGGCCGGCTTCGCCGCCGAGACCGACGACGTCCTCGCCAACGGGCGCGTGAAGCTGCGCCGCAAGGGCTGCGACCTGCTCGTCGTCAACGAGGTGGGGGAGCGCAAGACCTTCGGCTCCGAGGAGAACGAGGCCGTGGTCCTCGCCTCCGACGGCACCGAGACCCCCGTCCCGTACGGCCCGAAGGAGGCGCTCGCGGAGACGGTGTGGGACCTGGTGCTGCCGCGACTGCGCGTCCAGCCCTCCTGACAGAGTCGGGTGTGACGTGAGTGGCAGACGTGGCGTGGCGGAGGGGCCGTCAAGGGAACTGACCGTCCGGTTTTCGTCGCAACGGCGTACCCAAATCAACTGATACCGGACAATCCCCTGGTGGTGACGGGTGATTTCCCCCCTCCTCCGGGAATCACGTGCCAGGAGTCCTGGCCAGATACCCGATCGTGACCGATAGACTGTTCTCGGAACGTCGCGGGGCGCAGCCCCCTGCCGGTCCGCATACGAGTAGCCAGCAGCCGCTGCAACCCCAGGGAGCGTTGTGTCCCGTCGTCTGTTCACCTCGGAGTCCGTCACCGAGGGTCACCCCGACAAGATCGCTGACCAGATCAGTGACACCATCCTCGACGCGCTGCTCAAGGAGGACCCCACCTCCCGCGTCGCCGTCGAGACCCTGATCACCACCGGCCTCGTGCACGTGGCCGGCGAGGTCACCACGAAGGCCTGGGCGGACATCCCGACCCTCGTCCGCAACAAGATCCTCGACATCGGGTACGACTCCTCGAAGAAGGGCTTCGACGGCGCCTCCTGCGGCGTCTCGGTCTCCATCGGGTCGCAGTCCCCCGACATCGCGCAGGGCGTCGACACCGCCTACGAGTCGCGCGTCGAGGGCGACGAGGACGAGCTCGACAAGCAGGGCGCCGGCGACCAGGGCCTGATGTTCGGCTACGCGTCGGACGAGACCCCGGAGCTCATGCCGCTCCCGATCCACGTCGCGCACCGCCTCTCCCGCCGCCTGACCGAGGTCCGCAAGAACGGGACGATCCCGTACCTGCGCCCCGACGGCAAGACCCAGGTCACCATCGAGTACGACGGCGACAAGGCCGTCCGCCTCGACACGGTCGTCGTCTCCTCGCAGCACGCCTCCGACATCGACCTCGAGTCGCTGCTCGCGCCCGACATCCGCGAGTTCGTCGTCGAGTACGTGCTGAAGCAGCTCGTCGAGGACGGCATCAAGCTGGACACCGAGGGCTACCGCCTCCTGGTCAACCCGACCGGCCGCTTCGAGATCGGCGGCCCGATGGGCGACGCCGGCCTCACCGGTCGCAAGATCATCATCGACACCTACGGCGGCATGGCCCGCCACGGTGGCGGCGCCTTCTCCGGCAAGGACCCGTCGAAGGTCGACCGCTCGGCCGCCTACGCCATGCGCTGGGTCGCCAAGAACGTCGTCGCCGCGGGCCTCGCCTCCCGCTGCGAGGTCCAGGTCGCGTACGCGATCGGCAAGGCGGAGCCCGTCGGCCTCTTCGTCGAGACCTTCGGCACCAACACCATCGAGACCGAGAAGATCGAGCACGCCATCGCCGAGGTCTTCGACCTCCGCCCGGCCGCGATCATCCGCGACCTCGACCTGCTCCGCCCGATCTACTCCCAGACCGCCGCCTACGGCCACTTCGGCCGCGAGCTGCCGGACTTCACCTGGGAGCGCACCGACCGCGTGGACGCCCTGAAGAAGGCCGCGGGCGTCTGAGCCCCAGCCCCACGGCAGCCGTAGCAGGGCCCGGGACCCCTTGGGGGGTGCCGGGCCTTCGCCGTGCCCGGGGGAGGCGGACTACCAGCGCCCGTCGTCGTAGCCGCCGTCGTCGAACGGGCCGTCCGACGACGGGCCCGTCCCGGGATTCCCGTCGTCGCCCTCCTTGGGCGGGTCCTCGCCCGGCGTCCGCTCCTGGAAACCGCGCTCCAGGTCGTCGGCCAGGTCCGCCAGGGTCTGTGCTCCGGGCACACCGGTGGCCATCGCGTCGTCGGCGACCCTCCGGGCGAACAGGAGCCACCTCGGGTCGTCCTCGTCGAGACCGGCATCCTGCATCAGCCGGGTGAAGCGGTCGGCGAACGTCTCCTCCGCGTCCTCTCCGGCAGCTCCGGCGTCCACGAAGGCGCCCGCGTCCCCTTCCTTCTTCGGGGCGTCGGCAAGGAAACCGTGCAGCCGCTCGGGCACCGGCTCGTCGTTGGCGACCGCGGTGAGCTGGGCCAGCAGACCGATGTCCGCCACAGCCTTGTCGACCTTGTCGTCGTTCTTCGCGAGCCACCACACCACCGCGCTGCCCGTGGAGGTCAGCACGTCCTCACCGAGATACGCCCGCTTGCTCTGCTCCCATTTGCGCTCGTGCTCCCAGACCGCCTCGTCCTTCCGGACCGTGGCCAGCTTCTCCAGTCGCTCCCGGTCGGCGTCGGAGAGCGTCACCACCAGGTTCTCCGCCATCGCGAGGACCCGGCCGCTCGGATCGGGGAGCATCGTCGCCAGCTCGCCGCTGAGCTGGTGCTGCACCAGGCTGCTGCGCTCCGGCGGCTGCCCGGCCGTGACCGCCCGGGCCCGGGACAGCACGGCGTCCACCGCGAGCCCCGCGCTGCTCACCTCCGGCGCGCCGTGGGGCACGTCGACGGGGACCCAGCGGACGAGGGCGGTGACGAGGAAGTCGTAGTTGGGGGAGAGGCTCGGCAGAGCGACGTTGCGCACGACCTTCTCCCAGCGCTCGACCGGCGGGATGGGCAGGTCCGGTTCGAGGGCGAACTCGCGGGGGATCAGTGGTCGTCGTCTGCGTACGCCGACGAGCGCGGCGCCGGCCACGGCCAGGAGCGCGCCGAGGGCGGCGGGCCAGGCCCACCAGGGCCATCGGACGCAGAGCCCGGTGATCACGATCACCAGGGCGCCGATGAGCGTGAGGAAGGCCGTCATGGTCTTGTGTCCAGAACTCATGGGGTGTCTCCGATACGAGCGTCAGAAGCGGGGTCGGCCGGTCGGCCGGAGCCCTTGCACGGCGTCCAGCCGTCGGCGCAGGCGCAGGCTGCACGAGTGCCGCAGGGACAGGACGTAGAGCCGCGCCACCACGGACGGGCTGGGCCGGGCGGCCCGCGCGAGGACATCGAGCAGCACATCCGCGTACCGGCCGTCCGCGCCGGCGGCGCTCAGCCAGTCCTCCGCCTGGGGCGACCAGTCGGCCTCGGGGCGCCGGGTGAACAGCGAGCCCCAGGCCGAGACGAGGGTGTCGCGGACGTCGTCGCGGGCGAGGAGCGGCGGGCGGTCCTCGCGGGCTGTAGTGAGGAGTGGCGGTGCGGCGCAGGAGCGGAAGAGCGTGGCGTCGGCCTGCCAGGTGTGCTGGGACAGGCCGGCGTCCAGGCGGTGGAGCATCTTCCGGTGCAGGCGCTCCTCGGACAGAGCCAGCTCGTACAGGCGGGCGTCGGCCTGCTGCCGGGGTCCGGCGGCTTGCCGCGCCAGGTGGTGCAGGCGTACGAGTGCCTGGTCCGGAAAGCTCGGCGCGATGACCTCGGCCGAGACGGAGACGAGTGCGCTGAGGAGCCCGGAGGAGATCCGCTGCTCCAAGGACCAGCCGTACACCTGTACGCGGAAGTGGCGCCCGGCACGCGTATCGCTCAGCCCGTGGCCGAGGGCCTGGACGGCGGCCTGGATCAGCCGGGGGTCTTCCCGGTCGGCCCACCGCCGCGCCGCGGTCAGCAGACTCCGGTACTGGCCGGTCCGCAGGGATTGCTCGGCGAAGCCCGCGATCAGCACGTCACGGTCGCCGCTGGCCAGCGCGGGCAGGAGCACGGCTCGCTCCACCCACTTCCCGAACTGGGCCCACATCCCGGGCCGGTGCGCCCAGAAGTGCTGGCGGACGGCGGCGGCGTAGTCGGGACGGTCGAAGGCGACCGACCCGTCGGGGCGAAGCTCCGCCTCGATCTCCTTGAGCCGCCGCGACAGGTCCTCGCGCTCGAGGACGGGCCGCTCGTCCGCCGGATGCCCGACGATCCTCAGGAGTGCCTCGCTCGCGGCGTGCAGCGCGTTCGGGCTCGCACCGGGCAGCATCGCGGTGGTGAGCAGGAGGGCGCGCTGGCCGCCTTGAGTCAGTTTCTCCACGTGCTCGGCGACGTGGCCGCCCAGTTTGCGGAGGCTCGTGAGGGCGACGTCGCACCAGTGCTCCGGGGGCGTGTCCGGCCGGGCGCGGCGGGCTTCGGCGAGGAGCCGCGCGAGTGCCGCGATGTCCCGGACCGGAGGGTCGCCGGCGACGTACGCGTGGATCGGCTCCGCCAGCCCGTCGGGCCCGTCGGGGTCGTCGCCGAACGGGAAGCCTTCGCGACGGAGGTTCCGTCGCAGCACGGACATCCCGTCCGGTCGGACGATCGGGTGCCGGTGCGCCTCCAGTTCATTGCTCAGCCCCTGGGAGCCGTGCGGGACGATCACCACCAGGAGGGACCGGCGCTCCCTCACGACCTGGTGGAGGGCGGACAGCTTCGTGCGCACCTGGCTCCACGCCGGGCCGTCCGCGTCGGCGAGGTCGAGCAGCAGCCGGTCCCCCTCACCGAACTGATCGGGCCGCAGATCCAGGCCGCCCGCGTCGTTCTCCGCGAGGAGCTGACGCGGGGCGCGGGAACCCGGGGCCTTGTACAGCAGCATCCGGGCGGCGGCGTTGCGCCCGCTGCCCGGTGCGGCGTCCAGCAGCAGCGTGCCCATGTCCTTGAGGCGTTCGCGGGCGGTCGCCATGCCACCGGGTTCCACGAACCGGTGGTACAGCCACAGCAGGTGGTCCACCGCCAACGGCCGGATGGGAGGTGCACCCGGCGGGTGCTCGTAGTGGAAGTGGTAGTCGACGTACTGCGGACCCGGGCCGGTGTGCACCGGCCCGCCCTCGCTCCGCACCCCCGTGAAGAACGCACCGTTCATCGGCCGTCGGCCTCGTCCCTCTCCGCGCGGCCGAAGCGGTGCGAGATGCCTCCGTGGTTGTCACCCGCCACGTACGCGGCCCCGTCGCCGGACAAGTGCGGACGGTGAGTGTGGTTGTGCTGGGCGCCCGAGCCGGTGTGGACCGGGCCGGTCGGGCCGGTGATGACCGTGCCGGTCGTGCCCGTGACGTTCGTGCCCGTGACGTTCGTGCCGGTGCTGATCGTGCCGATCTCGCCGACGTTGCCCGCCTGCAGGCTGATGCCGCTGTTGTCGCCGGTGATCGAGTTGTGCGTCGTGTCCGGGGCTCCCGTGGCGGGGGCGGAGGGCCGGGTGTCGAGAGCGGCGAGCCGGGGCACCAGCTCGGCCACCGCGTCGCCGATGTCCCGCAGGTCCCGGTCGTGCGTGGGTGAGTCGATGCGCAGCGACTGCAGCTCCGCCAGGTGGGCCAGCTCCGGCGGCAGGTCCACGGCGCTCAGCCGGTCGGTGCGGCGGCCCCGGATGACCGGGATCACCGGGATGCCGCACTGCCAGGCCTCCAGGAGCTCCCTGCGGACCCAGTCGGTCTCCTTGTGGAGGTCCGGGTGGCTCGCCCAGTCCGGACCCATGACGGAGAGCACGACGCCGCTCCGCCGGACGTGCGTCAGTAGCTCACGCGAGAAGGTCTGGCTGGGGCGGATGGACAGCCCGGCGAAGAACACGGCGTCCTGCCCGAAACGGTGGGAAAGGCCCTGCTTGAGCAGCGCGGCGATCTCGTTTCCGTCACCGGTCCGGTAGTTGATGAAGATCTCAGACACGCGGTACTGCCTCTCGTACGACGACGGGGTGGACGGTGTCGTGCAGTGCGGCCGTGAGCTGCGGCGAGAGCGCGCGCACGGCGGCGTTCCTGTGGTGGCGGGCGAGGACGCGGGAGAGCCGGTGCAGATCGACGCGGATCGTCGCGAAGGCGAGCGCCTCGCCGCCGGCCAGCAGCGGCTGGGCGATCACGCACGCGTGGTCCACCTCGCCCGCCACGGCGTGGGCCAGCGCGCGGCGCGCCCCGTAGCGCACCCGGGTACGCAGGGCGTGCTCCGGGATCCTGGCGACCTCACGGTCGAGGGCCTCCGCCGCCTGCCTCGGCAGGCCGAGGTCGAGCAGGCACCAGCCCGTCGTCATCGCTGTGGGGTCGCCGAGGTGGGTGCTGCCGACCACTGGCAGGCCGTCGGAGCCGGCGGTCGCGGCGCGGTCGAGCAGGGTGCGGGCCCTGTCCAGGGCACGGAAGCAGGCGTCACGGTCGCCCGCGAGCGCATGGCCCTGGGCTTCGCGCTGCGCGGCCAGCCCCCGGATGCGCGCGGGTAACCGGCCTGCCTGCGCGCCCTGGACCAGCTCGATGGTGGCTTTGGCGTCGCCGCCGTAGAACGTGATCAGCCCCCGACGCACCAGGGCGTACGCCGCCAGGTCCCGGTCGCCCGCCGCCTCTGCGAGCCGCACCGCCGCGTCCGTCCATTCGAGGGCGGACCTGTCGTCGCCGCTCTCCTGCGCCATCCAGCCCGTGAACTCCGCGTACCGGGAGGCGAGGACGTACAGGCCGCGCGCGGTGCGCGCCCCGGAGGTGCGGGCGAGCGAGGGAAGCGCGCGGGCCTGGGCGGCGAGTCCGGGCAGGACGAGCGCCGCCGGGGCGCTCTGGCCGAGCCGGCGGAACTCCGCGAAGAGGGCCAGCACACCGTCGAGCAGCGGCCCGCCGACCGCGTCGGCCGTCCCTGCGGGGTCCGCAGCCCCGAACGCCGCCGGCTGCCCGGCGGTTCCCGCTCGTGAGGCGGGCTCCGTCGCGGCGGAGGGCGGCGCGCCGAGCGCGAGCGCGGACGCGGCGCCGGCCGCCATCACCAGGCGACGGCTCGGCCGGGGTACACCCGGCCCGTACGGCACCAGGGCGGCCAGCTCGCCGCCTGCTCCGACCGCGCCGTCGCACAGCCGGGCCAGCTCGGGGCTCGGCTGCTGCCGGCCCGTGTCCACCTTGCTCAACTGCCCTTTGCTGTAGTGCACGCGTGCCGCGAGACCGTCCAGCGTCATACCGGCCGCCAGCCGCCTGCGCCGCAGCTCGGGGCCGAACTTCGCCAAGCCGTCCACCTTCGCTCCCCTCCTCGTTCCGCGTGACAGCCTGGGTCCGGTGGCGAGGCGGCAACAAGGCGGTCGGAGCTGTTTCACGTTTCCATTCGCGTCGGCGTGGCGGACAGAGCGCCGATTCGGCCAGCGAGTGGCCGATCCCTTGCCGCCGGGACTTGTCGGTGCCGTCTGGTAGGTATGAGGCTGTGAGCAGCGAGAACGAGAAGGTCGGGGGCGGGGGCGGGCAGGGGGAGCCTGAGCAGCTCGCGTTCCTTCGGGAGACCGTGCGGAAGGCTAAGGCGCCGCGGGCCAAGCCGCGGACGTGGCGGGGGGCCGCGCTGGCCAAGGAGCTGCCGGTGGCGCGGGTGGTCGTGAACAAGGGGGTGCTCCACCTCGACCAGTTCTTCGACTACGCCGTGCCCGAGGAGCTCGACGAGGCCGCGCGGCCGGGGGTGCGGGTGCGGGTCCGGTTCGGGGCCGGGGCGCATCAGGTCAGGGGCGGGCGGCGGGAGGGCGGCAGGCTCATCGACGGGTTTCTCGTCGAGCGGCTCGCCCAGTCGGACTACAACGGGCCGCTCGCCGCGCTCGCCGACGTCGTCTCGCCCGAGCCCGTGCTCGGCGCCGAACAGCTCGGGCTCGCCCGCGCGGTGGCCGACCGCTACGCCGGAAGCCTCGCCGACGTGCTCCAGCTCGCCGTGCCGCCGCGCAGCGCCCGCGCCGAGAGCAGGCCCTCGCCCGCGCCGCTGTCGCCGCCCGCCGCGCCCGAGGCGGGCAGCTGGGGGCGGTACGAGCGGGGGGCGGCCTTCCTGGAGTCGCTGGCGCGCGGCGGGACGCCCCGGGCCGTCTGGAACGTGCTGCCGGGGCCGCACTGGGCCGAGGAGATCGCCCGTGCCGTCGGCGCCACCCTCGCCTCCGGGCGCGGCGCCCTCGTCGTCGTGCCCGACGGGCGCGCCGTCGACCGCGTGGACCAGGCGCTGACGGCGCTCCTCGGAGAGGGGCGGCACGCCGTCCTGACCGCCGAGGCCGGGCCCGAGAAGCGGTACGCCCAGTGGCTCGCCGTCCGGCGCGGCGCCGTCCGGGCCGTCGTCGGCACCCGGGCCGCCATGTTCGCGCCCGTCCACGACCTCGGGCTCGCCGTCATCTGGGACGACGGCGACACCAGCCACAGCGAACCGCACGCCCCCCAGCCGCACGCCCGCGACGTCCTGCTGCTGCGCGCCGCCCACGACCGCTGCGCCTTCCTGCTCGGCTCCACCAGCTGCACCGTCGAGGCCGCCCAGCTCGTCGAGTCCGGCTGGGCCCAGCCGCTCGCGGCCGGCCGCGAGCAGGTGCGGGCCGCCGCCCCCCTCGTACGGACCGTCGGCGACACCGACCTCGCCCGCGACGAGGCCGCCCGGGCCGCCCGGCTGCCCACCCTCGCCTGGCAGGTCGTGAGGGAGGGGCTCAAGACCGGCCCGGTGCTCGTGCAGGTGCCGCGCCGCGGATACGTGCCCCGCCTCGCCTGCGAGCGCTGCCGCACGCCCGCCCGCTGCCGGCACTGCTCCGGGCCCCTGGAGGCGCCCGAGCAGCAGGAGCTGCGCTGCGGCTGGTGCGGGCGGGGCGCGGACGACTGGCACTGCCTCGAGTGCGGCTCGAACCGGCTGCGGGCCCAGGTCGTCGGCGCCCGGCGCACCGCCGAGGAGCTCGGCCGGGCCTTCCCCGCCGTGCCCGTACGCACCTCAGGGCGCGACCACGTCCTCGACCGGGTGCCCGGACGCCCGGCCCTGGTCGTGTCCACCCCCGGCGCCGAGCCGGTCGCCGAGGGCGGCTACGCCGCCGCGCTGCTCCTCGACGGCTGGGCCATGCTCGGCCGCCCCGACCTGCGCGCGGGCGAGGAGGCGCTGCGCCGTTGGATCGACGCGGCCTCCCTCGTCCGGGGCCAGCCGGACGGCGGCACCGTCGTCGTGGTCGCCGAACCGACCCTCCGGCCGGTCCAGGCCCTGGTCCGCTGGGACCCCGTCGGCCACGCCCGGCGCGAGCTCGCCGAGCGGGCCGAGCTGGGCTTCCCGCCGGTCTCCCGGATGGCCGCCGTGGCCGGCCCGCCGGACGCCCTCGCGGCCTTCCTGTCCGGCGCGGGCCTGCCCCCCGACGCCGAGATCCTCGGACCTGTCCCGCTCCCCGTCACCCGCCCCGGCGGCCCCCGCCGCCCCGGCGACACCCCACCCGGCGAGCAGTGGGACCGCGCCCTGATCCGGGTCCCGCCGGGCAGCGGTGCGGTTCTCGCCCTCGCCCTCAAGCAGGCCCAGGCCTCCCGCCTCGCCCGGGGCGGCGGCGAGCCGGTGCGGGTGCGGGTGGATCCGCCCGACATCGGCTGAGAGGGGAGGGCAGCCCCCAGGCGCGCCGAAAGGCCGCCCGTCGCGTTCCGTACGCGACCGGCGGCCTTCCGTGGCCGACGGTGGAGGTCAGCCGTTGCGCGGGGCCGGGAAGGCCGGCGGGCGCTGCTCCTCGCGGAGGGTCTGGCTGCCCGAGGTGGGCTGCGGCGGCATGCTCCGGGCCGGGGGCACCACCGGCAGCGTGCGGGTCGTACCCGGCTCGGCCGGGCGCTCCGCCTCCAGGGCCGCGCCCGGCTGCGGGGCACGGCGGGAACCGTAACGGCGGTGCACCGCCTGCTTGGTGACTCCGAGCGCGGAGCCCACCGCGTCCCACGAGAACCCGAGCGAGCGGTCGAAGTCCACCGCCGCCGTCACCAGGGTCTCGACGCTGTCCCGCAGCTCCTGGGCGAGGCGGACGGTCGGGGCGGGGGCGCGTCCGTAGACGACGAAGCCCGTGGAAGGGGCGGAGCGGCGAGGGCGGTAGACATTGCCCAGCTGGGCCGTCAGCGTGCGCAGTGCGTCCACCTGCCGCCGGACCCGCTCGATGTCCCGCACCAGCAGGTGCAGACTCGCCCGGGCCTGGGCGTCGTGGGTTGCGTGGTCGGCCATGGATAAGCCTCTCGAACCGGCGTGAAAAGGGGCGGGCCGCTGGGGGAGGGGCGACCCGATTCGGTCAATCTCCTTTGACCAACGCGCCACCGGGGGTTGGGTCACGCTGCGGGGGCGTACACGCATATGCGCAGGGCGCTCGCCCACGCGTACGCCCCCCGCGAGCGGGCGCCGGACACCCCACGGGACACCGCCTAGACTGGTGCGCTGCCCTCCCGCGCGCTCTCGGCTCCCCGTGAGCGGGGAGGTACGCCCACCGCCCCGAGATGCGAGGTTTTCCCGCGTGAAGCTCGTCTTCGCTGGTACCCCCGAGGTCGCCGTACCCGCCCTGGACGCCCTGCTCGCCTCCGGGCGGCACGAGGTGGCCGCCGTCGTCACCCGCCCCGACGCGCCCGCGGGCCGAGGCCGGCGGCTCGTCGCCAGCCCCGTCGCCGAGCGCGCGGAGGAGGCCGGGATCGAGATCCTCAAGCCGGAGCGCCCGCGCGACGAGGCCTTCCTCGCCCGGCTGCGCGAGATCGCGCCCGACTGCTGCCCCGTCGTCGCGTACGGCGCGCTGCTGCCCCGCGTGGCCCTCGACATCCCCGCCCACGGCTGGGTCAACCTGCACTTCTCGCTGCTGCCCGCGTGGCGCGGCGCGGCGCCCGTGCAGCACGCGGTGATGTCCGGGGACCAGGTCACCGGCGCCTCCACCTTCCAGATCGAGGAGGGACTGGACTCCGGCCCCGTCTACGGCGTCGTCACCGAGGACGTCCGCCCCACCGACACCAGTGGCGACCTGCTCACCCGGCTCGCCTTCGCGGGCGCCGGGCTGCTCGCCGCCACCATGGACGGCATCGAGGACGGCACCCTCAAGGCCGTGCCGCAGCCCGCCGACGGCATCACGCTCGCCCCGAAGATCCAGGTCGAGGACGCGCACGTCGACTTCGCGGCCCCGGCGCTCCGGGTCGACCGCGTCGTCCGCGGCTGCACCCCGGCCCCCGGCGCCTGGACCCTCTTCCGCGGCGAGCGGCTCAAGCTGATCCAGGCCGCCCTCGTCCAGGACCGCACCGACCTCACCCCGGGCGAGCTCGCCGTCGGCAAGAACAACGTGTACGTCGGCACCGGCTCCCACGCGGTCGAGCTGCTGTGGGTCCAGCCCCAGGGCAAGAAGCCGATGAAGGCGGCGGACTGGGCGCGCGGCGTCCGCATCGCGCCCGGGGAGCGGGTGGGGGCGTAGCGCCTGCCCGGCGGACGTAGGCTGGGAGGGTTCGGCCGCGCGGGCCGGACCCCCACCCCTTCTTCACCCCCCTCACCCCTCACCCCTCTCCACCCGTTCACTTCTCACGCGGAGCACCTTTGAGCGAGCAGGCACGTCCCCGTACCCCCAAGCCCTACCGGCGCCCCAAGAAGGACCCGGTCCGGATGCTGGCCTTCGAGGCCCTGCGGGCGGTCGACGAGCGGGACGCTTACGCGAACCTCGTGCTGCCGCCGCTGCTGAAGAAGGCCCGCGAGAAGGAGGGGCCCGAGAAGTTCGACGGGCGGGACGCGGCCCTCGCGACCGAGCTCGTCTACGGGACGCTGCGCCGCCAGGGCACGTACGACGCGATCATCGCCGCCTGCATCGACCGGCCGCTGCGCGAGGTCGACCCGCCCGTGCTCGACGTGCTCGCGCTCGGCGCGCACCAGCTCCTGGGCACCCGTATCCCGAGCCACGCCGCCGTCTCCGCCAGCGTCGAGCTGGCCCGGGTGGTGCTGGGCGACGGACGGGCCAAGTTCGTCAACGCGGTGCTCCGCAAGATCGCGCAGGACGACTTCGACACCTGGGTGCAGCGGGTCGCGCCGCCGTACGACGCCGACGCCGAGGACCACCTCGCCGTCGTCCACTCGCACCCCCGCTGGGTCGTCTCGGCGCTGTGGGACTCCCTCGGCGGCGGGCGCGCCGGCATCGAGGCGCTCCTGGAGGCCGACAACGAGCGGCCCGCCGTGACCCTCGTGGCCCGGCCCGGCCGCTCCACCACCGAGGAGCTGGCGGCCGCCGCCGAGACCGAGCCCGGCCGCTGGTCGCCGTACGCCCTCACGCTGGCCGAGGGAGGCGAGCCCGGCGCCCTCCAGGCCGTCGCGGAGGGTCGCGCGGGCGTCCAGGACGAGGGCAGCCAGCTGGTCGCCATCGCCCTCGCCAACGCCCCCCTCGACGGCTCCGACGCCCGCTGGCTCGACGGCTGCGCGGGCCCCGGCGGAAAGGCGTCCCTGCTGGGCGCCCTGGCTGCCGAGCGCGGCGCCGCCCTGCTCGCCTCCGAGAAGCAGCCGCACCGCGCCCGGCTCGTCGAGCGCGCGCTGGCCGGCAACCCCGGCCCGTACCAGGTCATCGCCGCCGACGGCACCCGCCCGCCGTGGCGCGAGGGCGTCTTCGACCGGGTCCTGATGGACGTGCCCTGCTCCGGGCTCGGCGCGCTGCGCCGCCGCCCCGAGGCCCGCTGGCGCCGCCGCCCGTCCGACCTGGACGGCTTCGCCCCGCTCCAGCGCGGGCTGCTCACCGAGGCGCTGCGGGCCGTGCGCGTCGGCGGCGTCGTCGGATACGCGACCTGCTCCCCGCACCTGGCCGAGACCCGGGTGGTAGTCGACGACGTCCTGAAGAAGGTGGGCGGCGCCGAGCTGATCGACGCCCGGCCGCTGCTGCCCGGGGTCCCGGACCTCGGCGACGGGCCCGACGTACAGCTGTGGCCGCATCTGCACGGTACGGACGCCATGTACCTGGCGCTGATCCGCCGTACCGCCTGACACCCGGGCGGCGGAATCACCTGGTCTGTACCAGTACGGGACCCACTCCTCGGCACACGAACCGCTTCGCGGCAAAGAAGTGCCCAAGAACATGGCAGGCTTGGCACATGGCGCAGATCAATCCCAGCATCCTGTCCGCGGATTTCGCCCGGCTCGCCGAGGAGGCGAAGGCGGTCGACGGGGCCGACTGGCTGCACGTCGACGTGATGGACAACCACTTCGTGCCCAACCTGACGCTGGGCGTGCCGGTGGTCGAGTCGCTCAGCCGGGCGACGGACACCCCGCTCGACTGCCACCTCATGATCGAGGACCCGGACCGCTGGGCCCCGCAGTACGTGGAGGCCGGCGCCGGGTCGGTCACCTTCCACGTGGAGGCGGCCGCCGCGCCGGTGCGCCTGGCGCGGGAGATCCGGGCCAAGGGGGCCAGGGCGTCCATGGCGCTCAAGCCGGCCACGCCGATCGAGCCCTACGAGGACCTGCTGCCCGAGCTGGACATGCTCCTGATCATGACGGTCGAGCCCGGCTTCGGCGGACAGTCCTTCCTCGACATCATGCTGCCGAAGATCCGCCGCACCCGTGAGCTGATCTCCAAGCACGGTCTGGAGCTGTGGCTCCAGGTCGACGGCGGGGTCGCGGAGTCCACGATCGAGCGGTGCGCCGAGGCCGGCGCCGACGTCTTCGTGGCCGGTTCCGCCGTCTACGGCGCCGCCGACCCGGCCGCCGCCGTCCGCTCCCTGCGGGCCGCCGCGGAGACCGCGACCGCCTCGGCGGCCTGGGCGTGTGGCCACTGAGCCGCCATCGGGCCTCCGGTACATGAACGCGGCCCGTCGGGCCGCCGACAGAACCGAACAGGACCCACCGGATCTGACAGGATGAACGGTGAGTCCAGAGTGTGAACACCAGCAAGCGCGGTAGAGCAGCCGTACGTGAACAGCAGTGAGGAGATCGCGGTGGCGGGTATGTCGGCGGGACGGTCAGCCCTGCGGATGGGACCCGCGGAGCTCGTGCAGGCGGCGGCCATGGCCCGCCGCTTCTACCTCGAGGGCAAGTCCAAGATCCAGATCGCCGAGGAGTTCGGCGTGAGCCGCTTCAAGGTGGCCCGGGTCCTGGAGACCGCCCTGGAGCGCGACCTCGTGCGCATCGAGATCCGCGTACCGGCGGAGCTGGACGCCGAGCGCTCCGACGCGCTCCGCGCCCGCTACGGGCTCCGCCACGCCGTCGTCGTCGAGTCGCCGGCGGAGGGCGAGGACGAGTCGCCCGACCCGGAGAACCTCGGCGAGGTCGCGGCCGACCTGCTCGGCGAGCTGGTCACCGAGGGGGACGTCCTGGGCCTGGCCTGGGGCCGCTCCACCATCCACATGGCGGCCGCCCTCGACCGGCTGCCGCCCTGCACCGTCGTCCAGCTCACCGGCGTGTACGACGCGGGCACGGCCGAGCGTGGCTCGGTCGAGGCGGTACGGCGGGCCGCCCAGGTCTCCGGCGGCGAGGCGCACCCGATCTACGCGCCCATGCTGCTGCCGGACCCGGCCACCGCGGCCGCGCTGCGCAGCCAGACCGGCATCGCGCGGGCCTTCGAGTACTTCGACAAGGTCACGGTCGCCTGTGTCTCCATCGGCTCCTGGGAGCCGGGCATCTCGACCGTCCACGACATGCTCTCGGACGAGGAGCGCGCCCACTACGCGTCGCTGGGCGTCGCCGCCGAGATGTCCGCGCACCTCTTCGACACGGAGGGCCGCCGGGTCGGCCGCGACCTGGGCGAGCGGTGCATCACCGTCGAGGCGGACCGGCTGCGCCGGATCCCCGAGGTCGTCGCCATCGCGGGCGGTCAGCGCAAGGCGGCGGCGATCGGCGCGGTGCTCCGCTCGGGTCTGGTCACCAGCCTCGTGACGGACCGCTCGGCGGCCGACTACCTGCTCAGCGAGTCCAGCCCCGGCCCACGCCCGGCCCTGGAGCGCGCGGACCCGGACGGCATCTGATCCGGATCCCCGCCCCGACAGGCCCGACACGCCCCGCCGCTCACCCGGCGGGGCGTTCGTGTCGGCGGCGGCGGTGGATGGCAGCATCGGGGGCATGATCACGCGATGCGCCCGGCTCGGGCTCGCCCTGCTGGCCGGGCTCTCGCTGCTGCTGACCGGCTGCTCGAACGGCACCGACGGCGCGGGTACGGGCGCCGGACCGAGCACCTCCCGCACCACGGCGGCCGCACCGCCCCAGAGCACCCAAGGCACCCAGAGCACCCGGAGCCCCGGCGCCGCCCCGACCCGCTTCTCCCGGCTTCCCGTCGTCCAGGAGAGCGCGCTGCCCGCCGAGGCCCGCCGGACCCTCGTGCTCATCCGGGACGGCGGGCCCTTCCCGTACGCCAAGGACGGCACCGTGTTCGGGAACTTCGAGCGGGTGCTGCCGCCGCACAAGCGCGGCTACTACCACGAGTACACGGTCAAGACGCCCGGCTCGCGGGACCGGGGCGCCCGCCGGATCGTGACCGGAGGGGACGGCGACGTGTACTACACCGACGACCACTACGAGAGCTTCCGGGAGGTGGTCGCGGATGAGGCTCGATGAGCTCGGCGACCCCGTCGTCCTCGACCTGTACGGGGTCGCCGACAAGGCCGCCTTCATGGAGCGCTGCGCCACCGCGCTCGCCCTGCCCGACTGGTTCGGGCGCAACTGGGACGCCCTCGCCGACTGTCTGACCGACCTGCCGGAGCCCGTCGCGCTCGTCGTCACCGGCTGGCAGGAGTACGCGAGGACCCGGCCCCGCGAGTGGTCGCTGGCCCAGGAGGTCTTCGCCACGGCCGTCGAGGAGAGCCCCACGCGCCTCACCGTCCTCCTCTCCCTCGGGGAGATCTTCGGAGGAAACGACGAAAGGTCCCCCGCGAGCCTCGGATGAATCGCCCGGGGCTGGTATTCGTACAGGCGTGGGACAATGAACTACGTGCTTTTTCCCCTGGCTGAAATGCCTAGGGGCCGATCCGAACGACTGGGATGTCAGCACGTGCGTTTCCTCAATGACGTCAAGCCGCCGTACGACCTCACGTACGACGATGTGTTCATGGTGCCGAGCCGCTCGGCCGTGGGTTCCCGCCAGGCCGTGGACCTCTCCTCGCCCGACGGGACCGGGACGACGATCCCGCTGGTCGTCGCCAACATGACCGCCATCGCCGGCCGCCGCATGGCCGAGACCGTCGCCCGTCGGGGCGGCCTGGTCGTCATCCCCCAGGACATCCCGATCGAGGTCGTCACCGACGTCATCGGCTGGGTCAAGAGCCGCCACCACGTCCTGGACACCCCCATCGTCCTGGAGCCGCACCAGACCGTCGCCGACGCGCTGTCCCTGCTGCCCAAGCGGGCGCACGACGCCGGTGTCGTCGTCGACGAGGACCGGCGCCCGATCGGTGTCGTCACCGACGCCGACCTGTCCGGCGTGGACCGCTTCACCCAGCTGTCCGAGGTCATGTCGAAGGACCTGCTGCTCCTCGACGCCGACATCGAGCCGCGCGAGGCCTTCAACACCCTCGACGCCGCCAACCGCCGCTACGCCCCGGCCGTCGACAAGGACGGGCGCCTCGTCGGCATCCTGACCCGCAAGGGCGCCCTGCGCGCGACCCTGTACAGCCCCGCCGTGGACGCCAAGGGCGGCCTGCGCATCGCCGCCGCCGTCGGCATCAACGGCGACGTGGCGGGCAAGGCCAAGCAGCTGCTCGACGCGGGCGTGGACACGCTCGTCATCGACACCGCGCACGGCCACCAGGAGTCGATGATCAGCGCGATCAGGACCGTCCGGGCGCTCGACCCGCAGGTCCCGATCGTGGCGGGCAACATCGTCGCCGCCGAGGGCGTCAAGGACCTCATCGAGGCCGGCGCCGACATCATCAAGGTCGGTGTGGGCCCCGGCGCCATGTGCACCACCCGCATGATGACCGGTGTGGGCCGCCCGCAGTTCTCCGCCGTCCTGGAGTGCGCCGCCGAGGCGAAGAAGTACGGCAAGCACGTCTGGGCCGACGGCGGCGTCCGCCACCCGCGCGACGTGGCCATGGCGCTCGCCGCCGGTGCCTCCAACGTCATGATCGGCTCCTGGTTCGCCGGGACCTACGAGTCCCCGGGCGACCTCCAGCACGACGCCCAGGGCCGCGCGTACAAGGAGTCCTTCGGCATGGCCTCGGCCCGCGCCGTCCGGAACCGTACGAGCGACGAGTCCTCCTACGACCGCGCCCGCAAGGCGCTGTTCGAGGAGGGCATCTCCACCTCGCGCATGTTCCTCGACCCGCAGCGCCCGGGTGTCGAGGACCTGATCGACTCGATCATCGCGGGTGTCCGCTCCTCCTGCACCTACGCGGGTGCCAGCTCGCTGGCCGAGTTCGAGGAGAAGGCCACCGTCGGCATCCAGTCCGCCGCCGGTTACGCGGAGGGCAAGCCGCTGCACGCCAGCTGGAGCTGACGCTCCCCGGCTCCTGAGGAGCCCAGCAGCCGGCCGAGGGCCCCCGGGAGACCGCTCCCGGGGGCCCTCGGCGTTTCCGCGCCCCCGCGTCAGGCCGTCCGGCCCACGAAGTGCTCCGCCCGCAGCGCCTCGGCCACCGCCGCCGCGATCCGCCGATGGCCCCGGTCGTTGGGGTGGAGCCCGTCGGCGAGGTCCTGCGGGCCCAGCAGCGGCCGGCCGGGCAGCAGGGCCAGCCGGGCGTCACCGGCCGCCTGGAGGTCCCGTACGGCCTCCTCCATGGCCGTCCGCAGCTCCGCGAGGGTGGCGCCCAGGGCGTTGCCGGTCCGCTCGGCCGCCGGGCGCAGCACGGGGGAGAGGAGCAGCAGCGGGGTGCCGGGGTGCCCGCGGCGGACCAGGGCGACGAAGGCGCGGGTGGTCTCGTAGAGCAGCGGGGCCGAACAGGGCACGGCGGACCAGCAGTTGGTGCCGAAGGCGAGGGTGATCAGCTCGCCGGGGAGCCGGGCGAGGTGCTCGGCGAGCGGGAGTTCGCCGCGCGCGCCGCCCGCGAAGCCGAGGTTGACGGGGTCGAGGCCGAGCGTCCGGCCCGCCGTCGCGGGCCAGGAGTGCGCGGGGCGGGTCGACCACCAGCCCTCGGTGATCGAGTCGCCGTGGACCAGCCAGCGGGGGCGGCGGGGCGCGGGGGACAGGGCGCCGCCGACCGGCCGCAGACCGCGCAGGACCGGCGCCTGGTCCTCCGGCAGATGGACCGTGAACTCGCCGCCGGTGGGCGGGAGTTCGAGCGTCACGGCGCTCTCCTCGGCCGGTTCCGCGAACACCTCGGCGAGGCAGTGCCGGCCCTGCCACAGCGCGAAGCCGTGCCGCAGCGCGCCCAGCGCGTCCCCGGGCCGGGGGGCCGCCGCCCGGTAGCGCAGCTCCACCGCGCGGGTGCCGGGTGCCGCCGTGAACTCGACCCGCACCCCGATCGGCAGCGCGGCCCGCTCGGCGATGTCCCAGGGCAGCCGCTCCAGGTCGGCGGGGTCGGCGCGCACCGGCCGGTCGCCGTCCAGCCAGGCCGTGCCGCGAAGGAAGGGTGCGGGCTCCAGCCAGCTCACGAGGACCTCCGTTCAGGCGGGTGCAGCGTGGGTCATCCGCCCCGAGGAGTCAAGGTGCGCGCGGGGCCCGTGCGAGAGAGGGCCCGATGCCCCCGATGTGTCGATTCATGCAGGGGGGCGCAATGTTTCCCCGTCTGCGCCGCAAGCGCGCAATGATCATCTGCCGGTGCGCAACAACCCTGCATTACGAGTGCGAAGCTCCAGCCCTTAGGCTCATGCCCCGTACCAGGAGTGGCGGCGACCGCCTGCTCGGCGGTTCCCCCTTCCCCCGTGGGCTGTTCAGTCATGCCCGCGTACCGCCGCGGTCCCCGCCCCATCGTCAGGCAGCGATAAGGAGCCCCCGCAGTGCTGGACCACGGCGCAGCCCCACCGGTCGAGGAAACGACCGTCCGCAAGACCTCCGGGCTCTCCGCCCTGACCCGCCGCAAGCCGGTAGAGAACCTGGTCGCGGAGGGTGGACAGGGAGAAGGCGGCACGCTCCGCCGCACCCTCGGCATGTGGCAGCTGACGATGATCAGCATCGGTGCGACGCTCGGCACCGGCATCTTCGTCGTGCTCGGCTCCGCCGTCCCCAAGGCCGGCCCCGCCGTCACCCTCTCCTTCGTGATCGCCGGTCTCACGGCGCTCTTCTCGGCCCTCTCGTACGCCGAGCTGGCCGGCTCCATCCCGGTCGCGGGCTCCTCGTACTCGTACGCGTACGCAACGATGGGTGAACTCGTCGCCTGGGTCTGCGGCTGGTGTCTGGTCCTGGAGTACGGCGTCTCCGTGGCCGCCGTGGCGGTCGGCTGGGGCGAGTACCTCAACGAACTGCTCGACGGCACCATCGGTGTCACCCTCCCCGACGTGGTGTCCTCCGCCCCGGGCGAGGGCGGCGTCATCAACCTGCCCGGCCTGATCGTCGTCCTGCTGGCCATGGTCTTCCTGCTCGGCGGCGCCCGTGAGTCCGCCGTGGTCAACACGATCATGGTCGTGGTGAAGATCGCCGCGCTCGTGCTCTTCTGCGCCATCGGCTTCATGGGCTTCAAGTCCGGCAACTACAAGGACTTCATGCCGCTCGGCATGGCGGGCGTCGGCGCCGCCAGCGCCAGCCTGTTCTTCTCCTACATCGGCTTCGACGCCGCCTCCACGGCGGGCGAGGAGGCCAAGGACCCCAAGCGCGACCTGCCGCGGGCGATCATGCTCTCGCTGCTCATCGTGACCGTCCTGTACGTGCTGGTCGCCGCGGTCGCCGTCGGCGCCTGGCACTGGAAGGACTTCGCGGGCTCCGAGGCCACCCTCGCCGCGATCATGAACGACGTCACGGGCCAGACCTTCTGGGGCACGATGCTCGCCGCCGGCGCCGTCATCTCCATCGCCAGCGTCGTCCTGACCGTGCTCTACGGCCAGACCCGCGTCCTGTTCGCGATGTCCCGCGACGGCCTCGTCCCCAAGGTCTTCGGCAAGGTCAGCCCCAAGACCGGCACGCCGCGCGTCAACACGGTGATCGTCTCCCTGTTCTGCGCCGCGCTCGCCTCGGTCATCCCGCTGGGCAAGCTGGTCGACGCGACCAGCATCGGCACCCTCTTCGCCTTCGGCCTGGTCAACATCGCGGTCATCGTGCTCCGCTACACGCGCCCCGACATGCCGCGCACCTTCAAGGTGGCGCTCGGCCCGGTCTTCCCGGTGCTCGGCTTCGCCTTCTGCGCGTACAACATGTTCAGCCTCGACGCGATCACCTGGGTGGTCTTCGGTTGCTGGATGGCCGCGGGACTCGTGTTCTACTTCCTGTACGGCATGCGCCGCTCCCGACTGGCATCAGCAGAGAAGTGATCCACCCGTAGTGCGACTCAACGACCTCGACGAACGCATCGTCCACGCCCTCGCGGAGGACGCCCGCCGCAGCTACGCCGACATCGGCTCGCTGGTCGGTCTCTCCGCCCCCGCCGTCAAGCGGCGCGTGGACAGGCTCCGGGCCGAGGGTGCCATCACCGGCTTCACCGTACGGGTGGACCCGGCGGCGCTCGGCTGGGAGACCGAGGGGTTCGTCGAGATCTACTGCCGCCACAACACCTCGCCGGAGGACATCCGGCGAGGTCTGGAGCGGTATCCGGAGGTGGTGTCCGCGTCGACCGTCACCGGTGACGCGGACGCCGTCGTCCAGGTCTTCGCCTCCGACATGCGCCACTTCGAGCGCGTCCTGGAGCGCATCGCGGGCGAGCCCTTCGTGGAGCGCACCAAGTCCGTCCTGGTGCTCTCGCCGCTGCTGCGGCGCTTCTCCTCGGGCTCGCCCGCGTAAAGCCGTGCCCGGGGCCTACTCGGTCGGGTACTCGAAGAGCCAGGGCAGCACCGTGAAGTCGCCGGTGCCGGCCTTGACCCGCTCGAACGGCGCGACGCTGTTGCAGAGGGGGACCTCGCCCTTCGTCATGTCGGAGGCCGCCCAGCTGTAGCCCAGGCGGTCGCGCTCGCCGTTGTCGTGCACCGACACGCCGACCCGCTTGTGCAGGAGGCCGGGCACATCGGTCTTGGTGACGATGCCGGTGACCGTGGCGACCTTGCCGCCCGTCGCGAGGCAGTCGACCTTCACCTCGGCGGCGCCGCCCCAGTCCCCCTTGTAGTGGCTGTAGCGGAAGGTGCCGGTCGCGGCCGCCGGGTTGTTGCGGTCCTTCGTCGCCAGGTGCGTGTCGAAGGAGAAGGTGATGTCGTCCCCGGCAGGCCGGTACAGCTTCGCGGTGCCGGTCAGCGCCGCCGCCTCCCGGCGCGGGCCCTTCCCGTCGCCCGACGCGGTGGCGGAGCCCGCGGCCCCCGCGGTGATCAGCAGAGCGGCGGCCACGGCGACGATCCTCGTACGGCGGTTCATGTCGTTTCGGTCCTTTCGGCAGGTCAACCGGACGACCACCACTCTTCCGCCCGGCCGCCCTCCGGACATCGCGCCGTGGAACGGTCCCGCTCTCCGCCGCGCGGCGGGGGAGCCGTACACCCCCGGTCGGAGCCGTGCGCAACGAATCGCCGCCCCACCCGTCCATCGCGCAACACTTCGACGGTCGGTCCGCAACGGTCCCGCCTTGTCCGCGGCGAGCGCGAAACCGTACCGTTTTTGACGTCTTCTCCTTTTACTCCGAACCCCCGAGGATCGCCGATGGCCGCGCTGCGCACCGCCCTGCTCCAGAGCTCCGGTGAGCTCGGTGACGTGGCCGCCAATCTGAAGCTGCTCGACGAGGCCGCCGCCCGCGCGGCCGCCGCGGGCGCCGGTGTGCTGCTCGCCCCCGAGCTCTTCCTCACCGGCTACGCGATCGGCGACGACATCGCCCGCCTCGCCGAGCCCGCCGACGGTCCCTCCGCGCGGGCCGTCGCCGCCATCGCCGCCCGCCACGGCCTGGCCGTCGGCTACGGCTACCCGGAGCGCGACACCGAGCGACACGGGGTGCTGTACAACTCCGCCCAGCTCTTCGGCGCCGACGGCGAGACGCTCGCGCACTACCGGAAGACCCACCTCTTCGGCGACTTCGAACTCCAGTGGTTCACGCCCGGCGACCGGGCCGTGGTCCAGGCGGAGCTCGGCGGCCTCACCGTCGGCCTCATGATCTGCTACGACGTCGAGTTCCCGGAGAACGTACGGGCGCAGGCGCTGGCCGGCACGGACCTCCTCCTCGTGCCGACCGCGCTGATGCACCCCGCCGAGATCGTCCCCGAGTCCGTCGTCCCGGTGCGCGCCTTCGAGAACCAGCTCTACATCGCGTATGCCAACCGGACCGGCCCCGAGGGCGACTTCGAGTTCGTCGGCCTGTCCACGCTCGCCGCGCCCGACGGCACCGCCCGGGTCCGCGCCGGGCGGGGCGAGGACCTCGTCGTCGGCGACGTCGACCCGGCCGCCCTCGCGGCCTCCCGCGCGCTCAACCCCTACCTCCGGGACCGGCGCCCCGGCCTCTACGGCTCCCTCGTGTGACCTGAGCCCGAGCCCTCCCCGCCCGTCCCGCCTGCCTCACCCTTTTTCCGTGCAAGGAGTCCGTACCCCATGACGTCCACGGTGCCCAATGCCGTCCAGCACACCGACGCCCAGCCGCCGATCACCATGTTCGGTCCGGACTTCCCGTACGCCTACGACGACTTCCTGGCCCACCCGGCCGGGCTCGGCCAGATACCCGCGACCGAGCACGGCACCGAGGTCGCCGTCATCGGCGGCGGTCTGTCCGGCGTCATCGCCGCGTACGAGCTGATGAAGATGGGCCTCAAGCCCGTCGTCTACGAGGCCGACCAGATCGGCGGCCGGCTGCGCACCGTCGGTTTCCAGGGCCCGGAGACCGAGGGTCTGACGGCCGAGATGGGCGCCATGCGCTTCCCGCCCTCCTCGACCGCGCTCCAGCACTACATCGACCTGGTCGGCCTGGAGACCACGCCGTTCCCGAACCCGCTGGCCGAGGCCACCCCGTCGACCGTCGTCGACCTCAAGGGCGAGAGCCACTACGCCGAGACCATCGCCGACCTCCCGCAGATCTACCGGGACGTCGCCGACGCGTGGAACGCCTGCCTCGACGAGGGCGCCGACTTCACCGACATGAACCGGGCGATGCGCGAGCGCGACGTCCCGCGCATCCGGGAGATCTGGGCCAAGCTGGTCGAGAAGCTGGACGACGAGACCTTCTACGGCTTCCTCTGCAAGTCCGAGGCCTTCCAGTCCTTCCGCAAGCGCGAGATCTTCGGCCAGGTCGGCTTCGGCACCGGCGGCTGGGACACCGACTTCCCGAACTCCATCCTGGAGATCCTCCGGGTCGTCTACACCGAGGCGGACGACCACCACCGCGGTATCGTCGGCGGCTCGCAGCAGCTGCCGCTGCGCCTGTGGGAGCGCGAGCCGGAGAAGATCGTCCACTGGGCCCAGGGCACCTCGCTCAGCTCCCTGCACGAGGGCGCCCCGCGCGGGGCCGTGACCCGCCTGACCCGCGCGGCCGGCAACCGGATCACCGTCACCGACGCGTCCGGCGACATCCGCACGTACCAGGCGGCGATCTTCACCGCCCAGTCCTGGATGCTGCTGTCCAAGATCGCGTGCGACGACTCGCTCTTCCCGATCGACCACTGGACGGCGATGGAGCGGACCCACTACATGGAGTCCTCCAAGCTGTTCGTCCCCGTGGACCGGCCGTTCTGGCTCGACAAGGACGAGGAGACCGGGCGCGACGTCATGTCGATGACGCTCACCGACCGCATGACCCGCGGCACGTACCTCCTGGACGACGGCCCGGACAAGCCGGCCACCATCTGCCTCTCGTACACGTGGTGCGACGACAGCCTCAAGTGGCTGCCGCTCTCCGCCAACGAGCGGATGGAGGTCATGCTGAAGTCGCTCGGCGAGATCTACCCGAAGGTCGACATCCGCAAGCACATCATCGGCAACCCGGTCACCGTCTCCTGGGAGAACGAGCCCTACTTCATGGGCGCGTTCAAGGCCAACCTGCCGGGCCACTACCGC
Organism: Streptomyces sp. NPDC094032; assembly: GCF_040303965.1. Lineage (NCBI taxonomy): Bacteria > Bacillati > Actinomycetota > Actinomycetes > Kitasatosporales > Streptomycetaceae > Streptomyces > Streptomyces sp. NPDC094032. The sequence continues at coordinate 79,528 of NZ_JBEOUE010000020.1, read as the reverse complement.
TACCAGCGGCGCCTGTTCACCCACTTCATGCAGGACCGTCTGCCGGAGGACAAGCGCGGCATCTTCCTCGCGGGCGACGACATCTCCTGGACGGCCGGCTGGGCCGAGGGCGCGGTGCAGACGGCGCTCAACGCGGTGTGGGGCGTGATGCACCACTTCGGCGGCGCGACGGACGGCACCAACCCGGGTCCGGGCGACGTGTACGACGAGATCGCCCCGGTCGAGCTGCCGGAGGACTGAGCCTCCAGCGGGTCTAAGGGCGGGCCAGTGGGGTGAGCAGCATCCGCCCCACCAGGCCCACCGACCGGTCGAGGCGTTCGGTGAACTCCTCGGCCAGGTCGGGCAGCCGCCGCAGCTGCCACAGCGAGCGGGCGGCGAGCCAGGCCCCGTCGCGGGCCCGGTCCAGGCTCCAGCAGCCGAGCAGATGCGTCAGCGGGTCCGCGACCTCCAGGAGGTCCGGGCCCGGCATCAGTTCCTCCCGGATGCGCTCCTCCAGGAGCACGAGGATGTCGCCGACCCGGTCGAACTCGTCCTCAAGGTCCGCCGGCGCGCAGTCCAGCGTCCGGCAGGTGTCGACCACGGCGAGGGCCAGGTCGTGCCCGATGTGCGCGTTGATCCCGGCGAGCGCGAACTGCAGCGGCCGTACGCCGGGATGCCGGCGGTAGTGGAAGAGCGGGCGCCAGCAGGCGGGGGCCCGGGCGCCGGCGCCGACGGCGTCGACGACGGCGAGATAGCGCTGGGCGAAGCGCACGTCCAGGGTGGCGGCGGCCCGCCGGTCGGCGAAGGCGCCCGCCTCGATGGCGTGGCCGATCTCCTCGGTGACGGTCAGATAGACCCGGTTGAACACGGCGACCCCGTCGGCCGGGTGCCAGGCCGCGCGGAAGGCCCGCATCCGGTCCACCACGGGGTCGACGGCGGTGAAGGGCCCGACGGGGAAGTGCTGCGTCTGCGCCATGGACGCAGCGTGGCAGCCGCGGAGCCGGACGGAGGGGTTCCGCCGCCCGGCTTCCCCAGATCGGGCGAATCAGCTACCGCTCGGCGGACTTCTCGTCGCCCGCCGTGCCTTCGCGCGGCGTGCCTTCGTAGGAGCTGGTGCCCGAGTCCAGCAGGGGCTCCTGCTGCTTCAGATGGGCCGGGGCGAAGGCGCGCAGCACGTGGTAGCCGGTGATGACCACGATCGTGCCGAGCGCGATGCCGCCGAGCTCGAAGGTGTCGGTGAAGGTGAGCTTGACCCCGCCGACGCCGATGATGATGCCGGCCGCGGCGGGCACCAGGTTGAGCGGGTTGCGCAGGTCGACCTTGGCGTTGATCCAGATCTGGGCGCCGAGCAGGCCGATCATGCCGTACAGGATCACGGTGATGCCGCCGAGCACGCCGCCCGGGATGGCGGCCACGATCGCGCCGAACTTCGGGCAGAGGCCGAAGAGCAGGGCGAAGCCGGCCGCGGCCCAGTAGGCGGCGGTGGAGTAGACGCGGGTGGCGGCCATGACGCCGATGTTCTCGGAGTACGTGGTGTTCGGCGGGCCGCCCACGGCGGTGGAGAGCATCGAGGCGGCGCCGTCCGCGGCGATGGCGGTGCCCAGCTTGTCGTCCAGGGAGTCGCCGGTCATCTCGCCGACGGCCTTCACGTGTCCGGCGTTCTCGGCGATCAGCGCGATGACGACCGGCAGCGCGACCAGGATCGCGGACCACTCGAAGCTGGGGCCGTGGAAGCTGGGCAGGCCGATCCAGTCGGCCGTCGAGACGCCGGAGAGGTCGAGCCGCCAGTGGTCGGTGACCTGGCCGCTCGGGGACATCGAGTGGATCTTGCCGAAGACCAGGTCGAAGACCCAGGAGATGGCGTAGCCGAAGATCAGGCCGAGGAAGATCGCGATCCGCGACCAGAAGCCGCGCAGACAGACCACGGCGAGCCCGGTGAAGAGCATCACGAGCAGGGCCGTCCACTGGTCCTGCGGCCAGTACGTGGACGCCGTCACCGGGGCCAGGTTGAAGCCGATCAGCATGACCACGGCGCCGGTGACCACCGGCGGCATCGCCGCGTGGATGATCCGCGCGCCGAACTTCCGCACCGCGAGGCCGGCCAGGAACAGCACCGCGCCGACCACGAACACCGCGCCGGTCACGGTGGCGCTGGTGCCGCCGGAGGCCCGGATCGCGGCGGCGACGCCCACGAAGGAGAGCGAGCAGCCCAGGTACGAGGGGACCGTGCCCCGGGTCGCGAGCAGGAAGATCACGGTCGCGACACCGGACATCATGATCGCGAGGTTCGGGTCCAGCCCCATGAGTACCGGCGCGACGAACGAGGCGCCGAACATGGCGACCACGTGCTGGGCGCCGAGCCCGACCGTACGGGGCCAGGAGAGGCGTTCGTCCGGCCGGACGACGGCTCCGGGAGCGGGTGTCTTCCCGTCGCCGTGCAGTTTCCAGCGCACGCCGAGGCTCATGTGGTCGCTCCAGTTCTCCGGGTCCGACGGCCAGGGCATGGCCGAAAAAGATCAGCCACATGGTAATGCGCCCGGGGTCAGTGGACCCCTTCCCGGGATTCCGCGCCGGTCCCGGCGGTCCCCGCGGCCCCGGCCGTGGCCCGGGAGCGGCCCCGCAGCACGCCCGCGCCCAGCACCAGGCCGAAGGCGAGCAGCGTGACCAGGCCGAAGGAGACGACCAGGGAGGTCGCGTGCGCGATGCCGCCGATCGCCGAGGGGGCGATGAGACCCGAGGTGTACGTGATGGTGGCCACGCCCGCGATGGCCTGGCTCGGGTTCGGCCCGCTGCGCGCGGCGGCGGCGAAGGCGAGCGGGACGACGACCGCCACCCCGAGCCCGATCAGTCCGAATCCGGCCATCGCCAGGGCCGCGTGCGGGGCGAAGACCACGAGCAGTCCGCCGACCGTGGCGGCGAGACCTCCGACCCGTACCGTGCGCTCCGCGCCGAAGCGGTCCACGACCCGGTCGCCGGCCAGCCGGGCGACGGCCATGGTCAGCGCGAAGGCGGTGGTGGAGGCGGCCGCGAGTCCGGCCGAGGTGCCCAGCTCGTCCTTGAGGTAGACCGCCGACCAGTCCAGGCTCGCGCCCTCCGCGAAGACCGCGCAGAAGCCGATCGCGCCGATCACCAGGGCCGACTTCGGGGGCAGCGCGAAGCGCGGCGGCGGCTCCTCCTCGGGGGTGCTGCGCAGGTCGAGGACGCCCTGGCAGAAGACCAGGCCCAGGGCGGTGAGGACCAGGGCGGCGATCAGGTGGTGCACCCGGGCGTCGCCGCCGAGGTGGGCCGCGAGGGTGCCGGCCGCGGAGCCGAGCAGGGCGCCCACGCTCCACATGCCGTGCAGGCTGGACATGATCGAGCGGCCGAGCCGGTTCTCGACCTCGACGCCGAGGGCGTTCATGGCCACGTCGGACATGCCGGCGGTGGCCCCGTAGACGAAGAGCAGGGCGCACAGCCCGTACACGTTCGGCGCCAGCGACGGCAGGGTCAGCGCGAGCGTCCAGAGCGCGAGCAGGCCGCGCAGGGCGGTGCGGGCGCCGAAGCGGTGGCTGATGGCCCCGGCGAGCGGCATCGCCAGCGAGGCGCCGATCGCCGGGAAGGCGAGAGCGAGCCCGAGCTGGCCCGCGCTGACGCCGGCGTGCTCCTGGATCCACGGGATCCGGGTCGCGAAGCTGCCCGTGACCGCGCCGTGCACGCAGAAGACGGCGGCGATGGCGAAGCGGGCCCGCCGTAGCCGCTGGGTGGTGAAGACGGTTGCGTCCGCCATGTGAAGCCCTCCCCGGAGCTGATGTGTGCTGCTGGTCGCGTAAACTATCAGGAACCCTCCCTGATAAATAGTGGGGCGGGCGGAACCGCCACCCGGACGTCTGAGAGGATCACCGCATGGCCGCATCCCCGAGCACCGCCCGGGCCATCAACGACCGGCTCGCCCTGCGCCTGCTCCAGGACGAGGGCCCGTTGACGGCGACCCAGCTCAAGACGCTCACCGGACTCTCCCGGCCCACCGTCGCCGACCTCGTCGACCGGCTCAGCGGCTCCGGGCTCGTCCATGTCGTCGGCGAGGCCGGCGCCGAACGCCGGGGCCCCAACGCCAAGCTGTACGGGATCGTCGCCGACCGCGCGCACCTCGCCGCGCTCGACGTGCGCACCCGCTCGGTCTCCGTCGTCGTCTCCGACCTCCTCGGCGCCACCCTCGCCGAGGCCACCGTCCCCATCGGCGACGGCACCGCGCCGGAACCGGCCGTGGACCAGGCGGTCGCGCTCCTCGAACGCACGGTGCGGGAGGCGGGCGCGGGCCGGCTGCACAGCGTGGCCGTCGGCGCCCCCGGGCTCATCGACCCGGCCACCCGGGAGCTGGGGGACACCGCCAAGCTGCCCGCCTGGCACCGGCGGCTCGTGACCGTGCTCCGGCGGCGGCTGCCCGCCGCCGTCCTGGTGGAGAACGAGGTCAACCTGGCCGCCGTCGCGGAACTGCGCGAGGGCGCCGCCCGCGCCGCCCACGACACCTTCGTGCTGCTCTGGCTCGGCCAGGGCATCGGCGCCGCCGTCGTCCTCGACGGGCGGCTGCGCCGCGGGGCCTCCGGCGGAGCGGGCGAGATCGGCTTCCTGCCGGTGCCGGGCACCTCCGGGCTGCCCTCCGCCTACGGCTGCGACGGCGGCTTCCACGAGCTGGCCTGCGCCGCGGCGGTCGACGCGCTCGCCGTCTCGTACGGCCTCGACCCCGCCACCGCGCTCGAATCCGGCGACGGGCGCTTCCTGGACGCCCTCGCCGCCCGGCTGGCCATCGGCGCCGCCTCGGTCGCCGCCGTCCTCGACCCCGGCTGCGTGGTGCTCGGCGGCGAGACCGGCCACCGGGGCGGCGACGCGCTCGCCGCCCGCGTCCAGGCCCGGCTCGCCACCCTCTCGCCGCTGCGCACCGAGGTGCGCGCCACCACCCTGGGCGACGCGGGCATCCTGCGCGGGGCGCTGCTCACGGCCCGCGACGCGGCGCAGGACGCGCTCTTCCCGTAACGGGCCATCCGGCCCCGTAACCCCTGACCCGCCTCCGGAGCCCGGGAACGCGGCCGCGCCGCGCCCCGGACAGGGGGGCGCGGCGCGGTGGGAGGCCCGGCGGCGGCCAAGGGCCGTGAGACCGCCGCCGGGGGTTTCTCAGGTGGTGCGGACTAGCAGGGGCCCTGGTCCTTCCAGACGCCCCAGTCGCCGGTCGTGCCCGGCTCCTCGTTCTGCGTCCACCACTGGGCCTTCCAGCTGCGGCCCTTGTGGGAGACGAGGCTGCCCGCGTTGTAGACCGTGCCGGCCACGTACGCCGGGGCGGTGCAGCCCGTGGGCGGCGTCGTCGGAGGCGTGGTGGGCGGGGTGGTCGGGGGAGTCGTCGGCGGGGTCGTGGGCGGCGTCGTCGGGGGAGTGGTCGGGGGCGTGGTCGCGCCCGGCTCCACCGTGGTCGTGCCGCGCGCCAGGTCACCGGCGAGGGCGTACGCGGTGCCGTTGATGGTGACGGTCCAGTTCGACGGCGTGGAGACCGGCAGGTAGTAGTTGAAGGCCAGGTCCACGGTCGCGCCGGGGGCGAGCGACTGCCAGGCCGGCAGCTTCAGGGAGACCCGGTGGAAGTCGCCCTTCAGGCCGCCCACGTTGCTGCCCGTGTGGTCGCTGCTGATCACCTTGGTGCCGAAGCCGGACTGGTCGGAGGCGTTGTTCGGGGCCGAGGTGCCGTAGTCGAACTGGAACTCGGTGCCGCCGGGCAGGGCCGTCTGCGTGTTGTTGGTGATCTTGATCTTCGGGGTGATCGGGTAGTTGGAGTCGCCCAGCTTGAACTCGGCGAACTCCACGCCCACGTTCACGGCCTGGGTCGGCAGCGTCGCGTTGGACTTCTTCGCGCCGTACGGGGTGGCCGCCTTGAACTTGTCGTACATCAGCGAGGTGAGCGTGGAGCCCATCTCGTACTGGCCCTTGCCGGCGTTCCAGGCGTAGTCGCCCGCCATCTCCCAGACCATGGTGCCGCCGATGCCGCGGCTGACCACGTAGTCGGCCTTGGCGGCCACGGACTGCTCGTCCTCGGTGGAGAGGAAGACCTTCTTCTGGGCGTTCCACAGCCACGGGGCGACCAGCGTGGAGTCGTACTTCCGGGCGTAGGTGCCGGTCAGCGTGGTGTTCGCGGGGAAGCCGTACTGGGTGACGTAGTCGCCGACGATCCCCTTCTCCAGGTTCTTGGCGTGCCACATCGGGTTGGAGCCCGCGGGCGACTCCTGCCCGTTGGTGTCCTTGTCGTGCCACAGGTTGTCGATGCCGGAGGCGCCGTCACCGCACTTGGTCAGGCCGGAGCCGGCCGGGCAGGTGGTCGCGGTGGCCTTGCCCCACAGACCGTCGGTGCCGCCCTGCACGTTCTTGTGGCCGCGGGTGTAGTAGGGCAGGCCGATGTTGATCCGGCCGGCCGGCATCGAGCCGCGGAAGTAGTGGTAGGCCCAGTCGGTGTTGAGGTACCCGATGTTGCCGTACTGCGCGGAGCCGTAGACGTTGGCGGCGGCGAGCTCGCCGTCCTTGCCGTCGTCGAAGAGCGAGGCGTTGGGGCCGACGTACTCGTTCCAGGCGCCGTGCAGGTCGTAGGACATGATGTTGACGTAGTCCAGATACTTCTGCATCTGGAAGGTCTCCATGCCGCGCAGCAGGTAGCCCGAGGAGGGCGCGGCGACGGTCAGCATGTAGTGCTTGCCGTCGGTGGCGCCGGCCCGGTCCAGCTTCTCGCGCAGGGACTTCATCAGGACCGCGTAGCTCTGCACGAGACCCGCGCGGCGCCCGTTGGCGAGCTGCCAGTCGAGCGGGTTGCCCGCGTCCTTCATGGTGGTCGGGTACTCGTAGTCGATGTCGACGCCGTTGAAGCCGTACTTCCGGATGAAGTCGACGGCGGAGGTGGCGAACGTGTCGATCCCGGCCTGGTTGACCGACCCGTCGGCGTTGGTCGCCATCGAGTAGAAGCCGCCGGAGTTCACCCGGGCGCCGTTGTCGTCGAAGTACCCGCCGGTCTCCGCCCAGCCGCCGACCGAGATCAGCGTCTTGACGTTCGGGTGCTGCTTCTTGAACTTGTTCAGGAGGTTGAAATGGCCTTTGTAGGCGTACGCCGGGTCCATCTCGGCGCCCGCGACACCGGGCCAGGTCATCCCGGTGGCGGCGTTGTTCGGCCCGTCGGTGCCGACGGACAGCTTGTTGTCACTGCCGATGTGGCCGAAGGCGTAGTTGATGTGGGTGATCTTGTCCCACGGGATGTCCTTGGCGAGGTAGGCGGGCTCGCCGTTCTTTCCGGTGCGCCAGCCGGTGAAGTAGCCGATGACGCGGCGCTGGTGGTCCGCGCCCATCTTCTCGCGGCCCTCGGTGTCGTAGACCGAGCAGTACGGGACGTCGACGCCGGGCGTCTTGTAGAGCCCGTCGGGGCGACAGGACTCGTTGTCGGCCGCGTAGGAGACGCCGCCGGAGGCGAGGGAGCTGATCAGCAGTCCGGCGACGGCGGCGCCGGAGGCGAGCAGACTCGCCCTCTTCTTTGTGGGGGACAACACGATCGTTTCCTCCTGGGGTGGGGGAGCCACCACGCCCGCAGGGCGTAGGGGGAGTTCAGGAAACACAACGAACAAGGGGGTGGGTCGTGTTGGGCCCGTGGAGTGCGCACACCGGCGGGCCGTTGCCTCGGAGGTGACACGGACATTAAGAGGACTAGACCAGTGCGTCAATAGGTCTGGACCAACGAAGGAATACGTGGGATGCTCATGCCAGCCTGTGAGTCAGGCCACAGGAGCGGGCCTGTCGGGCCGCTTCCCGGCCGTGGCACACTGGCCCTGTATCAGCAGCAGCGCACTCCGGGGTCGGTGTAATTCCGAACCGGCGGTATAGTCCGCGACCCGTCCGCAAGCCAGCGGCCGGTTGACCAGGTGAGATTCCTGGACCGACGGTGAAAGTCCGGATGGGAGGCAGTGCGCGGCGGGCGACCCCTACCAGGGGTGTGCCGGCCGTACGTCCGCTGGTCGCCGCGACGCCGTATTCCGGCATCGATCGGCGTCCCCAGGGGACCTCCGGCCTCGGCGCACCCTGCGTGAGACGTCGTACCCGCTCTCTGTCGTCATCGACAGGCCCCGGAGTCCGTGCCCGAAGAGGCAGGAGGACCCGGTGGCCACGCCCGCCGACATCACCGCCATGCGGAGCGCCATCGCGCTCGCCGCCCGCGGACTCGGCTCCACCAGCCCCAACCCCGTCGTCGGCTGCGTCATCACCGACGCCTCCGGCCACCCGGTCGGCCGCGGCTACCACCAGCGCGCCGGCGGCCCGCACGCCGAGATCCACGCCCTGCGCGAGGCCGGCGTCCTGGCCCGCGGCGGCACCGCGTACGTCACCCTCGAACCCTGCAACCACACCGGTCGCACCGGCCCCTGCGCCCAGGCCCTGATCGAGGCCGGGATCAGCCGGGTGGAGTACGCGGTCGGCGACCCGAACCCGCAGGCCACCGGCGGTGCCGACACCCTGCGCGCGGCCGGCGTCGAGGTCGGGCAGGGCCTCCTGGAGGCCGAGGCCGAGACCGGCAACCTCGCCTGGCTCACCTCCGTCCGCCGCGGCCGCCCCTTCGTCCGCTGGAAGTACGCCGCCACCCTCGACGGCCGCGTCGCCGCCGCCGACGGCACCTCCCGCTGGATCAGCTCCGCCGAGTCCCGCTCCGACGTCCACCGGCTGCGCGCCGAGTCCGACGCCGTCGTCGTCGGCGGCGGCACCCTGCGCGCCGACGACCCGCACCTCGCGGTCCGCGGCATCGACGACGTCACCCAGCCCCTGCGCGTCGCGCTCGACACCCGCGCCACGGTCCCGCCGACCGCCCACGTCCTCGACGACGCCGCGCCCACCCTCCTCGTCGTGGGCGAGCAGGCCGACACCCGGCACCTGCCCGGCGTCGAACTGCTCCGGCTGCCCCTGCGCGACGGCCGCGTCGACGTCCACGACCTCCTCGCCGGTCTGTACGAGCGGGGCGTCCGCTCCGTCCTCCTCGAAGGCGGCCCCACCCTCGCGGGCTCCTTCGTCGCCGCCGACGCCGTCGACCAGGTCGTCGGCTACCTCGCCCCGGTCCTCCTCGGCGCGGGCCCCGCGGCCCTCGTCGACGCCGGAATCAGCACCCTTACCGAAGCGTTGCGGCTCGACATCACCGACATCGAGCGCATCGGACCCGACCTCCGCGTCACCGCCGTCCCCACCACCACCCCCAAGGGAGCCTGACCGTGTTCACCGGAATCGTCGAAGAGCTGGGCGAGGTCGTAGCCGTCGAGCAGCTGCCGGACGCCTCCCGCTTCCGGCTGCGCGGCCCCCTGGTCACGCGGGACGCCAAGCACGGCGACTCGATCGCGGTCAACGGCGTCTGTCTCACGGTCGTCGAACACGGCGACGGCGAGTTCACCGCCGACGTGATGGCCGAGACCCTCAACCGCTCCTCGCTCGGCGCCCTGGAGACCGGCTCCCGGGTCAACCTGGAGCGCCCGATGGCCGTCGGCGACCGCCTCGGCGGCCACATCGTCCAGGGCCACGTGGACGGCACCGGCACCGTCCTGGAGCGGACCCCCTCCGAGCACTGGGAGCTCGTGAAGGTCGGCCTGCCCGCCCACCTCTCCCGCTATGTCGTCGAGAAGGGCTCGATCACGGTCGACGGCGTCAGCCTCACCGTCGTCGACGCCGCCGCCGACTACTTCACCATCAGCCTCATCCCCACCACCCTCGCCCTGACCACGCTCGGCATCAAGCAGCCCGGCGACCCGGTCAACCTCGAGGTCGACGTCATCGCCAAGTACGTCGAGCGCCTGCTCGGCCCGAACGCTCAGGAGAACGTCAAGTGAACTGGCTCAACTCCGAGGCGTTCACCGTCTTCGGCCAGCACATCATGTGGTCCGACATGATCGGCAACACGATCGGCCTGATCGCCCTGGCCCTCGGCTGGCGCCGCTCCGTCCTCACCTGGCCCGCGCAGCTGCTCTCCGGCGTCATCCTCGTCGGCGCCTACGCCTCCGCCCACCTCAGCGGCGGCGTCGGCAAGCAGCTCCTGGTCATCGGCGTCGCCGCCTGGGGCTGGCGCCAGTGGAGCCGCGGCCGGCAGCAGGCCCAGGACGGCTCCATCGCCGTCCGCTTCGCCAGCTGGAAGGAGCGCGGCGTCCTCCTCGGCGGCGCGGTCCTCGGCACCCTCGCCGTCGGCGGCCTCTTCACCCTCTACCCGTCGCTCTCCTGGAGCCCGTGGGCCGACGCGTACATCTTCGTCGGCACCCTCGTCGCGATGGTCGCCCAGGCCCGCGGCCTGGTCGAGTTCTGGTTCGCCTGGCTCCTCGTCGACCTGGTCGGCGTCCCGCTCGCCTTCAACAGCGGCCTCGCCTTCTCCGGCCTGGTCTACGTCATCTACTTCGCCCTCGTCATCTGGGGCATGCGCGACTGGTGGCTCCGGACGCGTACCGCCCCCGCTCTGGAAGGAGCCCACGCATGAGTGCGCTGCCTCTCTGGGACGCCACCGACCTCGCCCTCGACCCGGTCGAGCAGGCCATCCGCGACATCGCCGCCGGGCGCCCGGTCGTCGTCGTGGACGACGAGGACCGCGAGAACGAGGGCGACCTGGTCATCGCCGCCGAGAAGGCCACCCCCGAGGTCGTCGCCTTCATGATGAGCGAGTGCCGCGGCCTGATCTGCGCCCCCATGGAGCCGGAGGAGCTGGAACGGCTCCGGCTGCCGCAGATGGTCGACCACAACACCGAGTCCATGCGGACGGCCTTCACCGTCTCCGTGGACGCGAGCTCCGCCCACGGCGTCACCACCGGCATCTCCGCCGCCGACCGGGCCACCACCCTGCGGATGCTCGCGAGCGGCACCCACGAGCCCGGCGACTTCGTCCGCCCCGGCCATGTCTTCCCGCTGCGCGCCAAGCCCGGCGGCGTCCTGGTCCGCAACGGGCACACCGAGGCCGCCGTCGACCTCGCCCGCCTTGCGGGCCTGCGCCCGGCCGGCGCGATCGTCGAGATCGCCGGCGAGGACGGGGTGATGCTGCGGCTGCCCGAGCTGATCCCCTTCGCCCGCAAGCACGGCCTGACGATCATCTCCATCGAGGACCTGATCGCCTACCGCCGCTCCGCCGAGCCCACCGTCCGCCGCGAGGCCGAGGTCCAGCTGCCGACCGCGCACGGCGAGTTCACCGCGTACGGCTACCGTTCCACCGTCGACGGCGTCGAGCACGTCGCCCTCGTGCACGGGGAGATCGGCGACGGCGAGGACGTCCTGGTCCGGGTCCACTCCGAGTGCCTGACCGGCGACATCTTCCACTCCCTGCGCTGCGACTGCGGCCCCCAGCTCCAGGCCTCCATGGACCGGATCACCGAGGCCGGCCGGGGCGTCGTCGTCTATCTGCGCGGCCACGAGGGCCGCGGCATCGGCCTGCTGTCCAAGCTGCGCGCGTACGAGCTCCAGGAGCGCGGCCGCGACACCCTCGACGCCAACCTGGAGCTCGGGCTGCCCGCCGACGCCCGCGACTACGCGGCCGGCGCGCAGATCCTCGTCGACCTCGGGGTCCGCGGCCTGCGCCTGATGACCAACAACCCCGACAAGATCGACGCCCTCACCCGCCACGGCCTCACCGTCGAGGGCCGCGAGCCCATGCCGGTCCAGGCGGGCGAGCACAACCTCCGCTACCTGCGCACCAAGCGCGACCGGATGGGCCACGACCTGCCCTGGCTGGACGGGTCCACCGGCTCCACCTGCGACAACCAGTAATCCCGTACGTACGACCGGCCATCGGCAAGGAGAACCATGAGCGGCAAGGGCGCACCCGTCCTCAGCGTGAAGAACTGCGGCGACCTCCGGGTCGCGGTCATCGCGGCCCAGTGGCACGAGAAGATCATGGACGGTCTCGTCGACGGCGCCCTGCGGGCCCTCAGCGAGCTCGGCATCGACGAGCCCACCCTGCTCCGCGTCCCCGGCAGCTTCGAGCTCCCGGTCGTGGCGAAGGTACTCGCCGGTCGCGGTTACGATGCCATCGTGGCGCTCGGCGTCGTCATCCGCGGCGGAACGCCGCACTTCGAGTACGTGTGCCAGGGCGTCACCCACGGCCTCACCCAGGTCTCGATCGACACCGGCGTACCCGTCGGATTCGGCGTCCTGACCGTCGACAACGAGGAGCAGGCCCTGGACCGGGCCGGCCTTGAGGGATCCACCGAGGACAAGGGCCACGAGGCCGTCACCGCCGCCGTCGCCACCGCGACCACGCTGCGCACGGTCAGCGAACCCTGGCGCTGAGGCGCCCCGGCTCACCCCGTACCCTGAGGACATCATGGCGAACAAAACCTTCGAAGAGCTCTTCGCCGAGCTCAAGCTCAAGGCCGAGACCGGCGACCCGGCGACCTCCCGCACCGCGGAACTGGTCGGCAAGGGCGTCCATGCCATCGGCAAGAAGGTCGTCGAGGAGGCCGCCGAGGTCTGGATGGCCGCCGAGTACGAGGGCAAGGAAGCCGCCGCCGAGGAGATCTCGCAGCTGCTGTACCACGTCCAGGTGATGATGGTCGCCCGCGGGATCTCGCTCGACGACGTCTACTCCCATCTCTGAGCGTGCCCCCTCCGGGGCCCGCCGAGCACTTCTGAGCACGTGAGCACCGAAACACTCCCTTACACCTGAGGCAAAGGAAGCCCGTCCCATGCTGCGCATCGCCGTCCCCAACAAGGGTTCTCTCTCCGGACCTGCGATGGAGATGCTCCATGAGGCGGGCTACCGGCAGCGCAAGGAGTCCAAGGAACTCGTCGTCGTCGACCCGGACAACGAGGTGGAGTTCTTCTACCTCCGCCCCAAGGACATCGCGATCTACGTGGCGTCCGGCCGGCTCGACATCGGCATCACCGGCCGCGACCTGCTGCTGGACTCCGGCGCCAACGCCGAGGAGATCCTGCCGCTCAACTTCGGCCGGTCCACCTTCCGTTACGCCACCCGCCCGGGCACCGCGAAGGGCCCCGAGGACTTCCAGGGCATGACGATCGCCACCTCCTACGAGGGCATCGTCGCCAAGCACCTCGCCGAGCAGGGCGTCGACGCCTCCGTCGTGCACCTCGACGGCGCCGTCGAGACCGCGATCCAGCTGGGCGTCGCCCAGATCATCGCGGACGTCGTCGAGACCGGCACCAGCCTGCGCAACGCGGGCCTGGAGGTCATCGGCGAGCCGATCCTCACCTCCGAGGCCACCGTCATCCGCCGCACCGGCGCCGCCGACGACGACCCGAAGGTCCAGCAGTTCCTGCGCCGCCTCCAGGGCGTCCTCGTCGCCCGCTCGTACGTGATGATGGACTACGACTGCCGCGCCGAGCACCTGGAGCAGGCCGTCGCCCTCACCCCCGGCCTCGAGTCGCCCACCGTCTCGCCGCTGCACAACGAGGGCTGGGTCGCCGTCCGCGCCATGGTCCCCTCCAAGGAGGCGCAGAAGGTCATGGACGACCTGTACGAGATCGGCGCCCGCGCCATCCTCACCACGGCCATCCACGCCTGCCGCCTCTGACCCCGACCCGCCGGCGGGCGCCCGACCGGGTGCCCGCAGGAATCGCGCAAGGAACCCGTATGTCCGACTCCTCCGTATCCGTCGCCCCCGCCTCCGGCCTCCCGGTCACCTTCCGGCCGGGCCGCACCCGGGTCGTGCTGCTGACCGTCGGCGTGGCGATGTTCGTCGTCATCAGCGCCGTCGGCATGATGCTGGAGAAGCTGGGGCCGGGGGAGCGGGCCAGCTTCGTCTTCACCGCCGCGCTCTTCCTGGGCGTCCTCGTGCTGCTGAGCCGCCCCAAGGTCGTCGCCGACGCCCAGGGCGTGACGGTCGTCAACATCACCCGGACGCGCCGACTCGCGTGGGCCGAGATCCTCAAGGTCAACCTGCGCCCCGGCGACCCCTGGGTGTTCCTCGACCTGAGCGACGGCACGAGCATGCCCGTGCTCGGCATCCAGCCCGGAATCGCCAAGGAATCGGCCATCCGCGACGCCCGCGCGCTGCGTGCCCTCGCCGACAGCCACGGCAGCGGCGACGAGGCGTCCTGACACCCTGATCCGTCCCCCATACGGGGCCGACCCCCTGCCCCCGGCGGCACGGGCGTGACTACTCTTGAGGCGGCGGTGCCGAGCGGCACCGCCGCCTCGCGCGTGCAGGGCCGCCCGCCGGCGGCCCGCGGGGCAGCCCTTCGACCCGAGGAGTGACTCCCTCCGGCAATGGACGGATCGTCCGGTAGTACCCGCGCCGCCCCCTCACCCGAGGCGGCGGCATGATCGTCTCGCTTCTGCTGCTCGCCGCGGCCTTCCTGCTCATCCTCGCCAACGGCTTCTTCGTGGCGGCCGAGTTCGGCCTCGTCACCGTGGAACGCCCCGAGGCCGAACGGGCCGCCGCCGAGGGCGACCGCCGGGCCCGCACCGTCGTCAAGGCGCTGCGCGAGCTCTCCTTCCAGCTCTCCGGCACCCAGCTCGGCATCACCATCACCTCGCTCGTCACCGGCATGCTCGCCGAGCCCGCGCTCGCCGGGCTGCTCCGCGGGCCGCTCACCGCGACCGGCCTCCCCGGGGGAGCCGTCTCCGGCATCGCGGTGGTCGTCGGCATGCTGCTGGCCTCCGCCCTCCAGATGGTGGTCGGCGAGCTCGTCCCCAAGAACTGGGCGGTCTCCCGGCCGCTCCAGGTGGCCCGCTTCGTCGCCGGACCGCAGCATGTCTTCGCCACGCTGTTCCGGCCCGTGATCACCCTGCTCAACCGGGTCGCCAACCGGCTGGTCCGGCTGTTCGGCGTGGAGCCGACCGACGAGCTCGACTCGGTCCGCACCCCCGGGGAGCTGGTCTCCCTCGCCCGGCATTCGGCCCTCGCCGGCGCCCTCGAACAGGACACCGCCGACCTCTTCGTACGGACCCTGTCGCTCGGCGGGCTCACCGCCGAGCAGGTGATGACCCCGCGGGTGAAGATGAGCGCCCTCCAGTCGGACGCCACCGCGGCCGACGTCCTCAACCTCACCCGGGCCACCGGGCTCTCCCGCTTCCCCGTCTACCGCGAGCGGATCGACGAGATCGTCGGCATGGTCCACCTCAAGGACGCCCTCGCCGTCGTCCCGCACGAGCGGCACCGGGTCCCCGTGGGCCGGATCGCCGTCCCGCCGCTGCTCGTCCCCGAGTCGCTGCCCGCCCAGGCGCTCCTGGAGCGGCTGCGCCGCGAACAGCCGATCGCGGTCGTCGTCGACGAGTACGGCGGCACCGCCGGGGTCGTCACCCTGGAGGACATCGTCGAGGAGCTCGTCGGCGAGGTGCGCGACGAGCACGACACCGCCGCCGACGAGCGGCCCGAACTGGCCGCCGTCCCCTCGGAGGACGGCCAGCCGGCCTGGGAGGCCGACGGCTCCTGCCGGGTGCACACGCTGCACCGGATAGGACTCGACGTGCCCGACGGGCCGTACGAGACGGTCGCCGGGCTCGTCGCCGATCTCCTCGGGCGGATCCCCGCCCCCGGCGACCGGGCCGAACTCCCCGGCTGGCGGCTCTCGGTGCGCCAGGTGGACCGCTACCGCGCCGAACGCGTGCGGATCACCCGCACCGCCCCGGTGCCCGTCGGCGCGGAGGCGGCCCGATGAGCCTGCTCCCGCTGCTCTTCGCCCTGCTGCTCGTGCTGGCCAACGGCTTCTTCGTCGGCGCCGAGTTCGCCCTCGTCTCCGTGCGCCGCAGCCAGATCGAGCCGCTCGGCGGCACCCGCGCCCGCCAGGTCCTGTACGGCCTGGAGCACCTGCCGCAGATGATGGCCGCCGCCCAGTTCGGCATCACCGTCTGCTCGCTCACCCTGGGCGCGGTCGCCGAGCCGACCGTGGCCCGGCTGCTCGAACCGGTCTTCCACGCCGTGGGCGTGCCGGAGGGCCTGATCCATCCCCTCGGGTACGTGCTCGCGCTCGCCGCGGTGGTCTTCCTCCACCTCGTCATCGGCGAGATGGTCCCGAAGAACCTGGCGATGGCCGACCCCGAGCGCACCGCGCTCTGGCTCGGCCCCGGCCTGGTCGGCTTCGCCCGGCTCTGCCGCCCGGTGACCACCGCGCTGGGCGCCTGCGCCCGGCTCGTCCTGAAGGCCTTCCACGTGGAGCCGAAGGACGAGGTGGAGGCCGTCTTCACCCGGGCCCAGCTGGGCCGTCTGGTCGAGGACGCCGGCCAGGCCGGACTGCTCGACCCGGCCGAGCAGGAGCGCCTGGAGGACGCCCTGGAACTGGGCACCCGCCCCGTCACGGACGTCCTGATCCCCTCGGCCTCGCTGGTGACGGTCTCCCCGTCGGTGACCCCGCGCGAGATCGAGGAGCTGACGGTCCGCACCGGCTACTCCCGCTTCCCGGTCTGCGCCTCGGGCCGGGGCACCTTCATGGGCTTCGTGCACGTGAAGGACGTCCTCGACCTGGAGGACCGGGAGCGGGCGGTCCCGCAGCAGATCTGGCGCCCGATGGCCACCCTGCGGGCCGAGCTCCCACTGGACGACGCGCTCACCGTGATGCGCCGGGCCGCCACCCACCTGGCCCAGGTGGCGGACGCCTCCGGCCGGGTGCTTGGCCTGGTCGCCCTGGAGGACGTCCTGGAGATGCTGGTGGGCGAGGTCCGCGACCCGGCCCACCGGGTGCTGGCACCGCCGCAGCATCCGAGGCGGGCGGGGGTGCTGATGGGGTGAGCGGGCGCTGACGGGCCGGTTGGGGTGCTGACGGGCCGGGCGCTGGCCGTTTGACCCGGGGCGCTGGCGGGTTGGTTCGGGACTGCCCGGCCGGTCGGGTCCGGGCGGGCGGCCCGGCGGCCCGTCAGATGCCCGGTGGTTCCTGCGGGCCGCGGTCGACCGGGCCGCGGCCCGACAGGACCTCGCCGTAGGCCTGCATCAGGTCCGGCAGGCGCAGGGTGGCCAGGTCCTCGCGGGTCGGTGTGGCCGGGTATCCGGAGAGCCGCAGATCCCGGTACGCGCAGGACTTCTCGTACAGGGTGCGCAGGAAGCGCCCGTTGCCGAGCTCGTCGATCCAGCCCTGCTCGACGACGTGCGCGCTGATCGAGCGCAGCTCGTCCAGGGCCTCGTCGTCCCAGCCGTCGCCGTTGGAGGCGGCGAGCACCTCGCCGATGGCGGTGAGTTCCAGCGGGCGGTACGAGGGGAAGTCGACCCGCGTGGTGAACCGCGAGGACAGGCCGGGGTTGGCGGCGAGCAGCCGGTCCATGCCCTCGGGATAGCCGGCGAGGATCACCACGAGGTGGTCGCGGTTGTCCTCGGCGCGCTTCAGGAGCACCTGGAGGGCCTCGTCGCCGTAGGCGTCGCCCTTGCTGTAGCCGGAGTTGGAGAGGGAGTAGGCCTCGTCCACGAAGAGCACCCCGCCGACGGCCGAGTCGATCAGCTCGTTGGCCTTGACCGCGGTCTGGCCGAGGAACTCGCCGACCAGGTCGGCCCGTTGGGCCTCCACGAGGTGGTCGCCGCCGAGCAGCCCGAGCGCGTAGAAGACCCGGCCGAGGATGCGGGCGACGGTGGTCTTCCCGGTGCCGGAGGGGCCGGAGAAGACGAAGTGACGTTTCGGGGGCTGGACCGGGAGGCCCTGTCCGGCCCGCAGCCGGGCCATCTCCAGCTGCGCCGAGAGGGCCTTGACCTGGCGCTTGACCGGCTCCATCCCGACCATGCGCTCCAGCTCCGACAGCGCCTCGGCCAGCAGCGCCGGATCCGTGGGACTGGCGGGGAACCGCGGCGGCACCGGCTGCGGCGGCACGACCGCCTTCTGCCGGACGAACTCCGGCGGCTCCGGCGGCGCGGGCGGCGCCACGGACCCGGGTTTGAGCAGCAGCCCGTCCCCGCCCAGGAGCTCCGGATCGGTCGGTACGGAGTCCACCGCGTCCGTCGCGTTCATCGCGTTCATCGCGTCCTGGCCGAGCCCGCCGAGCGCCACCGGGGCGAGGCCGGCCGGGTCGTCCGGGCCCTCGAAGCCGTCGTACTCGGCGATGGCCGTGAGCCGCGCGGCGGTGTCCATGAAGGCGGGGTCGATCCGGTGCACCGCCCGGTACAGCGGCAGCGCGGCGGCGGTCCGGCCGGTGCCCTCGTGCGCGCGGGCCAGCCAGTAGCGCAGCTCCTTGCGCTGCGGCTGTTCGCTGCGACAGCGCATGAGCGCCGTCGACAGCAGCGGCTCGGCCTGGCCGAACATCTCCATGCGCACCCGGGCCATGCCGCCGAAGAGCCCCGCCTCGATGCCAAGCAGCGGATCGTCGACGAGCGGCTCGGTGTGCCGTACCAACTGCTCCCAGTCCTTGACCAGATAGGAGCGGCAGGCGTGCAGGAAGCGGACCTGCGGGTCGGTGTCGACCGGCGGCAGCCCGGCGAGCGCCCGGTCGAGCTCGGGCACATGGCGGCCGTCCAGCCAGTGCGAGGCGTGCGCGAGTAGCAGGTCGCGCGGGCTCTCAAGCACCGGCTGCACCCACCAGCCCAGCCAGTACCAGGAGTTGAGGGTCCTGCGATGCCGGGCCCGCTGCTCGCCGAACCGCTCGCGGTTGCGGTACATGCGCAGCAGGGCGGTGGTGGTGTCGACCCGCAGCGCGTGCAGGCCGAGCCAGCCGTCGGCCATGCCGGGATCGACGCGCACCGCCGTACGGAACTCCTCCTCGGCCTGCGGATAGGCGCCCATCGTGTAGGCGTCGACGCCGCGCAGCCAGGCGAGCTCGGCGGGGGCGTGCGCGCCCTGTGTGCCGAAGTCCATCGGGTCCCCCACAACCGTCATCACGTGGACGGGAATTGACCGCACCGAGGGGCATCGTACCTGCGCAGGGGGTGCGTGATGAGGGAGAAGAAGCCGATCCGCGTCGATCCACAGGCATCCGACGTGATCCGTCGCCCGCTCACGGCCGGTGACCCAGGGTGAGGGAGGGGGCAGAACGAAGCCCCCGATCACGGGGGAACAACCGGGGGCTTCGCGTCTGCGGCGACTCCGGAGAGCCGCACATTGAGAACGTAAGACCTCTACGCCCCTTGGGTCAAGCGGAGTTGGGGCACTTGCGGAAGTGGACTTCCGTCCACTCAGTTCGCAGCCAGAGGGTTGTCACGGTGGGTGATGATCTGGTGCGGACTCGCTGTCACAGAGGGCCCGGCGAGCCACTCGTAACCCTCCTCGCGCTCCCGTACCAGGGT
The DNA here is from genome assembly GCF_040303965.1 of Streptomyces sp. NPDC094032. Lineage (NCBI taxonomy): Bacteria > Bacillati > Actinomycetota > Actinomycetes > Kitasatosporales > Streptomycetaceae > Streptomyces > Streptomyces sp. NPDC094032. Next base: position 60,398 of record NZ_JBEOUE010000020.1, on the reverse strand, counting down.
GTCGGCGAAGGGCCGGGAAGGGTCCTCGGCGAAATGGCGAGTCTCCGCCACGGTCCAGCCGTCCCAGAAGGAGGCGAGCCCCGGACCGTCGCGGTGCCGGCCGCGTACCCAGGACTCCTCGGGGCCGCGCTCCATCCACAGCAGCCCCGCGAGGAACGGCCTGAGCGCCCGTCGCCCCGCCCCCACGCCCTCCACGAGCACCACCGGCTCGGGCGGCAGCGCGCGGGCCGGGCCGAAGGCGCGCAGATTCCAGTCGTACGGGCGATAGCGCGCCGCCTCGCCCCGGGCGAGCGGCTCGACCACCTCGGCGAGCATCCGGCCGGTCCACTCGAAGAGCTCCTCGTGGGTGGCGAGGTCGTCGAGGCGGAGCACGGGCGCGGAGCCCAGCGCCGTGGACAGGCGGGCGGCCAGCGTGGACTTGCCGGAGCCGGCGTGCCCGTCCACCGCGACGAGCCGCACCGGTCCGCACGAGGGCGGCAGCCGGCGCAGCGCGGCGGCCGCGCGGTCGAGGTCGGTCATGGCCCCAGGGTAGGCGAGCCCGCAGGTCAGCGGGGCGAGGGGCGCCAGTGGACGAGACCAATATTGCTCGGGCGGCACGTGTCGAATCGCTGGCCGAAGCCCTCCGCGAGCCGCGATAGTGGGCGCGCAGCCCCGTTCGTCCGCCTCGTTCTCGACTGGGGGTCCCCGTCCATGCCCAGCTCCACCCCACGCCGAACCGTCCTCGCCGCGGCCCTCGCGGCCGCCGCCGGCTCGGCCGCGGCCACCGCCGCTCCCGCCTCCGCCGCCCCGGCCGACGCGCCGGCGGAGTGCGCCGACGGCTGCGCCGACGCCCGGGGGCACGCCCCGGCACCCGGACTCGTCGACAACCGCTTCTGGAACACGTACACCGACTGGCGCTGCGGCACGCCCGCCGGCACCCGCGCCGTGTCGGGGCACCGCCCCGGCCTGGTCATCGGCACCCCGGCGGGCCGCACCGACTACACCGACCCGCACACGGGGAAGGCGAGCACCTGGGAGTACGCGACCTGGACCTCGCCCGTCCATGTCTCCACCGTGCCCGCCACCGAGGTCATCGCCTCTTGGAACGCCGACACCCCGCCCGGCACCTGGCTCCAGGTGGAGCTGCGCGGCACGTACGGCGACGCCACCGAGACCCCCTGGTTCGTGATGGGCCGCTGGGCGTCCGGGGACGGCGACATCCGGCGCACCTCCGTCGACGGCCAGAGCGACGGCAAGGCCTCCATCTGGACCGACACCTTCTCGGTCGACGACCCGGCGAGCGGCCTCCGGCTCGTCTCGTACCGCCTGCGGATCACCCTCCACCGCACCCCCGGCACCACGCTCACCCCCACCGTCCGGCGGCTCGGCGCGATGGCCTCGGACATCCCCGACCGCTTCACCGTCCCCGCCTCGGCGCCCGGTCTCGACCACGAGCTGACCGTGCCGCGCTACTCGCAGAACGTCCACGTCGGCCAGTACCCCGAGTACGACAACGGCGGCGAGGCCTGGTGCAGCCCCACCTCCTCGCAGATGATCGTCGAGTACTGGGGGCGCGGGCCCGCACCGGAGGAGCTCGCCTGGGTGAACCCGGCCTTCGCCGACCCCCAGGTCTGCCACGCCGCCCGCTTCACCTACGACTACCAGTACGAGGGCTGCGGCAACTGGCCCTTCAACGCCGCCTACGCCGCGAGCTACCGCGACATGAACGCGGTCGTCACCCGGCTGCGCTCGCTCACCGACCTGGAGACCCTGATCCGGGCGGGCATCCCGGCCATAACGTCGCAGTCCTTCCGCAAGGACGAGCTCACCGGCGCGGGCTACGGCACCTCGGGCCACCTGATGACCGTGATCGGCTTCACCGCCGACGGCGACGTGATCGCCAACGACCCGGCCTCACCCAGCAACGAGGCCGTCCGCCGGGTCTACAAGCGGCGCGAGTGGGAGAACATCTGGCTCCGTACCAAGCGGTACAACGCGAGCGGGAAAGTGGTCTCCGGCACAGGAGGGGTCTGCTACCTCTACTACCCCGACCGGCCGACTCCCGCGCAGCGCAGGGCCCTTGAGGCGGTCGGCGTCCTCTGACGGCGGCCTTCGCGGGTCCGGCGGCCCGGGGCGCGGTGACGTACGTCCTACCCCGGGGCGCCGCACGGCGGCAGGGTGGGGCGCATGAGCGCGACCTCCCACGCCGCCGCCCGCTTCCGCGCGCGCACCGGCGGCCCCAAGGAAGACGGCCCCAAGATCCTGGAGCACCTGCTCGGCTGGACGCTGGTCGTCGTCCTCGCCGTGTTCGTCACCCGGGCCGGCCTGATGTGAACCGGCCCAGGGCGAGGGCGACGGCCAGCGCCCCCAGGGCCACGCCCACCGGATAGCCGCCGAGCCAGGTCGCCGCGACCGACAGCGCCGCCAGGGCGGCGGCGTGCCGGGCCGCCCGGGCGGGGGTCGGCGGCAGCCGCCACAGCAGGACCGCCGCCGCCAGCAGGACGAGGCCGGCACCGGCGCCGCCGATCCCGGTGAGACCGAGCGTGGCCAGGGCGACCGGCGGAGCGAGCTGCGCGAGCAGCAGGGCGGCGCCGCACAGCGCGAGGGGCAGGACGAGCCGGAGCGGTGCGGTGGTGCGCATGGGCGGCCTCCTTCCCGTACCCGTGACGCCGGAGCGTGGCTGCGGAGCGTAGGGGCGGGGCGTGGAGGAGTCAACGGGCGCGGCCGGCTGGACGGGCGCGGCCGCGGGCGGCCCCGGGGCGTCCGCGGCGCGATCCGGACACCAGCGTCTCCGGCGCGCCCGGCGCGCGTCGGGTGAGCCCGGTCGTTGCCTTGCGCCCGCCGGGTGAGCCCGGCCCGTCGCGCGGGCATGCTCCACCCGCCACGGCCGCCGGGCGCTCCCCGCGCGCCCCGCCCCGCGCCGGGGCAGCATCGGCAGTGACGAAGGCCCGAGAGGGAGGAGTGCGCCGCCATGTCCGACCGCGCCCCGCAGTCCGTGGAACGCCGGCTGCCCACCGAGGAGGCCCGGGAGCTGATCGCCCTGGTCCGGGAGATCGCCGAGCGGGAGATCGCGCCCCGCGCCGCCGAGGAGGAGGCGGCCGGCCGTTTCCCGCGCGAGCTCTTCTCGCTGCTCTCCGCCTCCGGTCTGCTCGGCCTCCCGTACGACTCCGCCTACGGCGGCGGGGACCAGCCGTACACCGTCTACCTCCAGGTCCTGGAGGAGCTCGCCGCCGCCCGGCTCACCGTGGCCCTCGGGGTCAGCGTCCACAGCCTGTCCTGCCACGCCCTGGCCGCCTTCGGCACCGAGGAGCAGCGCGCGGCCCATCTGCCCGCGATGCTCGGCGGGGGACTGCTCGGCGCCTACTGCCTCTCCGAACCCGCCTCCGGCTCGGACGCGGCCTCCCTGCGTACCCGGGCCGTCAGGGACGGGGAGGTTTGGGTGCTGGACGGCACCAAGGCGTGGATCACCCACGGAGGGGTCGCCGACTTCTACACCGTCCTGGCCAGGACCGGCGGGGAGGGGCCGAAGGGGATCACCGCCTTCCTGGTGCCGGGGGACGCGGCGGGGCTCAGCGCCGCCGCGCCCGAGCGGAAGATGGGGATGAAGGGCTCGCCCACCGCCCAGGTGCACCTCGACGGCGTCCGCGTCCCCGACGCCCGGCGCATCGGCGCGGAGGGGCAGGGCTTCACGATCGCGCTGGCCGCCCTCGACTCGGGGCGGCTCGGCATCGCGGCCTGCGCGGTGGGCGTGGCGCAGGCCGCCCTGGACGCGGCCGTGGCGTACGCCCGCGAGCGGCGCCAGTTCGGGCACCCGATCGCCGACTTCCAGGGGCTGCGCTTCCTGCTCGCGGACATGGCCACCCGGGTCGAGGCGGGCCGCGCCCTCTATCTGGAGGCGGCGCGGCTGCGCGACGAGGGCCGGCCGTTCTCGCAGCGGGCGGCGATGGCGAAGCTGTTCTGCTCGGACGCGGCGATGCGGGTCACGACGGACGCGGTGCAGGTGCTCGGCGGCTACGGCTACACCGCGGACTTCCCCGTCGAGCGCTTCATGCGGGAGGCGAAGGTGCTCCAGATCGTCGAGGGCACCAACCAGGTCCAGCGCATGGTCATCGCCCGTCACCTCGCCGGACCAGAGTCCCGCTGACGCGCACGGTGCGGTCCGCCCAGACCGGTCCCGCGGCGAGCCGGGTCCACTCCTGGTCGCGGTGGCCGGGCAGGGTCCTGCCGTGGCTGGCCCAGAGATTGAGCACCGCCTGGTAGATGGGCGGGTCCGCCGGGTGGGGCACGGGCGCGGGCTGCGGCGCGGGGGAGGGTACGGGAGCGGGCACGGGGGCCGGGTGGGGCGCCGGGACCCGGTGCGGAACCGATTCTTCAAAGTGCGGCTCGGACTGGCGGTGCCGACCGTATCCGCTGGGTGTCGTATACAGCGTGGTCATGCCGGGGACAACGTCGCGGCCGTACCGGCGGTCACCGCCGGGGCCTGTCGAGCGGGAGTTCGGGAGGTCCCCGGGGTGCGGGGCGTGGCTCGCGCCGGTGTCCCGGGGGTGCACGGCTCTGGCCCCCGGCGCCGTTTCTGACGTACCGTCAATTCCCGCTCGCCGCCCAGGAGGTAACACGTGTCAGACGACCGGCCCGTCCCGCTCGACGAGTACCCCGTGCACCAGGCGCCGCTCTCCATGAAGCACCACGTCAGCGGTGACCGGAACGTCTACGACCGGTGCATCTTCCACGTCTTCGACCACGAGGGCCGCGCCCTGCTCATCGCCGGCCTCGGCGTCTACCCCAACACCGGCGTCGTCGACGCCTACGCGACCCTGCGCACCGGCGACCGGCTGCACGCCGTCCGCGCCTCCGACGCCCTCGGCGACGACCGCATGGACCTCTCCGTCGGCCCCCTGCGCATCACCGTCGACGAGCCGCTCCACCGCCTCACCCTGCACTGCGCGCCCGACCCCGCCGACCCCGAGGGCCTCTCCTTCGACCTCACCTGGACCGGGGACTTCCCCGCCGTCTGGGAGCCCCACCACACCCAGCGCCGAGGCGACCGGCTCACCCTGGAGGGCCGCCGCTTCGTCCAGGCCGGCCACGCCACCGGCACCCTCCGCGCGGGCGGCGAGGAGTTCACCGTCACCGAGGGGGAGTGGACCGGCACCCGCGACCGCAGCTGGGGAGTGCGCCCGCTGCCCGGCGAGGAGCCCGGCCGCGCCGACGAGTTCCGCCCCGAGGGCTTCCACTGGCTCTGGATACCCATGCGCTTCGAAGATCGCTTCCTGATGGTCGTCGCCCAGGAGGACGCCGACGGCTACCGCACCCTGAACGAGGCCCTGCTGGTACGGAACGGACGGCGCGACACCCAGCTCGGCTGGCCCCGCACCGACATCACCTACCGCCCGGGGACCCGCGACCCCGAACGGGCCGTCGTCCACGTCACCGACCCGGCGGGCAAGCCCCTGGAGATCGGCGTCGAGATCCTCGCCTCCTCACCCCTCGCCGTCGGCGCCGGCTACCCGCCCGCCACCGACTGGCAGCACGGCAGCTGGCAGGGCCGCGACTGGACCGACCGGCGCGTCTACGACCTGTCCGACCCGGCCGCCCACCCCATGGCCGCCTACGGCGTCACCGACCACGCCGCCCGCTTCACCCTCGACGGCCGCACCGGCTACGGCATCTTCGAGCACGGCTCCTTCGGCCGCCACGACCCCAGCGGCTTCGCCGACTTCACCTCCACCGCCCCGTGAGCCCGAGGAGCCCCATGGCCACCGCGCCCCGCCCCCGCACCACCACCAGGGACCCCGAGGAGCTGGGCCGGCGGCTGGCCGCCTGGCTCGACGAACGGCTCCCCGGCGCCCGCGTCCACGGACTGGCCGTGCCCGGCTCCAACGGCATGTCCAGCGAGACCCTGCTCTTCGACCTCGACCACCCCGACGCCCCGGTCCGCGGCTGCGCCCTCCGGCTCGCCGCCGACCCCGCCGCGTACACGGTCTTCCCCGTCTACGACATGGCCCGCCAGCACCGGGTGATGCGCCTGGTCGGCGAGCACACCGACGTCCCCGTGCCCCGGGTGCTCTGGCTGGAGGAGGACCCCGGGCCGCTCGGCGCGCCCTTCTTCGTGATGGCCCGCGCCGAGGGCCGCGTCCCGCCGGACGTCATGCCCTACACGTACGAGGGGAACTGGCTGCACGCCGCCGACGACGCCGAACGGGAGCTCCTGGAGGCCGAGTCGGTCGCCGTCATCGCCCGGCTGCACGAGCAGTTCCCGGCGAAGGAGGCCGCGTTCCTGCTCCCGGACGGCGCCGGCAGCCCGCTGCGCCGCCACGTCGACGCCCAACGGGCCTACTACGCGTGGGTGGTCGAGGGCCTGGCCCCCTCACCGCTCATCGAGTCGGCCTTCGACTGGCTGGAGGCGCACTGGCCCGCCGACGAGGGTCCCGCCGTCCTCAACTGGGGCGACGCCCGCATCGGCAACATCGTCTACGACGGCTTCACGCCCGCCGCCGTCCTCGACTGGGAGATGGCGGCCTGCGCCCCGCGCGAGGTCGACCTCGGCTGGACGGTCTATCTGCACCGCTTCTTCCAGGACCTGACGGTGGGCTTCGGGCAGCCGGGGCTCCCCGGCTTCCTGCGCCGCGAGGACATCGAGCGGCGGTACGCGGAGCTCACCGGGCACACCCCGCGCGACATGGAGTTCCACACGCTCTACGCGGCGCTGCGGCACGCGATCGTGATGCTCAGGATCGCGTACCGGCAGGCGCACTTCGGAGAGGTGGACGTGCCGGCGGACGGCCGGGGCGCGGACAGCCTGATCCTGCACCACGCCACCCTCGCGGCGATGGTGGCGGGACGCTACTGGTGAGACTCAGGCGGCGCGGCGCAGCTGCGACGGCTTGATCGGGCGCGAGCCCGGACCGCCGACGTGCGAGAAGGGCTGCGTCCGCCAGTCGAGACCCTGGGGGAGCGTCAGGAGCAGGGCGGTGTCCTGCTCCTGCACCTCCAGCGTCTCGTCCGCGGGACGGGCGTCGGCGGCGGACAGACCCGTGCCGGAGCAGACCGTGAGCACGAAGGGGTTCCACGGCGTCGGGCACAGCGCGTGCTCCGGCAGTACGTCCTCGTCGGCGAGCAGCGCGATGGGCTGCACGCAGTCCGGGCAGATCACCCGGTACATCTCAAAGGTGTCGTACGTGTCGAGCTCGTCGGACGTGTCGACGGACGTGTCGACGGAATCAACAGGCTCCTGCATGGAGATCTCCCCCTCGGACGGGTCGGCCGGATCTGAGTGGCCTCGACCACAGCAACCAATTCCCATACGGTGCGCCGCATAACCGTGAGGTCACGAGCGAGCCCCGTCAAAACCTGTGGCGTTCGTCACATGCCCGTCGCAGGTGCCCCGTGGATGCCCAAAGTCAGGCATAAGGGCAGGCCCCGGCTGTGCCCCAGCCCCTTCGGGGCAATAGGGTCACCGCATGGAGGAGCTGGATCGTCAGATCGTCGAGTTGCTCGTCAAGGACGGGCGCATGAGCTACACCGACCTGGGCAAGGCCACGGGCCTGTCCACCTCGGCCGTACATCAGCGCGTCCGGCGCCTGGAGCAGCGCGGAGTCATCCGCGGCTATGCCGCCGTCGTCGACCCGGAGGCCGTCGGCCTGCCGCTCACCGCCTTCATCTCGGTGAAACCCTTCGACCCGAGCGCCCCCGACGACACCCCCGACCGGCTCGCCGACATCCCCGAGATCGAGGCCTGCCACAGCGTCGCGGGGGACGAGAACTACATCCTCAAGGTGCGCGTCGCCACCCCCCTGGAGCTTGAGCACCTGCTCAGCCGCATCCGCTCCCAGGCGCATGTCTCCAGCCGCACCACGGTCGTCCTCTCCACCCCGTACGAGTCCAGGCCCCCGCGCGTCTGACCCGAACCCGCTGGTAGGGAAGGCCTCCGCGACGGCCTAGCCTGGTCGCATGAGTGCGTACGAACACCGCACCGTGCTGCTGCGCGGTGGAGAAGTCCACAGCCCCGCCGACCCTTTCGCCACCGCCATGGTGGTGGAGCGCGGGCACATCGCCTGGGTGGGCTCGGAGGGCGCCGCCGACGCCTTCGCCTCCGGTGTGGACGAGGTGATGGACCTCGAAGGAGCGCTCGTCACCCCGGCGTTCGTCGACGCGCACGTGCACACCACGGCCACCGGTCTCGCCCTCACCGGCCTCGACCTGTCCGCCGCCGCCTCGCTCGCCGACGCGGCGGAGCGGATCCGCTCCTACGCCGCCGCCCGCCCGGCCGACCGCATCCTCATCGGGCACGGCTGGGACGCCGCCCGCTGGCCGGAGCGCCGCCCGCTCACCCGTACCGAGCTCGACGAGCTCACCGGCGGCCGCCCCCTGTACCTGACCCGGATCGACGTCCACTCGGCCGTCGTGACCACCGCCCTGCTCGACCTCGTGCCCGGCGTCCGCGAGCTGACCGGCTTCCATGACGGGCAGCCGCTCACCGGCGACGCCCACCACGCCGTCCGCGCCGCCGCCTACGCCGCGCTCTCCCCGCGGCAGCGCACCGAGGCCCAGCGCGCCGCCCGCGACCACGCGGCCTCCCTCGGCATCGGCACCCTGCACGAGTGCGGCGGCCCCGAGATCTCCTCCGAGGACGACTTCACCGGGCTGATGGACCTCGCCCGCAGCGAGCCGGGACCCCGGATCGTCGGCTACTGGGCGGACCTCGACATCGACCGGGCCCGCGCCCTCGGCGCCCTCGGCGCGGCCGGCGACCTGTTCGCCGACGGCTCCCTCGGCTCGCACACCGCCTGCCTCCACCAGCCCTACGCCGACCGGGCCGTCGCCGGGGTCGCCCATCTGGACGCGGCCGCCGTCGCCGCCCATGTGGTGGCCTGCACCGAGGCCGGTCTCCAGGCCGGTTTCCACGCCATCGGCGACGCCGCCGTCGACGCCGTCGTGGAGGGCGTCCGGGCCGCCTCCGAGAAGCTGGGCCTGGCCCGGATCCGGTCCGCCCGCCACCGCGTCGAGCACGCCGAGATGCTCACCCCCGAGTCCATCGCGGCCTTCGCCGAGCTGGGCCTGACCGCCTCCGTGCAGCCGGCCTTCGACGCGTACTGGGGCGGCGACGAGGGCATGTACGCCGACCGCCTCGGCGTGGAGCGGGCCCGCACCCTCAACCCGTACGCCGCCCTGCTGCGCGCGGGCGTGCCGCTCGCCTTCGGCTCGGACAGCCCGGTCACCCCGCTCGACCCGTGGGGGACCGTCCGCGCGGCCGCCTTCCACCGGACCCCCGAGCACCGGATCTCGGTCCGCGCCGCCTTCGCCGCGCACACCCGGGGCGGCTGGCGCGCGGTCGGCCGGGACGACGCGGGCACGCTGGTGCCGGGCGCCCCCGCCGACTACGCGATCTGGCGCACCGGCGAGCTGGTGGTCCAGGCGCCCGACGACCGGGTGGCCCGCTGGTCGACCGATCCGCGCTCCGGGACGCCCGGTCTGCCCGATCTGTCCCCGGGGCGCGATCTTCCCGTCTGTCTGCGGACCGTCGTGTTCGGTCAGACGGTGTTCGTACGACCGAACGAGTGACGTAGGGACATTTCGAGCCACTGCTCGAAATCGCCCGGGCTCGCCCTCGACCTGCGGATCTCTCTGGACCCTCTGCTTGAACGGTTCATCACCGCAGGTCAAACGGGTGTTGACAGCCGCCGGTCGGTGGCCGGTAGGTTCGGTACGTCCACCACGGACGTCCGACCGGTTTCAAACCTCCACGCAGGCACCGAACGCCTCCCGCGCCTCGGGGGCGAGGGAAGGTTTTTCCGGCGGAGGGTGCGACCCGGGTGGGGCCCCGGCGTTCAGTAGACAACGGCCTCGGTCGACCCGCAGCCAGCGGGTCCCGGGTCGGCCCGAAGGACGCCGGGCCCCGATCCCGCACCCGGTACGCGGGGCTCGCTATGGTGGAGGCTCGTGTATGTATCCGAAGGGGCAGTAGTGAACGACGGTGGCCAGAGGCGTTACGGCCCGCTCGGCAAGGCCTTGGTGATCATTCCGACCTACAACGAGGCGGAGAACATCAAGCCGATCGTCGCGCGGGTGCGGGAGGCCGTACCCGAGGCGTACATCCTCGTCGCCGACGACAACAGCCCCGACGGCACGGGCAAGTTCGCGGACGAGATCGCCGCCGAGGACGACCACGTCCACGTCCTGCACCGCAAGGGCAAGGAAGGGCTCGGCGCCGCCTACCTCGCGGGCTTCCGCTGGGGCATCGAGCACGGCTACGACGTCCTCGTCGAGATGGACGCCGACGGCTCCCACCAGCCCGAGGAACTGCCCCGGCTGCTCACCGCCCTCAAGGGCGCGGACCTGGTGCTCGGCTCCCGCTGGGTGCCCGGCGGCCGGATCGTGAACTGGCCGAAGTCCCGCGAGTTCATCTCCCGCGGCGGCAGCCTCTACTCCCGCGTCATGCTCGACGTGCCGATCCGCGACGTCACCGGCGGCTACCGGGCCTTCCGCAAGGAGACCCTGGAGGGCCTCGGCCTCGACGACGTGGCCTCGGCCGGCTACTGCTTCCAGGTCGACCTCGCCCGCCGGGCGGTCGCCGCCGGCTACCACGTGGTGGAGGTCCCCATCACCTTCGTCGAGCGCGAGGTCGGCGACTCGAAGATGAGCCGCGACATCCTCGTCGAGGCGCTGTGGCGGGTCACCGGCTGGGGTCTGAGCGCCCGCGCGCAGAAGGTCGGCAGGCTGCTCGGCCGCAAGACCGCGAGCTGATCTTTCCTTTACGACGTTCCTGCCGGCCGCCAGGCACACTGGGGAGCATGACGACCGGCGCAACGCCTCCCCTCGCCCCCAAGCGCTCCCGCGCGCGTACGTTCCTCCCGCTGGCCTTCGCCGCCTGGCTGGTCCTGGAGATCTGGCTCCTGACGGTGGTCGCGAACGCGGCGGGCGGGCTCACCGTCCTGCTGCTGCTCATCGGTGGCGCCGTGCTCGGCGGCACCGTCATCAAGCGGGCCGGGCGGCGCGCCTTCGCCAACCTCACGGGGACCTTCCAGAAGGCCCAGGAGGCGGCCCGCGCGGGCGTGGCGCCCACCGAGGCCGACCGGATCGGCACCGAGGACCGCAACGGCTTCCTGATGCTCGGCGGACTCCTCCTGATCATCCCCGGGCTGATCTCGGACGTGGCCGGACTCCTGCTGCTGATCCCGCCGGTGCGCTCGGCGCTCGGGCGGTACGCGGAGAAGGCCGTGGAGCGCCGGATGAGCGCCGCTCCCCAGGGAAGCCTCCAGGGCGCCTTCCAGCAGGCCCGCATCCACCGCCCGGACGGAAAGGTCGTCCAGGGCGAGGTCATCCGCGAGGACGCGCCCCAGGGGCCGCGAGAGCCCCACGCGCCCCGGCCGCCGCTGATGCCCTGAGCCCGAGCGCGTCGCTGATGCCCTGAGCCCGTGCGCGTACGGACAAAGCCCGTGCGTGCGCGCACGGAAACGCCGAGGGGCCCGGTACACGAATCGTGTACCGGGCCCCTCGGCGTTTCTCTCAGGCCGTGCGGCCGTCCGTCAGGCGGACTTCCGGCTGTCGCGCGGATGCACGGCGATGTTCATGGCGCCGGAACGAAGGACCGCCAGCCGCTCGGCCAGCACCTCCTCCAGCTCCTCGCGGGTACGCCGCTCCATGAGCATGTCCCAGTGCGTACGCGCCGGCTTGCCCTTCTTTTCCTCGGGACCGTCCCCGTCCACCAGGAGAGCCTGGATTCCGCAGACCTTGCATTCCCACTCCGGCGGAATTTCCGCCTCGACCGAGAAGGGCATCTCAAAACGATGCCCCTTCTCGCATGCGTACTCCACCGCCTGGCGCGGGGCCAGATCGATGCCGCGGTCGGTCTCGTAGCTGGTCACCACGAGGCGCGTGCCGCGAAGAGCTCGCTCACTCATGAATCGTGCCTCCCGGGCTTGTCGCCCACAGGACAGGTGTCGCTGTCGTCGTCATCCGGTCAACGTCCGGTCGGCGGTAAAGATTCCCGTTACGGGTCATGCGTCGCCCGTCGTGCCGCCCCTTGTTTTACCCACCAGTGCCCGTTTTGTCACATCTGGCAGGAGATATCACTCAACGTCTTCACCAAGTCAGCACGCAGTAACGGTCCGCCTGGCAGGCCAAAGGCGTACACTAGCGGCCTTTCGCTTCCGCGTCTAAATCCGGTCCGGTACGGGGTTTCCCGCGGCGGCCACGGCCTGCCGCACCGGGACCCTCGCCAGGAGCACGAACCCGACCGCGAAGAAGATCACCAGGGAGATGATGGCATCCCGGTAGCTCCCGGTCAGCTGATACGCGAGACCGAACACCAACGGCCCCAGCCAGCTGAGCCCGCGGTCGCTCATCTCGTACGCCGAGAAGTACTCCGCCTCCTTGCCGCGCGGCACCAGGTGCGAGAACAGCGAGCGCGACAGCGCCTGGCTGCCGCCCAGGACCAGCCCGATCGCCGCCGCCAGGCAGTAGAAGAAGACGGGCGCGTCGGCGGGCAGGAAGTATCCCGCCGCCAGGATCGCCGTCCACACCGCCAGGGATCCGAGGATCGTCCGCTTCGCCCCGTACGACCGCGCCATCCGGCCCATGCCGAGCGCGCCCGCGACGGCCAGCACCTGCACCAGCAGCACCGCCGTGATCAGCGTCGTCTGGTCCAGGCCCAGCTCCTCCGAGCCGAACACCGAGGCCTGTGAGATCACCGTCTGCACGCCGTCGTTGTAGATGAGGTAGGCGAGCAGGAAGGAGAGCGTCAGTGGATGGCGGCGCATGTCCCGCAGGGTGGCCCTCAGCTGCTTCCAGCCACTGCCGACGGCTCCCGCGCCCGCGTGGGCGGCCGGATCCGTGCGCCGGTCCCGCAGCCGCCGCAGCGGCACGAGGGTGAAGGCGCCCCACCAGAGCCCGGCCGAGGCGAGGCAGATCCTCACCGCGGCCCCCTCCGACAGGCCGAAGGACTCGTGGCCCGAGTACACGACCAGGTTCAGCACGAGCACCAGCGCGCCCGAGGTGTAGCCGAACGCCCAGCCGCGCGAGGAGACCGTGTCCCGCTCCTCGGGCTCGGAGATCTGCGGCAGGAAGGCGTTGTACAGCACCATCGACACCGACAGCGAGGCGTTCGCCACGATCAGCAGGAACGCCCCGAGCAGATAGCGGTCGCCGTCCAGGAAGAACATCCCCGTCGTCGCCGTCGCCCCCACGTACGCCGAGGCGGCGAGCAGCGGCTTCTTCCGCCCCGTGCGGTCCGCCGCAGCGCCCACCAGCGGCATCGCGAGCACCGCGACGACGATCGAGGCGGACACGGCGTACGCGAAGAGGGAACCGGCCCGCACGGGTATGCCCAGCGGGTGCACGAACCCCTCCGGGTCCGCCGCCGCCTTGGCGACCGAGGTCAGGTACGGCCCCAGGAACACGGTCAGCACGCTCGTCGAGTAGACCGAGCAGGCGAAGTCGTAGAAGTACCAGCCGCGCTGCTCGCGCTTGCGCTCGGCCGCGCTCACCGGGCCGTCCGGGCCGTTCGGACCCTCCGGACCCCCCGCACCCTCCGGACCGCCGGGCCCGGCGGCGTGACCGCCCGTCCGGCCGGTGTTGTCGACGTCGGTCAAGGCCGCGCCCCCTCGTTCGTCCCCGTGTGCCCCGTGGTGGTACGCGCGCTCAGACCCACAGTCCGCGGTCCGTCAGGACCCCGCGCAGCGTCTCCAGATGATCGGTCATGATGCCATCCACGCCAAGGTCCAGGAGGGCGTGCATCCGGTCCGCCTCGTTCACCGTCCACACGTGCACCTGGATCCCCCGGGCGTGCGCCTCGCGCACGAAACGGCGGTCCACCACGGGGACGCCGGCCTGCCGCTCCGGCACCTGGGCCGCGACCACGCCCGCGCGCAGCGCCGCCGGGATGCCCAGCGACCGCAGCCGCAGCCCGAGGACGCCCTTCACGCCGAACGAGGTGGCCAGCCGGGGGCCGGCGAGGCGCTGGGCCCGAGCGACCCGGCTCTCGGTGAAGGAGCCGACGCAAACACGGTCCCAGGCGTCGGTCCTGGCGATCAGGTCCACCAGCGGCCCGAGGGCGGCCTCGGCCTTCAGGTCCACGTTCCAGCGGGCCTCGGGGAACTCCTCCAGGAGCTCCTCGAAGAGGGGCAGCGGCTCCTTGCCCGCCACCCGGGCCTCCCGGACCGCCGCCCACGGCAGGTCCCTGATCCGGCCGCCGGTGTCGGTCACCCGGTCCAGGGTCGCGTCGTGGAAGGCGACCAGGACGCCGTCCGCCGTGGTGTGGACGTCGGTCTCGAAGTAGCGGTATCCGGCCGCGGTCGCGCGCCGGAACGCCTCCGCGGTGTTCTCCAGGCCGTCCGCCGTGCCGCCGCGGTGGGCGAAGGGGAGAGGGGCCGGGTGGTCGAGGTAGGGGTGGCGTACGCGAGTCACCGCCGCAGTATGGCCTGTCAGGGTGTCGGCGTGGCGACGGGAGCGGGGCCGGCGGCCTGCGCGGGGGACCCCGAGCCCGGAATGGACCCGGCGTCCGCCTCGGGGATCGCGAACCGCCGCAGGAAGAACTGGGCCAGCGGGCCGATGCTCAGGGCGTAGAGGACCGTGCCGACGCCGACCGAGCCGCCGAGGACGAAGCCGGTGGCGACGACGGCGACCTCGATCGCCGTGCGGACCAGCCGGATCGACCGCCCGGTCAGCCGGTGCAGGCCCGTCATCAGGCCGTCGCGCGGGCCGGGGCCGAGCCGCGCGGCGATGTAGAGGCCGGTCGCCACGCCGTTGAGCACGATGCCGAGCACCATCATCGCGATCCCGGCGGGCAGGCCGTCCATGTCGGGCACCAGGGCGAGCGTGCCGTCCATGGCGAGGCCGACGGCGAAGACGTTGGAGACGGTGCCGAGCCCCGGCCGCTGCCGGATGGGGATCCACAGCAGCAGGACGATCGCCCCGACACCGATGGACACGACCCCGATCGTCAGACCGGTCTTCTCGGCGAGGCCCTGGTGGAGCACGCCCCAGGGCTCCAGGCCGAGCCCGGCGCGCACGAGCAGCGCCGCGCTGATCCCGTACAGCGCGAGGCCGACGTACAGCTGGACGAGTCGGCGGGTCAGATGCCGGCCGCGAAGGCCGGCGGCGCCGATGGGGTTGGACACAGGACTGCCCCCTGAGTGGTGACCTGGGTGGTCGTGGTGGACTGACTCATGACACTCTGTGGCGGGGGAACACCGGCCAACCATGGCCAATTCGCGGAAGGTGGACTGATTTCCATGGCCCAGTGGACTTCAGCGGTGGGGCCCGCTCAGCTCGCCCGGCAGCTCCAGGCCCAGCAGGCCAGGCCCGCCGTGCCCGGCGCCCGCAAGCCGCCCGCCTACCGCGCCCTCGCCGACGGCATCCGCCTCCTCGTCCTGGAGGGCCGGGTCCCGGTCGCCGCCCGGCTGCCCGCCGAGCGGGAACTCGCCCTCGCCCTCACCGTCAGCCGCACCACCGTCGCCGCCGCCTACGAGGCGCTGCGCACCGAGGGCTTCCTGGAGTCCCGGCGCGGCGCCGGAAGCTGGACGGCGGTCCCGGCCGGCAACCCGCTCCCGGCCCGCGGGCTCGAACCGCTGCCCCCGGAGTCGCTCGGCTCCATGATCGACCTGGGCTGCGCGGCGCTGCCCGCCCCCGAGCCCTGGCTCACCCGGGGCATCCAGGGCGCCCTCGAGGAACTGCCGCCGTACGCGCACACCCACGGCGACTACCCGGCCGGGCTGCCCGCGCTGCGCCAGATGCTCGCCGACCGGTACACCGAGCGGGGCATCCCGACCATGCCCGAGCAGATCATGGTCACCACCGGCGCGATGGGCGCCATCGACGCCATCTGCCATCTCTTCGCCGGGCGCGGCGAGCGGATCGCCGTGGAGTCCCCCTCGTACGCCAACATCCTCCAGCTGATGCGGGAGGCGGGCGCCCGGCTCGTTCCGGTCGCCATGGCGGAGGGGCTCGCCGGCTGGGACCTGGGCCGCTGGCGCCAGGTGCTGCGGGACGCGGCGCCCCGCCTCGCGTACGTGGTGGCCGACTTCCACAACCCCACCGGGGCCCTCGCGGACGAGGATCAGCGCCGCCAGCTGGTGGAGGCGGCCCGTTCGGCCGGCACGGTCCTCGTGGTCGACGAGACGATGACCGAGCTCTTCCTGGACGAGGACGTGACGATGCCGCGCCGGGTCTGCGCCTTCGACCCGTCCGGCGCCACCGTCCTGACCGTCGGCTCGGCGAGCAAGGCGTTCTGGGCGGGCATGCGGATCGGCTGGGTGCGGGCCGCGCCCGACGTGATCCGCTCCCTGGTCGCCGCCCGCGCCTACGCGGACCTCGGCACCCCCGTCCTGGAGCAGCTCGGCGTCAACTGGCTGATGCGCACCGGCGGCTGGGAGGAGGCCGTCGCCCTGCGCAGGGCCCAGGCCCGGGACAACCGCGACGCCCTGGTGACGGCGGTGCGCAGGGAGCTGCCGGACTGGGAGTTCGAGGTGCCGCGCGGCGGCCTGACCCTGTGGGTGCGCACCGGCGGCCTGTCGGGCTCGCGCCTCGCAGAGGTCGGCGAGCGGGTCGGCGTCCGGGTGCCGTCCGGGCCGCGCTTCGGGGTGGACGGCGCCTTCGAGGGGTACGTCCGGCTCCCCTTCACGGTCGGCGGCCCGGTCGCCGACGAGGCCGCCGCACGGCTGGCCGCCGCGGCCCGCCTGGTGGAGTCGGGCGCCGGGGCGGGCGTCGAGGCGCCGAGGTCCTTCGTGGCGTAGGCCGTACCCGTATTCGGGCACAAAAGAAGAGGGCGGCCGCACCTTCGCCGGTGCGGCCGCCCTCTTCTTTTGCGTACGGGATACGGGGCTCAGCCCTCCGCGGGCACCGGGGCCGGGAAGGCCGTGGTGGTGCCGGGGCTCTTGCGGAGCGTCGGCGCCGTGTCGGCGTCGAGGTCGAGGTCGGGGTCCGGGGCCGAACCCGGGGCCGCCTCGATCGTCGCCGTCGTGGCCGTCTGCCGGTCCGGCAGCAGCTCCAGGACGGCCTGGCGGTGCGCCTCGCTGGTCGCGTCGTCGAAGGGGTCGGGGGTGGCCGGCACCTGGAGGCGCAGCACCGGCGCCGTACCGAGGCGGGCGTAGCCGCGGCCCGGCGGCACGTCGGGGACCGGAGTCGTGTGCGGCAGGGTGCCGAGGACGGCGGCGATCTGCTCCGGGGCGGCCGGGCCGAGCACGACCCGGGCCCTGGTGTGGCTCCGTACCGGCTCGCCGAGCCCGTCCAGGCTGTCGAACTGCTCGGCCACGACGACGGTGACCTGCGCGGCCCGTCCGTGCCGCAGCGGCACCTGGAGCAGGTCCTGCGGGTCGGGGCGGCCGTCGGCGGCGGCCAGGTGGCCCAGCACGCTCGGCCGGTCGAGCAGGATCCACAGCGGGCGCCGGGTGTCCTCGGGCGCCGGATGGCCCGCCTGCCGGGCCCGGTTCGCGGCGATGAGCCGCCGCTCGGTCTCGTGCGCGGCCCATTCCAGGCTCGCCAGGGCGCCCGAGAGCCCGCACTCGACGGCGAGCACCCCGGCCCGGCCGACGAGACAGGCGAACTCTCCGGTGCCGCCGCCCTCGATGACGAGCACGTCGCCGTGGGGGAGCGCCTGGAGCGCGATCGAGCGCAGCAGGGAGGTGGTGCCGCTGCCGGGCTGCCCGACGGCCAGCAGATGCGGCTCGGTGGAGCGGGGGCCGGTGCGCCAGACGACGGCGGGCGCGTCCTCGGTCCCGTCGGCGCCCCGCACCGGCACGGTGCGCTGCACGGCGTCGGCGTCGGTGAAGCCGAGCACGGTCTCGCCGGGCACGGTGACGAAGTGCTGGGCGGCGATGGTGGTGGGGAGGGCGTCGAGCACGTGCATGGTCAACCGGTTGCCCTCCTCGTCCCACGCGAAGAGGTACTCGCGGCCGCGCCCCGACTTGGCGTGCAGCAGCTGCTCGATACGGGCGCGGGCGGCGGGCTCCCCGTCGGTGAAGTACGGGGGGTAGGCGATGCGCAGCCGGGTCAGCCGGCCGTCCTCGTCGAAGGCGTAGTCCGTGAAGGGGCCGCTCCAGTCCCCGCCGTGCGCGAAGAGCGGCTCGGGGTCCTCGGGGAGCGAGAGATACGGCACCAGGGCCTCGTAGAGGCCTTTGAGCCGGGCGACCTCGGCGTCGTCGGGCCCGGTCTTGACGACCGGGCGCTCACGTCCCTGCCAGGCGGCCGCGCCCATCACCCCGACGAGGGCGAGCAGCGGGCCGTACGGCATGAAGGCGACGACCAGGACGAAGGCCGCGACCAGGAACAGCGTGGGACCGCGCCGCTCCTTGGGGGTCGCGGCCCACTTGGCGCGCGCGGTCGCGGCCAGCTTCCGCAGACCACGCGAGATGGTGATCAGCGGATGGAGCACATCGGTGGCGCTGTCGGCGGCCGTGCGCGCGATCTCTCGGCTACGAGCGATCTGGGCGCTGCCGCTGCTCAGAATGCGGGGGAGTGGTCGCCGGGCCACGTCGTACTCCTGGAGTGGTGGGAGGGGCTGAGGGGCGTCAGAACTTGATCCCGCCCAGAAGGCTGGCGAGGCTCTGTCCGCCCGCGGTGATGCTCGGGGCGATGGCGGTGCCCGCGAGGTAGAACCCGAAGAGGGCGCTGACCAGGGCGTGCGAGGCCTTCATGCCGTCCTTCTTGAAGAACAGGAAGCAGATGATGCCGAGCAGGACGACGCCTGAAATGGACAGGATCATGAGGTGTTCTCCTGGTTGAGGGGACAGTCACCATCAGTCCTTCCAGGTTCACAGCAAGTATCTATGTGACTAAAGGTGCATATGGGTGAATTGCTGGCGTTTTCACTTGACCGGCGTAGAACCGGACCCTCTTCGGGTGGCGAAAAGCCGGGATCGCGCTAAAAGGGGGCGCGTTGCGAGTGATCTTTGCCTCGATCGCGCACGGTCATGTCCTCGACCGGGCAGTACCCTGTCGATTCACTCGTACGGCCTCACTTGCCGTGCGCAGGTCAAGCACGAGAGGTAGGCGTCACCATGAGCGAGAGCCCGACCCCGGACCCCGAGGTCGTCGAGCTGGCCTCCAAGGTCTTCGACCTGGCCCGCACCGGTGACGCGGCGGCCCTCGCCGCCTACGTCGACGCGGGGGTCCCGGCGAACCTCACCAACGACCGGGGCGACTCGCTCGTCATGCTCGCCGCGTACCACGGGCACGCCGACGCGGTCACCGCCCTCCTGGAGCGCGGTGCCGACGCCGACCGCGCCAACGACCGCGGCCAGACCCCGCTCGCCGGTGCCGTCTTCAAGGGCGAGGACGCCGTCGTGCGCGCGCTCCTGGCCGGCGGGGCGAATCCGGAAGCCGGCGCTCCGTCCGCCGTGGACACCGCGCGGATGTTCGGCAAGGCCGAACTCCTGGAGCTCTTCGGAGCGCGGTGAACACCGGTTGAACCCCAGGTGAGAGCAGCGTCGTAAATGTGGTCGCGGTGGCGAAATGGGTGGGTCATCATGACGTCGGGCCCGCAGGGGGCCACCGGACGAGAGGCAGAGGAAGATGGTCACTGGCAAGCGCAGGACGACGGGCGGCCCGACATGTTGCCGCACGGCCTAGGCGAACAGCCTGACCCGGTTCATCCCGGATTCCCCCCGGTCGTGTCGACAGCTTGATGTGAGGCGTCTTCCATGTTCGATCCAGTCATAGCGCCGAGCGGCACCCTGCTCGGCCTGTTGCAGAGGGGCCGCGGCGACGGCACCCTGCACGCGCTCGCCGCGCCACGTGCCGAGGCCCTCGCGGCCCTCAACGGCTGTGTTCTCGACGACCCCCGCCACGACTGGCAGGTCGAGAACCGCTCCCTCTACTACGCCCGTCTCTACCTGGACCTCCACGGAGGTCTGGAGGAGATCGAGGCGCACCTCTTCGGCGCCGAGGACCACCTCGACACCGAGGAGGCCAGGACCGGGCTCGCGCTCGCCGTCCTCGGGCACCTCGCCTCCTACGGACGCCGTGACGCCCTGATGCTCCTGCGGCGCTACGCCGCCACCGGGACCAACTGGGCCTGGGCCCTGGACGAGCTCGCGCTCCGCGACGACGACACCGGCCTGCGCTCGCTCGCGCTGCCCGTGCTCGCCCGCTTCCCGGCCGACGCCGAGGGCGAGGCCGAGCTCGCGGCTGCCGTCCGCGACGCCTTCGAACCGCGGCCCTGGCGGCTGTGGGCCGAGGACCCGCGCGCCTCCGTCGGCGCCCGGATCAGGGCCGCCGGCGAACAGGGCTCCTTCGACCGCTGGCAGCGCCAGCTCAGCCCCACCGGGCCCCGGCCCGGCTGGAGCGTCCAGGCCGTCCTCGACTGGGCCCAGGAGGGCCTGCGACGCGGCGTCGAGCTGCACGGGCCCGCCGCCCGCTGCCTGGTCGCCGTCGCCGGGCCCGAGGACCGCGAGCTGATCCTCACCACCGCCCGCTGCGGCCCCGACGGAGCCCGCTGCGCCGCACTGCACTACCTGGCCGAGGCCCAGGACCCCGCCGTCCTCGACCTCGTCGAACTCGCCGCGGGCGAGGCCTCCCGCACCGTCGCCGACGCGGCCGTCGCCGCCTTCGAGCGGATGTGCGGCGAAGCCGCCGTGGACCGGGCCCGCGGCTGGATCCACCGCCCCGACGCGCTCGGCGCGGCCGCGGCCGGCATGCTCGCCTTCCGCGGCGGCACCCAGGACTCCCCCCTCGTCCTCGGCGCCCTCCGCGAGACCGTGCGTGCCCAGGGCCCCGACGCGGCCGCCCTCTACCCCCTCGTCGACGGCGCAGGGCGCCTCGGCATCGGGTGCGCGGCCCCCGTGCTGCGCCACATCTACCGCGAGACGGCCTCCTCCCAGCTGCGCGGCCGCATCGCCCGCGCCCTGGCCGCCACCGATCCCACCTTCGCCAACGGCTTCGCCGTCGAATGCCTGTGGGACTGCGAGGAGACCACCCGCGAGCTCGCCGCCCTCCACGCGGAGACGGGTGACGTACGCGTCGCCGAACGCCTGCGCCGGCTCGCCGCCGACCCCGCCGAAGAGGCCGAGGTGCAGACGGCCGTGCGCAACCGGATAGGGCCGGATCTCGACCTCCAGGTCTGAGCGCCGTACACCCGGGGGTGGCCGAAAGCGGCCACCCCCGTCGCTCTTGAGGGCGCCCGGGGCAAACGCTCATGGGACGTTCCCCGCCCGTCCAGATCCACTTTGACGGGGACACGCCGAGCGCGACGACAACACCCGTATGCGTGTCGTCATCGTCACCGAGTCCTTCCCGCCCGACGTCAACGGTGTGGCGCACTGCGCCCAGCAGACCGCGCTCCATCTGGTCCGCCGCGGCCACACCCCCCTGGTCGTCGCCCCCGCCCCGCCCGGCGCCCTCGCGGCCACCGGCCCGGACGAGGGCGCGCCCTGCCCCGTCGTCCGGGTGCCGTCCCTGCCGCTGCCCGGCTACCCCCAGGTGCGGGTCGCCCTGCCCAGCCGCCGGGTCGCCGCCGCCCTCGCCGCCCACCGGGCCGAGATCGTCCACCTGGCAGGCCCCTTCGTCCTCGGCGCGCGCGGCATGTCGGCCGCCGCGCGGCTCGGACTGCCCGCCGTCGCCGTCTACCAGACCGACCTCGCCGGATACGCCCGTACGTACGTGGGCGTGGGCGAGTCCGTCGCCTGGCGCCGGCTCCGCGCGGTGCACGGCGCGGCCGACCGCACCCTGGCGCCGTCCACCGCCGCCGTACGGGACCTGGAGGCGCACGGCATCGGCCGGATCCGGCTGTGGCGGCGCGGGGTCGACACCGTGCGCTTCCGGCCCGGGCTCCGCGACGAGTCGCTGCGGCGCTCGCTGGCGCCCGGCGGCGAGACGCTCGTCGGTTACGTCGGGCGCCTCGCCCCCGAGAAGCGCGTCGACCTCCTCGCCGGGGTCTGCGCGCTGCCCGGCGTCCGGGTCGTGGTCGTCGGCGACGGGCCCAGCGAACCGGCGCTGCGGGCCGCCCTGCCCGGCGCCGTCTTCCTCGGCCGCCGCACCGGCGCCGACCTGGCCCGGATCTTCGCCTCGCTCGACGTGTTCGCGCACACCGGCCCGTACGAGACCTTCTGCCAGACCGTCCAGGAGGCCATGGCCTCCGGCGTCCCGGTCGTCGCCCCCGCCGCCGGCGGCCCCCTCGACCTCGTCGACCACCGCCGCACCGGCTTCCTCGTACCACCCGACGACCCCGCCGCCCTGAGCGAGGCCGTCGCCGCCCTCGTCGCCGCCCCGGCCCTGCGCGCCGTGTACGGCAGAGCCGGGCGGGCCGCCGTCGAGCGGCGCACCTGGGAGGCGATCGGCGACGAGCTGATCGGCCACTACCGCGAGGTGCTGCGCGAGCGGACGGCGGTGGCGGCGTGAGGGGGGTGGGTGACGCGGGGAGTGCGCGGACGCAGGTTGACGCCGGGAGCCTCCCGGGCACCCGGGAGGGAGGCGTCGGGGCGCTCGCCCCGGGGCGGCCGCTGCGGATCGTGCGGCTCGCCAACTTCGTCACCCCGACCTCCGGCGGGCTGCGCACCGCCCTCGACCGGCTGGGTCGCGGCTATCTGGCCGCGGGGCACGAACCCGTCCTGGTCGTCCCCGGCGCCGTGGCGGGCGACGAGGAGACCGACCAGGGCCGGGTCATCACCCTGCCGGGACCCGTGCTCCCCGGCACCGGCGGCTACCGGGTGCTCGCCGACCGGCGCCGCCTGCGCCGCGTCCTCGACGGGCTCGCCCCCGACCGCCTGGAGGTCTCCGACCGGACCACCCTGCGCTGGACGGGGGAGTGGGCCCGCCGGGCCAGGGTGCCGTCCGTCATGGTCTCCCACGAGACGGCCGACGGGGTCCTGCGCACCTGGGGCCTCCCCGAGACGGCCGCCACCCGCGCCGCCGACCGGCTCAACCGCCGCACCGCCTGGGCCTACTCCCGGATCGTGTGCACCACGGAGTGGGCCGAGCGAGAGTTCGTACGGATCGGGGCCCGCAACGTCGTCCGCGCCCCGCTCGGCGTCGACCTCGACCGCTGCCGTCCCGGGCGGCGGAGCAGCGCCCTGCGGGCCCGGTACGCGGCGGGCGAGCGGGTGCTGCTCGTGCTGTGCTCCCGGCTCTCCGTCGAGAAGCGGCCCGGCACGGCCCTGGACGCCCTCGCCGTACTCCGTGCCCAGGGGGTACGGGCCGTCCTCGTCGTCGCGGGCGACGGACCCCTGCGGGGCGCCCTGGAGCGCCGCGCCCGGGAACAGCGCCTGCCGGTCCGCTTCCTCGGCCACGTCGCCGACCGCGAGGCCCTCGCCGACCTCCAGGCCACGGCGGACGTGTGCCTGGCCCCCGGGCCCGCCGAGACCTTCGGGCTCTCCGCCCTGGAGGCCCTCGCCTGCGGCACCCCCGTCGTCTGCAGCGCCTCCTCCGCCCTCCCCGAAGTCGTCGCCGACGCGGGCGCCTGCGCCGCCGACGAGCCCGCCGCCTTCGCCCGCGCGGTGCGCACCGTCCTCGCCCTCCCCGAGGGGCCACGGCGGGCGACGGCCCGCGCCCGCGCGGAGCTCTTCTCCTGGGACCGCGCGACCACCGCCTTCCTGGCCGCCCACGACGCCCCTGCCCGGCGGGGGACCCCGAGATGACCGGGCCCGCGGGCACCGGCGACGGGACCGATCCCCGCGCGGGCACCGCCCCGCCGTCCGGCACCGCGCGGGGGCCGGTCCGCTTCGTCGTCCTCGGGGACTCCCTCAGCGAGGGCGTCGGCGACCGCGTGGGCGGGCGCTGGCGCGGCTGGGCCGCGCTGCTCGCCGAGGCGCTGCGGGCCGACGACGCGGCGACCGCGTTCACGAACCTGGCGGAGAGCGGGGCGCAGAGCCGCGAGGTGGCCGAGCGGCAGCTGCCCGCGGCGCTCGCCCTGGAGCCGCGGCTCGCCTCCGTCGTCGTCGGCGTCAACGACACGCTGCGCCGCACCTTCGACATCGAGCGCCTCGCCCGCCGCCTCGACCACGTCTGCGCCGAGCTCACCGCCGCCGGGGCCGTCCTGCTCACCGCCTGCCTGCCGGACCCCGGGCTCATGCTCGGCCTCCCCGCGCCGCTCGCCCGCCCGCTGGCCCGGCGCCAGCGGTCCGTGAACGCCGTCGTCCACGCGCTCTCCGCCCGCTACGACGCCGTCCACCTGCACCTGGACGCACCCGCCTGGACCGAGGACCGGGCGCTGTGGAGCGCCGACCGGCTGCACCCCGGGGAGCGCGGCCACCGCGCCATCGCCGCCGCCTTCCACCGGCTCCTGCGCGAGCGGGGCCTCGCCGACGGCCCGCCCCCGTCGCCCGAGCCGGAGCAGCCGCTGCCCGGCCGCGCGGACGCCGCGCTCTGGCTCGCCACCGCCGGGACCGCCTGGGTCCTGCGCCGCTGCCACGACCTGCTGCCGCAGTTGCTCCTGCTCGCCGCCGCCGAACTGCGCCACTCCGCCACCGGGACCCGGGCCCGGCTGGACGCGCGCGCCGAGCACGCCCTGGAGGCTGCCCTGGGCGCCCACCGGGCGACGCCGTCGGGCGCCCTGGGAGCGGTCGCCCCGCCACAATGAGGTCATGACCGGAAGCTGGGAGTTCTGGATCGACCGGGGCGGCACCTTCACCGATGTCGTGGGACGGCGCCCGGACGGCCGGATCGTCACCCGCAAGCTGCTCTCGCACGACCCGGCCCGCACCCAGGACGCCGCCGTCGCGGGCATCCGGCTCCTCCTCGGCCTCGCGCCGGGGGAGCCCGTCCCGGCCGACCGGATCGACGTCGTCAAGATGGGCACCACGGTCGCCACCAACGCCCTCCTGGAGCGGCGCGGCGAGCCCACCGTCCTGCTGATCACGGCCGGCTTCCGCGACGCCCTGCGCATCGCCTACCAGAACCGCCCCCGCCTCTTCGACCGCCACATCGTGCTGCCCGAGGCGGTCTACGCGCGGGTCGTCGAGGTCCCCGAGCGGGTCGACGCCCGGGGCGGGGTCGTCCGCCCGCTCGACGAGGAAGCCGTCCGCGCGGAGCTCGCCGCCGCCCATGGCGACGGACTGCGCGCCGCCGCCGTCGTCCTGCTCCACGGCTACCGGTACACCGCCCACGAGGCCCGGGTCGGCGCCCTCGCGCGGGAGGCGGGGTTCACCCAGGTCAGCTGCTCCCACGAGGTCAGTCCGCTCATCCGGCTCGTCCCCCGGGGGGACACCACCGTCGTCGACGCCTACCTGTCGCCGATCCTGCGCCGGTACGTCGACGAGGTCGCCCGCGAACTCGCCGGGATCCGCCTGATGTTCATGCAGTCCAACGGAGGGCTGCGGGAGGCCGCTCATTTCCGGGGCAAGGACGCCGTCCTGTCCGGCCCGGCAGGCGGCGTCGTCGGCATGGCCCGCACCTCGGCACAGGCCGGACTCCACCGGGTCATCGGCTTCGACATGGGCGGCACCTCCACCGACGTGTCGCACTACGCGGGGGAGTTCGAGCGCGAACTCGGCACCCAGGTGGCGGGCGTCCGGATGCGCGCCCCGATGATGAGCATCCACACCGTCGCCGCGGGCGGCGGCTCCGTCCTCCACTACGACGGGCGCCGCTACCGCGTCGGACCCGACTCGGCGGGCGCCGTCCCGGGACCCGCCTGCTACCGGCGCGGCGGCCCGCTGACCGTGACCGACGCCAACGTGATGCTCGGCCGGATCCAGCCGGACCACTTCCCGGCCGTGTTCGGCGAGAACGGCGACCAGCCGCTCGACGCCGCCCTCGTCCGTGAACGGTTCACGGCCCTCGCCGCCGAGGTGGGCGGCGGCCGCACCCCCGAACAGGTGGCCGCGGGCTTCCTGGAGATCGCCGTCCTCAACATGGCCAACGCCGTCAAGAAGATCTCCGTCCAGCGCGGCCACGACGTCACCCGCTACGCCCTCACCTGCTTCGGCGGCGCCGGCGGCCAGCACGCCTGCGCCGTCGCCGACGCGCTCGGCGTCGACACCGTCCTCGTCCCGCCCCTGGCCGGCGTCCTGTCCGCGTACGGCATCGGCCTCGCCGACTCCACCGCCCTGCGCGAGCAGTCCGTCGAGGCCGCGCTCGACGCCCCGGGCACGTTTGAACGCGTCACCGCGCTCTGCGCCGAGCTCGCCGACCGCACGCGCGCCGAACTGCGCGCCGACGGACTTCCCGACGCAGCGATCACCACCCGCGCGCGCGTCCTGCTGCGGTACGAGGGCACCGACGCCGCCCTCCCTGTGCCCCTGGCACCCAGGGAATCGATGAAAACCGAGTTCACAGCCGCCCATCGGGCGCGCTACGGCTTCACCATGGACACCCCGCTCGTCGCCGAAGCCGTCTCGGTGGAAGCCGTCGGCACCGCCGGACCCCACGGCCCCGTCGTCGTCCCCGAGGGGGCGCGGCGAGGGCGGCTCGCCCCGCGCGCCACGGTCACCACCCACAGCGCGGGAGAGCCCGTCCCCACCCCGCTCCACCGCCGCGAGGACCTGCGCCCCGGCGACACCGTCACCGGCCCCGCGATCCTCGCCGAGGCCGACGCCACCACCGTCGTCGACACGGGCTGGCGCGCCACCGCCGCCGACGGCGGACACCTCCTCCTGCGGCGCGTCACCCCGCGCCCCGCGCGGGTGGCCGTCGGCACCGACGTCGACCCCGTCCTCCTGGAGGTGTTCAACAACCACTTCATGGCCATCGCCGAGCAGATGGGCGTGCGCCTGGAGAACACCGCCCACTCCGTCAACATCAAGGAACGGCTCGACTTCTCCTGCGCCCTCTTCGACCCCGAGGGCAACCTCATCGCCAACGCCCCGCACATCCCGGTGCACCTCGGCTCCATGGGCGAGTCCATCAAAGAGGTCCTGCGCCGCAACCGGGACTCCCTGCGCCCCGGCGACGTGTACGCGATTAACGACCCCTACCACGGCGGCACCCACCTGCCGGACGTCACCGTCGTCACCCCCGTCTTCGACGACACCGGCACCGCCCTGCGCTTCCTCGTCGCCTCCCGAGGCCACCACGCCGAGATCGGCGGCATCACGCCCGGC
The DNA here is from genome assembly GCF_040303965.1 of Streptomyces sp. NPDC094032. Taxonomy (NCBI): domain Bacteria; kingdom Bacillati; phylum Actinomycetota; class Actinomycetes; order Kitasatosporales; family Streptomycetaceae; genus Streptomyces; species Streptomyces sp. NPDC094032. The sequence goes on along the minus strand of NZ_JBEOUE010000020.1, from coordinate 33,453 downwards.
TCCATGCCCGCCTTCAGCCGCACCGTCGAGGAGGAGGGCGTCCTCTTCGACAACTGGCTGCTCGTACGCGACGGGAGACTGCGCGAGGCCGAGACCCGCGCCCTGCTCACCGGCGCCCGGTACCCGTCCCGCGACCCCGACACCAACCTCGCCGACCTGCGCGCCCAGATCGCCGCCAACGAGAAGGGCATCGAGGAACTGCGCAGGACGGTGGACGAGTTCGGCCTCGACGTCGTCCACGCCTACATGCGGCACGTCCGCGCCAACGCCGAGGAGTCCGTCCGCCGGATCGTCGCCGGGCTGCGCGACGGAAGCTGCCGCTACGAGACCGACGCGGGCGCCGTCGTCCAGGTCGCGGTCCGCGTCGACCGCGAACGCCGAAGCGCCGTCCTCGACTTCACCGGCACCTCGCCCCAGCTGCCCGGCAACGCCAACGCCCCCACCTCCGTGGTCATGGCGGCCGTCCTCTACGTCTTCCGCACCCTCGTCGACGACGACATCCCGCTCAACAGCGGCTGCCTGGAGCCGCTCGACGTGCGTGTCCCGCCCGGCTCCATGCTCGCCCCCGTCCACCCCGCCGCCACCGTCGCCGGGAACGTCGAGACCTCCCAGGCCGTCACCGGCGCCCTCTACGCCGCCCTCGGCGTCCAGGCGGAGGGCTCCGGGACCATGAACAACGTCACCTTCGGCAACGACCACGTCCAGTACTACGAGACCGTGGCCAGCGGATCCGGCGCCGGCGAGGGCTTCGACGGGACCGCCGCCGTCCAGACCCACATGACCAACTCCCGGCTCACCGACCCCGAGATCCTGGAATGGCGCCACCCGGTCCGGGTCGACGCCTTCGCCGTCCGCGCGGGCAGCGGCGGCCGGGGCCGCTGGGTCGGCGGCGACGGCGTGGAGCGCCGCATCCGCTTCCTGGAGCCCATGACCGTCGCCCTGCTCACCGGGCACCGGCGCGTCCCGCCCTACGGCATGGCGGGCGGCGGGCCCGGCGCCCTCGGCGCGGACACCGTCGAACGGGCCGACGGCACCGTGGAGCGCCTCGACGGCGTCGACACCACCGAGGTCGGGCCCGGTGACGTCCTCGTCGTCCGCACCCCCGGAGGCGGCGGCTACGGCCCGCCGCCCCTGTGAACAGGGTTTTCAGCGATACGGCACGAAACGCACCGGCGTCCCCGGCACGGCCTGCGCCGCCGCCGCCAGATCCGCCTCCCGGACCACGCCGACCACCGGGTAGCCCCCCGTCGTCGGATGGTCGGCCAGGAACACCACCGGCCGCCCGTCCGGCGGCACCTGCACCGCGCCCAGGGACATGCCCTCGCTGGGCAGCTCCCGCGCGACCGCCCGCTCCAGGGCGGGCCCCTCCGTCCGCAGCCCGATCCGGTTGCTCGCCGAGGACACCCGCCACACACCCGTCGCGAGCGTCCGCAGCGCGCCGGGCGTGAACCAGTCGTCACGCGGACCCGGCCGGACCCGCAGGACGAGTTCGTCCGGCGGGCCCGGCCAGGGAGGAGCGTCGACCGACCCCCGTACGGCCGCCTCCGCTCCCAGCGGCAGCACGTCCCCGTCCGACAGCGGCGCCGGGCCGAGACCCGACAGCAGGTCGGTGGAGCGGCTGCCGAGCACCGGTTCGACGCCGATCCCGCCGCCGAACCCCACGTACGAGCGCAGCCCGCGCACGGCCGCCCCCACCTCCAGGAGCCGCCCGGGGCCCACCCGTACCGCCGTGCCCCAGGCGACGGGACGCCCGTCCACGGCCACCGGGCACGGCGCCCCGCCCACCGCCACCGTCACCGCGCCGCGCGGCCGCACCGCGCACCCGGTGACCGTGGTCTCCAGCACGGCCGCGTCCTCCGGATTGCCGAGCAGCCGGTTGACGAGCCGCGCCGCGCCCGGGTCGAGCGCCCCCGAACGCGGCACGCCCAGATGCGCGTACCCCGCCCGCCCCAGGTCCTGCACCGTGGTCAGCGCCCCGGCCCGTACGACGGCCACGGCACGATCGCTCATCGGCCCGCCACCGTGAAACGCACCCGGGTGCCGGGGGAGAGCAGCGCCGCCGGCTCGCGCGCCGTGTCCCACAGCACCGCGTCGGTGCGGCCGATCAGCTGCCAGCCACCCGGCGAGGCACGCGGGTACACCCCCGTGTACGGCCCCGCGAGACCCACCGAACCGGCCGGGACGGCGGTCCGCGGAGTGGCCCGGCGCGGCACCTCGTACCGTGGCCCCAGCCCCGTCAGATAGCCGAAGCCCGGCGCGAACCCGCAGAACGCGACCCGGAAGACGGTCTCCGCGTGGATCCGCACCGCCGCCTCCACCGACACCCCCCACAGGGCGGCCACCTCGGCCAGGTCCGGCCCGTCGTAGCGCACCGGCACCGTCACGGCGGTCCCCTCGGGCACGCACCGCGCGGGCACGTCCCAGGAGCGCAGCTCGGCCGCGAGCCGGTCCGGCGCCGTCACCCCTTCGAGGAGCACGGTCCGCGCCGCCGGGACGATCTCCCGTACGGAGGGCAGCGCGCCCGCCTCCCGCCGCCGCAGCAGCTCGGCGTGGAAGGCCTCGGTCGCCTCCCCGCTCACCAGCTCGACGAGCAGCCCCCGGTCACCGACCCGGTACACCTTGCGCGCCCTCATACGAAGGCCTCCACCCGGACGCCCGAGGCCTCAAGACGGGCGCGCACCAGCCGGGCGAGTCCGACCGCGCCGGGCGTGTCGCCATGCAGGCACAGCGAACGCGCCCGGACGGCGACCGACGCCCCGCAGTGCGCGGTGACGACCCCGAACCGGGCCATGGACACCGCCCGTTCGACGACCTCGCCCGGGTCGGACACCACGGCGCCCTCCTGCCCCCGTGGCAGCAGGGTGCCGTCCGCCCGGTACGCGCGGTCGCCGAAGGCCTCGCCGACGACGGGCAGCCCGGCCTTCTCCGCGGCCTCGTGCAGCCGCGAGCCGGGCAGTCCGAGCACCGGCAGCCCCGCCGAGGCGAGCCGGACCCCCTCGACGACCGCCGCCGCCTGCTCCTCGTCATGGACGACCCGGTTGTAGAGCGCGCCGTGCGGCTTGACGTACGCCACGCGGGAGCCCGCCGCCCGCGCGAACACCTCCAGGGCGCCGATCTGGTAGGCGACCTCGGCCGCCAGCTCGGCCGACGGCACGTCCATGGAGCGCCGGCCGAAGCCCGCGAGGTCCCGGTAGGAGACCTGCGCCCCGATCCGCACCCCTCCGGCCGCCGCCAGCTCGCAGACGCGCCGCATCGTCGCCGCGTCCCCGGCATGGAAGCCGCAGGCGACATTGGCGCTGGTGACCACCGAAAGCAGCTGCTCGTCGTCGGTCAGCGCCCAGCGGCCGAAGCCCTCGCCGAGGTCGGCGTTGAGGTCGATCGAGACCCGGGTCATGGTGGGTTTCCTTCCTGTCGTGCGCAGAAGAGCGGGGAAACGGGCGCGCCCCCGTTCACACCCCGACGCGGTACTCCGCGTCCCGTACGTCGGTCACGAGCATCCGGCCCGGCGCGTGGGTGATCACGAACGGCGGACGCGAGGCCATGACCGCCGCCTGCGGGGTGACCCCGCAGGCCCAGAAGACCGGCACGTCCCCCGGTTCGGCGACCACCGGGTCCCCGAAGTCGGGCCGGGCCAGGTCCCGGATGCCGAGCCCGGCCGGGTCGCCCTCGTGCACCGGGGCACCGTGGACGGCGGGCAGCAGCCCGCTGATCCGGCGCGCGGTGGGCACCAGGGCGGCCGGCACCGGGCGCATCGACACGACCATCGGCCCGTGCAGCCGCCCGGCGGGCCGGCACGCGCGGTCGGTGACGTACATCGACACGTTCCGGCCCTGCTCGACATGGCGCAGCGGCACCCCCGCCTCGGCCAGCGCGCCCTCGAAGGTGAAGCTGCACCCGATGAGGAACGACACCAGGTCGCCGCGCCAGTAGGGAGTGACGTCGACGGGCTCGTCCACGAGCCGCCCGTGCTCCCACACCCGGTAGCGCGGGATGTCGGTGCGCAGATCGGCGTCCGGGGCGAGCGAGGTGCGCCAGGAGCCGGGGTCGGTGACGTCCAGGACCGGGCAGGGCCGCGGATTGCGGGTGCAGAAGAGCAGCACGTCGTACGCCCAGTCCGCGGGCACCGAGACGAGGTTGGCCTGGGCGTGGCCGGGCGCCCAGCCCGAGGTGGGGCCGGTGGACCCGGCCCGGGCCCGCTCCCGGGCGGCACGCGGGCCGGTGACGGTGTCGCGGTTCATACGAGCTCCCTCCCCTTGGTCTCCGGCAGGCCGAGCAGGGCCAGCACCGCCAGGCCGTAGCCCACCGCGCCGAAGACGAGCGCACCGCCCACGCCCCAGCTCTCGGCGAGGAAGCCGACCATGGCGGGGAACACCGCGCCGACCGCGCGCCCGGTGTTGTACGTGAAGCCCTGCCCGGTGCCGCGCACGGCGGTCGGGTACAGCTCGGCGAGGAAGGAGCCGAAGCCGCTGAAGATGGCCGACATGCAGAAGCCGAGCGGGAAACCGAGCACCAGGAGGAGCGTGTTCGCCCCGTCGGGGATGCCCGTGTAGGCGAGGACGGCCAGCGCGGACAGCACCGCGAAGAGCGCGATGTTCTTCTTCCGGCCGAGCCGGTCCGTCAGGTAGCCGCCGGTCAGATAGCCGATGAAGGCGCCGGAGATGAGGAAGGCCAGATAGCCGCCGGTGCCGACGACGGTGAGCCCCCGCTCGGTCTTCAGGAACGTCGGCACCCAGGTGGCGAGCGTGTAGTAGCCGCCCTGGACACCCGTCGAGAGGAGCACGGCGAAGAGGGTGGTGCGGAGCAGCGGGCGCTTGAAGACGGCGGTGAAGGAGCCCCGGTCGGCGCTCGCGCGGCGCGCCTCGGCCGCCTGCGGCGCGTCCTCGACGTGCCGGCGTACGTAGACGACCAGGAGGGCGGGCAGGGCGCCGGTCCAGAACATCACGCGCCAGGCGGTGTCGGCGTCGACGAAGCGGAAGACCAGCGTGTAGACGATCACGGCGAGCGCCCAGCCGGCCGCCCACGCGCTCTGGACGCCGCCGAGGGTCCGGCCCCGGTGCCGCGCGGAGGCGTACTCGGCGACCAGGATGGCGCCGACCGCCCACTCGCCGCCGAACCCGAGGCCCTGGAGGGCGCGGAAGACCATCAGCGTCTCGTAGTTGGGCGCGAAGCCGCACAGGACGGTGAAGAGCGCGTACGTGATCACCGTGACCAGGAGCGCCTTCACCCGCCCGATCCGGTCGGCCAGGACGCCGGCCAGCGCGCCGCCGACGGCGGAGACCACGAGCGTGACCGTGGTGAGCAGGCCGGTCTGGCCCTTGTCCAGGCCGAAGTAGGCGGCGATGGCCACCATCGACAGGGGCAGGGTGAAGAAGTCGTACGAATCGAGGGCGTAGCCGCCGAAGGCGCCGCCGAACGCGCGTCTGCCGCGCGGCCCGAGCGCGCGCAGCCAGGCGAACGCGCCGGTGTCGTCGGGGTGTTCGCCCTGAGGGGTCTGCCGGGTCTGGGTCGTGCTCATCTGCACCTCGCAGAAAGGGGAGGAGAGTGCGGGAGAGACGTGCTGACGAACCGTGCTGACGTACTGTGCGGTGTCGTTCAATGTAGGGATCGTTCAACGATCCGACAAGAGTCGTGTCACCGGCGTCTCGCGTCCTTGTCCCCGGCGCAGGTCCTGCGATTGACTCGGCCGCGAACGACGGAGGGAACGGAACGTGATGGACTCGATCGGCGAGCTGGTGGACGACCGCGCGCTGCTGGGGCGCACGAGCACAGCGGAGCGGGTGGCCGACATCCTGCGCACCCGGATCGCCGAGGGCTTCTTCCCGCCCGGCACCCGCCTCTCCGAGGACGGCATCGGCGGCGCCCTCGGTGTGTCCCGCAACACACTGCGCGAGGCGTTCCGGCTGCTCACCCACGAACGGCTGCTCGTCCACCGGCTCAACCGGGGCGTCTTCGTCCGGGTCCTCGCCGTGGACGACGTCGCCGACATCTACAGCACCCGCCGGCTCGTCGAGTGCGCCGTCGTCCACGCCCTGGGAGAGCCCCCGTTCGCCGTCGACGGCCTCGCCGACGCCGTCGCCGAGGGCGAACGGGCCGCCCGCGCGGGGGACTGGACGGGCGTCTCCACGGCGAACATCCACTTCCACCGCGAACTCGTCGCCCTCGCGGGCAGCGCCCGCACCGACGAGCTGATGCGCGGCGTCCTCGCCGAACTCCGCCTCGCCTTCCACGTCGTGGCCGACCCGCGCGGACTCCACGAGCCATATCTCCTGCGAAACCGGGAGATTCTGGACGCCCTGCGGGCCGGTGAGCGGGACCGGGCCGAACAGCTCCTCGCCCGCTACCTCGACGACTCCCGCACCCGGATCACCGACGTGTACGCGAAGGCGGTCGACGACCCGGAGCCGTGAGCGGCCGGTCCCGCGGGCCGGGTCGTATAAGCGCCGTTTCGACCGTTGTCAGTGCGAGGACCTACTCTGTGCACCGTGACTTCGCCTGCCTCGACGGACCTCGCTCCGCCCCAGCTCAGCGCGGGGCCGCGCCCCGCGCAGGGCCCGGCCGCCGACGAAGGGCTCGCGCGGCGGCTCCGCGCGCTCGCGTGCACCGCCCCGCTGCACGACCTCGACGTGCGCAAGGCGAACCTGGCGGGCGAGTACTCGGTCTACGCGATGGCCGAGGTCGCCCTCGCCGCGATCGACCTCGTCACGCTCAACATGGACTTCGACACCGGCGCCGACCACGACCAGGTCGTCGCCCGGCTGCTGCCCCGCGTCGCCGCCCAGGCCCCCGAGCGCCCCGCCGCCGAGCACGAGCGGGTGGCCCGCTGGGTCCTGGAGAACCTGATCAACGTCGGCAGCGTCGACCGAGGCTTCCGCGCGGTGTACGGCACCTTCGGCGCCGACGGCGTCTACACCCGCCGCGACTACGACTTCAAGCTCATCCAGGAGGTCCCCGGCTACGGCGGCGGCGTCTCCCTGCGCACCACCGACGAGGCCGTCAACGTCCTCGTCGGCGCCCTCGACACCGACGTCACCAGCGCCCAGATCGCCGCCGAGGTGAAGCTGGAGGTCCTCATCAGCCGGGGCCGCCTCGCCGACGCCCAGCTCGCCGCCGAGCAGGCGCGCTACCGGACCGTCCAGTACGCCGAGACCCTCCGCAGGACCCTGGAGGCCACGCGGCGCAACGTCCGCGCGGTCGACTGGCTCATCACCGTGCCCGACATGATCGCCGAAGCGCTCGACCACGTCGCCGACCGCTACCGCCACGAGAACGCGATCCTCACCAACATCCGCAAGGCCCGCGACGAGGCCGAGGACCAGGAGCACAAGCGCCGCGCCGCCGAGCTCGTCGACATCGTCAAGGACTGCATCCGGCGCCACACCCAGCTCCAGTCCCGCCTCCTGGAGGCCGGACCGCTCTTCCGCGCGGAGCAGGACCGCCAGGCCTTCGCCGCGCCCACCGCCTACACGGGCCTCGACCTGTACGGGCAGCTGGTCGCCCCCCTGCTCCCGCTCCCCGTCGAGCAGGCGGGCCGGGTCACCGACGCCTTCTTCGCCCACGGCACCGGGCTGCGCACGCCCGTCTCCGTCCGCGTCGCCGACCTCGTCGACCTGCTGCTCACCCCGCCCGTGGAGCGCCAGCACCTCGGCGCGGAGATGCCCGAGCCGGACCTGATCGCCACCCCCGACGACAGCCGCTTCAGCGAGGAGCAGCTGGCGAGCGCCATGGAGCTCCTCGACCTGGAGCACGACGCCCCGCGCCGCCTCTCCGGCCTCCTCGCCGACGCCCGGCTCCGTGACGACGACCTGCCGTACCTGGTCGCCCTCCTCGCCATCCACGCCGCGAGCCCCCCGGTCGGCACCGCGTACCGCCAGGGCGAGGAGCGCCTGCTGTTCGCCGTCGACGACGGCACCCCGCTCGACGACCCCGGGTTCGGCGGCGCCGACCTCATCGTCGGCACGGCCCTCCTGGACGCCGCCGGCATGGCAGCGGACCGCACGGAGGCCACGTGACCGCGCGCCCCGAGGACCCGACCCCGGTCGACGGCCTCGACACGCCCGCGCCCCCGGCCGCCGACCGCGCCCCGGGCCCCCGCGTCGCCGCCGTGCCCCTCGCACGCCCCGCCGCCGGCAGGCCGCCGACCGACGCGCCGTCGGACGGCCCCCGCGTGCGCCCGGTCCCCGCCGCAGCGACGACACCCGACCCCGTACGCCGCCCTTCCGTGCGCGCGGTACCGCTCCCACGCGAGCCCCACCCGGACACCGACCCCACCTCCACGCTCGACACCGGGCCACCGGCCACGCCCGCGCGCGGATCGGGCACCGAGAGATCGGCTACGCCCCCGGCACGGCCCCGCACCGAGCCGCCGGGAGCACCCGCGCCCGTCGCCGTCACCCCCGTACGCCTGCCCCTGCCCGGCCCCACCCCGACACCCGGGCAGACCCCGGTGGAGCCGCCCGTCCCGTCCGGGCACCCCGCCCCCACGCACCCCCGCCGTACCGAGGAGCCCCAGCCGTGAGCGAACACCACGTCGAGTACGCCGACGCGTGGAGCGAGCCGGAGGCCCCGCAGACCGCCGTCGTCGCGGCCACGGCCGTCACCCCGGCGGACGCCGCCGACGCGGCGCGGCTCGTCTCCTTCGGGCTGCAGCCCAAGCTGCTGCCCGCGCGTGACGCCGAGTACGCCGAGCTGCTGCGGCGCTACCGCGAGGTCCCCGCGTTCGCGCGTCTCGCCGACGCCGTCGCCACCGGCCTCGGCCTGGTCGTCCTGGAGGTCTCCCCGCGCGCGGGGATGGCCGTCACCGCGGGCGAGGACTCCGTCTTCGCCGTCCGCATGGGCGACTACGCCCGCCGCGCCTCCACCGACTCGGCCGACCGCTTCCTGCACGGCCTCGCGCACCTCGCCGTCGCCACGATGGCCTTCCCCCGCCCCGAGGACCTCGCCGACGACGGCTACATCGGCCGCCTCACCGTCAACGGCGTCGACGCCTTCGTACGCCAGGCCTGCCGCCGCCTCGAAGAGCGCGCCGAACAGGACGGCGAGAACACCGACCCCGCCACCGACGCCCCCGGCCTGGAGGCCGCCTGGCGGATCTACGCCCGGCGCAGCGCCACCGGCGCCACCAAGGACGCCCGCCGCCTCGCGGGCTCCACCACCGGCATCGTCGGCAAGGCCGTCGCCTTCCTCACCGACTCCGGCTTCCTCCAGCGGACCGGCGACGAGTCCGGCGGCTCCTACCGCACCACCGCCCGCTACCAGCTCCAGGTCCGCGACATGGCCGGCAGCGCCGCCATGGCCGAGCTGCTCGACCTCGGCGTCGTCCCCGTCAGCGACGGCTCCGCGACCCTCCTGCCGCCGCCCGAGGGCGACGACCTGGAGCTCGCCGCCGACGCCGGCCTGCCCTTCCACGCCTGACCGACACCGCGTGACCGCCCTCGCGTGACCGCCCCCCGCACGTAACCGCCCATCCCGCGTACGAGAAGCACGAGAGTCCGCCGCATGTACGAGCTGTCCCGGGTCCGCCTCTACTCCATCGGCCCGGCCGGTGCCCGCTACGCCGACACCGTCCTGGACCTGCGCGGAGTCGGCGCGCCCGTGCCGCACCCCGCCCCCACCCAGGCGGAGTTCTTCGAGGAGGAGCCGGTCGGCCCGCCGCGCCGCCCCGCCCCCGCGGGCGTGCTCTTCCTGGAGAACGGCGGCGGCAAGTCCGTCCTCCTCAAGCTGATCTTCTCGGTCATGCTCCCCGGCCACCGCAACACCCTCGGCGGCGCGAGCTCCGGCGTGCTGCGCAAGTTCCTCCTCGCCGACGACTGCGGACACGTCGCCCTGGAGTGGCAGCACACCCTCACCGGCGAGCTGGTCGTCGTCGGCAAGGCCAGCGAGTGGCGCGGCCGTCAGGTCTCCAACGACCCGCGCAAGTTCGCCGAGGCCTGGTACTCCTTCCGCCCCGGCCCCGGGCTCAGCCTCGACAACCTCCCGGTCGCCGAGGCCACCTCCGTGCGCCCGCCCGTCGAAGGCGCCTCCGGCGCCTCCGGACGCCGCCGCACCATGAAGGGCTTCCGCGACGCGATCACCGAGGCGGGCAAGGCGTATCCGCACCTGGAGGTCTACTGGGAGGAGATCCACGACCGCTGGAACGAGCACCTGGGCGAGCTCGGCCTCGACCCCGAACTCTTCCGCTACCAGCGCGAGATGAACGCCGACGAGGGCGAGGCCGCCGGCCTCTTCGCGGTCAAGAAGGACTCCGACTTCACCGACCTCCTGCTCCGCGCCGTCACCGACACCCGCGACACCGACGGCCTCGCCGACCTCGTCGGCGGCTTCGGCAACAAGCTGGGCCGCCGCGCCGAACTCACCGCCGAGCGCGACTTCACCGCAGGCTCCGTCGACCTGCTCACCCGCATCGTCGAGGCCGCCGGGACCCGCTCCCGCGCGCGCGACGTGCACGCCGGGGCCGAGCGCCGCACCCGCACCCTGGCCCGCAGGCTCTCCGCCCGCGCCGCCCAGGAGCGCGGCCGGGTCGCCGAGCTCGCCCAGCAGGTCACCTCCGCCGCCCACGCCGTCTCGGAGGCCGAGGACGCCCGCGGCCGCAGCTCCCTCATCGCCGCCGAACTCGCCTACCGGCACGCCTCGCTGGCCCTGACCGCCGCCGAGAAGGGCGCCGCGTCCCAGCGCCGCGAGCTCACCGACGCCCGCACCCTGCACTCCGCCTGGCAGGCCGCCGAGTCCGTGCTCCGGCACCGGGCCGCGAGCGACCGCTCCACCCGCGTCGCCGCCGCCATCCGCGAGGCCGAGCGCGACGCCGCCCCGGCGCTCGCCGCCCGCGCCAAGGCCGCCGCCGACCTCGTCCGCGCCCTCGCCTCGGCCGCCGAGCAGGGCGAGCGGCAGGCGGCCGAGGAGGAGGAGCGTTCCGCCGCCCTCCAGGAGGCCGGCGAGACCGCCCACCGCGACGCCACCGCCGCCGCCACCGAGGCCCAGCGCGCCCGCAGCGAGGCCGGACACCTGCGCCAGCGCCTCGCCGAGGTCGAGCAGGAGACCGCCGAGGCCGTCCGCGCGGGCTGGCTCGACGACACCGCCCCCGACGCCGACCCGGCCCGTGCCGCCCTCGCGGCGAGCGACGCCGAGAAGACCACGGTCGCCGCCTGGGACACGGCCCGGGACGCCGCGCGCACCGCCGCCGAGCGCGCCCGCGAGACCGCCGCCGCCGACTCCCGGGCCGAACTCGCCGCCGCCCGCGCCTCCGACGCGGCCGAAGCCGCCGAGAACGCCTACGACGCCGAGCGCCGCGCCGCCGAGTCCCTGGCCGCCGACCCGCGCCTGGCCGAACTCCTCTCCCTGCCGAGCACGGGCCAGAGCAGCGGCCAGACCACCGGCTCCCCGCTCCCCGGCCAGCGCGCGGGCGACGGCCCCGGCCCCGACGCGCCCGTTCCCGCCACCGACGGCGGCCCGCTCTCCGTCACCGACTTCGACCGGTACGCCGACGAGCTGCGCGCCCTGCTCGACCGGTCCATCTCCTCCGCCGAGCGCCAGCTCTTCGACCTGCGCACGGCCGCCGCCGACGACAACCGCATCCTCGGCGCCCTCGGCGACGGCGGCCTGCTGCCGCCGGGCCCCGACGTCCTCGCCACCGTCGAGTTCCTCGGCGAGCACGGCATCCCCGCCCTGCCCGGCTGGCGCTACCTCGCCCAGGCCGTCGACCCCGCCGACCACGCCGCCGTCCTCGCCGCCCGCCCCGAGCTGGTCGACGGCGTCGTGATCACCGACCCCGTCTCGTACGGTCGCGCCCGCGAGGTCCTGAGCGGCGCCGCCCTGCTGCCCCGCTCCACCGTCGCCGTCGGCACCGCCGCCGCCCTGCTGGCCCCCGTACCGGCACCCGCGTCCGGTCAGGACACGGACGTCTTCCTCGTACCGCCGAACCCGGCCATGCACGACGAGCACGCCGCCGACGAGGAGCGCCAGGCGCTGCGCAGCCGCGCCACCGCCCGCGACGAGGAGATCCGCTCGCTGGCCGCCCGGCTCACCGGCGACCGCGCGCTCGCCGCCCGGATCGGCTCCTGGCGCGCCGACTGCCCGCCCGGCATGCTCGCCGAGCTGGCCGCCGTCGCCGCGGCCGCCCGCACCGCCGCCGAGACCGCGGCCGCCGCCCTGGCCGAGGCCCGTACGGTACGCGCGGAGGCCGACGAGGCCGCCGCCGAGGCCGCCCGGGTGCGCGACGAGCGCCAGGAGGCCGCGCAGCGCGCCCGCCGCGCCGCCGACGCGCTCGCGGGCCTCGCCTACCGGCTGCGCGAGCGCTCCGCCTGGCAGGCCAAGCTGCGCGAACTCGCCGACGACGCCACCGAGTCCGAGGCCCGCGCCCAGACCTGCCTGGAGCGCGCCCGCGCCGCCGACGAGGACCGCCGCGCCGCCCAGCGCGCCGCCGACGACGCCCACCGCACCGCCCGCGCCCTGCGCGCCGAGCGCGCCGAGATCGCCGGTGCCCCCGAGACCCTCCCGGAGGAGGCCGCCGACGCGCCCCGCGTCGCGCTCCCCACCCTCCGCGAGGCGTACCGGGCCGCCTCCCAGGTGTACGAGAAGGTCGGCGTCGGCGCCGACCTGCGCGCCGAGCAGGCCCGCGCCGAGAGCGACGAGTCCGCCGCCCTCGCCGAGCTCGACCGGCTCACCAACAAGGTCCGGGTCCGCGCCGAACAGCTCCTGGAGTCCACCGACGGCGCCGACGGCCCGTCCCGCCAGGCCGCCGCCGCCCGCGCGGAGGCCCTGGTCCAGAAGCTGGAGTCGCGCGCCTCCGAGGCGAGCGAGAAGCTGGGCCGGCTGCGCGGCGAGGCCGAGCGCCTCGCCCCCGAGGACGGCGAGGCGCACACCGAGCTGCCCGAGGAGCTGCTCCCGGCCGACGCGGAGCACGCCCAGACCCTGCTCCGTACCGCCACCACCGAACTGGCCGCCCGCACCGACGCCCTGGAGGCGGCCCGCGCCGCCCACACCGGCTTCCTCCAGGCCCACCGGGCCGCCGAGGACGCCGCCGGCGGCTTCGACGAGACGGCGGCGCTCCTGCGCGACCTGCTGCGCGACCACGCGGAGGAGGAGCAGGAGGAGCCCGAGCCGTATCCGGGCCCGCTGGCCGAGGCCCGCGACGCGGCGGCGGAGGCCCGCCGTTCGCTGCGCGCCTGCGCCGCCGACCTCTCGGCCGCCGACGCCGCCGTCCGCGAGGCCGGTGACATCCTCGTACGGCATGCCAACGCGACCCGCTTCGAGCAGGTACGCACCCCGGCCCGGCAGCAGATCCGGGAACTGCCCGCCGCCGCGCTGCCGGAGCACGCCGCGAAGTGGGCCGAGGCGTTCGCGCCCCGGCTGCGGGTGCTGACCGACGAGCTGGAGCAGCTGGAGCGCAACCGCGACTCGATCGTGGACCGGCTGCGCGGCCTCGTCGAGTCCTCGCTGGCCACCCTGCGGTCGGCCCAGCGGCTCTCCCGGCTGCCCGAGGGCCTGGGGGAGTGGTCCGGGCAGGAGTTCCTGCGGATCCGCTTCGAGGAGCCCGACCAGGCCACGCTCACCGAGCGCCTCGGCGAGGTCGTCGACGAGGCGACCCGGGCCGCCGTCCGGAAGAACTCCGACCTGCGCAGGGACGGCATGTCCCTGCTGCTGCGCGGTGTCCAGGCGGCCCTGGAGCCGAAGGGGATCGCCGTGGAGATCCTCAAGCCGGACGCGGTGCTGCGCGCCGAGCGCGTCCCCGTCGGCCAGATGGGAGACGTCTTCTCCGGCGGCCAGCTGCTCACCGCCGCCATCGCCCTCTACTGCACGATGGCCGCGCTGCGCTCCAACGACCGGGGCCGCGACAAGCACCGCCACGCGGGCACGCTCTTCCTCGACAACCCGATCGGCCGCGCCAACGCCACGTACCTGCTTGAGCTCCAGCGGGCCGTGTCGGACGCGCTCGGCGTGCAGCTGCTGTACACGACGGGCCTGTTCGACACGACCGCGCTCGCCGAGTTCCCGCTGGTCATCCGGCTGCGCAACGACGCGGACCTGCGCGCGGGCCTGAAGTACATCAGCGTGGAGGAGCACCTGCGCCCGGGGCTGCCGCAGCCGAGCGCGGAGGGCGAGGCGATCCACGGCGAGATCACCGCGACCCGCATGTTCCGCCGTACGCCCGACACCTCCGTGGCGGCCACGGCGGAGTAGGCCCCCGGCCCGACGCCGAACGGCCCGGCCCCCTGGAAAAGGGGGCCGGGCCGCTCTGCGTCGTCTCGCTCAGGCCGCCTCCGACAGCCGTTCCGCCGGCTGCTCGCCGCCGCGTCGCGCCCGTGCCGTACTGCTCGGCCTGGACACGACCCCGTTGCGCTGCCGCCAGACCTGCCGCGTGATCCACACGTCGAGCACGCTCCAGGTCGCCGCGACCGTGCTGATCACCGCGGTGACGGTCACCGGGAAGGCCAGCCAGGATCCGGTGACCGAGCAGAAGAAGGCGACCATCCCCTGAATCAGCGTCACCGAGGTCAGCATCACCGCGCGGACGGCGGCCGCCCGCACCGGATCGGGCATCCGGCCGCGCCCCTTCTCGTCCTCCACCCACAACTGCCGAACCGGCCGCGCCTCGTGTTCCATAGCGCTGTCACTCCCCACCACCGACGTCTTCAGGGTGGCTGCCCGTCTTGAGCCGCTTTACGCGGACACAACCCCCCTGGTACAGGATGACGCACGAGGGAGGGTAAAGGTTTCGCCGGGGTCCCCCTCCGGCCACCGACCTCAGGACCGGAACGAGTAATTCCAGCCATCTGTCAGGGCCGGGAATATGGCGTCCTGTCAGGTGTCCTGCGCCACACTCCCGGAACCCAACTCCCCGAATACCGGGACATCTCATGATCAACACTCACTCGACAGGCTGAAAATCGCCCGGACGCGTCTTCGAGATGGCTGTGATGCAGTAGTAGGCTCGCGCCGCCGTTTGTTGAAACTGAAGGTTGACGCCGCGTGTTGACGCCGGGCGTGACGACGTGAGTGACCTCCGTGGCCGCGGAGGCCGAGGTGGGGGAGGCCATGCGCTTTCGCGGGAAGTCCATCCGCAGGAAGATCGTGGCGTTGCTCCTGGTGCCGCTCGTCTCCCTCACCGGACTGTGGGGTTTCTCCACGGTCCTCACGGGCCGTGAGGCCCGCCAGCTCCTCGACGTCGGCTACATCGTCGACAAGGTCGGCTACCCGCTGGAGGACACCGTCCGGGTCATCCAGAAGGAACGCCGCCAGTCCCTCGTCTACCTCGCCGACCCCCGCGCCTCCGACGCGCTGACCAAGCTGCGCGAGCAACGCGAGGCCACCGACCGGCAGATCACCCTCATCCGCCGCAACGCCTCCGACTCCGGCGTCCGCTCCCAGATGAACCCGGTCACCGCCCAGCGCCTCACCTCGGTCCTCGACGCCCTGGACGGCCTCTCCTCGCTGCGCCGCTCCGTCGAGAACCGCGACGTCGGCCGCCTCCAGGCCCTCGACTTCTACAACCGGCTCGTCGACCCCTGCTACAGCTTCCTCCTCACCCTCCACGCCCTGGAGAACGTGGAGATGGACAAGCAGGGCCGCGCCCTCGTCGGTGTCGTACGGGCCCGCGAGGCCCTCTCCCGCGAGGACGCCCTGGTCGTCTCCGCCCTCATAGCCGAGCGGGTCACCGCCCAGGAGATCCGCGCGATCTCCGACCTGGTCGCGGCCCGCGCACTCTTCTACGAGGCCAACCTCGAACTGCTGCCGGGCTCCGAGCGCGAACGCTTCGAGAAGTACTGGCGCAGCCCCGACACCGCCCCGCTGCGCAAGGCGGAGGAGGCGGTCATCACCGCCGGTCCCACCGACCACCCCCGCGCCGTCACCGCCGAGGCCTGGCAGGACCACGCCACCCCCGTCCTCGACGACCTCGCCCGCGACAACACCGCCGCCGGCGACCGCTACCAGGACCGCGTCCAGCCCGCCGCCTACAGCGTGCTCCTCAAGGCGGGCGTCGCCGGCGTCCTCGGCTTCGTCGCCCTGCTCGTCTCCGTCGTCGTCTCCGTCCGCGTCGGCCGCGAACTCATCCGCGACCTGCGCCGGCTCCGCAAGGAGGCCCAGGAGGTCTCCGGCGTGCGCCTGCCCAGCGTTATGCGCCGCCTCGCCGCGGGCGAGCACGTCGACGTCGAGACCGAGGTGCCCCACCTGCGGTACGACGACGACGAGGTCGGCCAGGTCGGCCAGGCCCTCAACACCCTCCAGCGCGCCGCCGTCGAGGCCGCCGTCAAGCAGGCCGACATGCGCCGCGGGGTCTCCGAGGTCTTCGTCAACCTCGCCCGCCGCAACCAGGTCCTGCTCCACCGCCAGCTCACCCTCCTCGACACCATGGAGCGCCGCACCGAGGACACCGAGGAGCTCGCCGACCTCTTCCGGCTCGACCACATGACCACGCGCATGCGCCGCCACGCCGAGGGCCTGGTGATCCTCTCCGGCGCCGCCCCCTCCCGGCAGTGGCGCAAGCCCGTCCAGCTCATGGACGTCGTCCGCGCCGCCGTCGCCGAGGTCGAGGACTACGAGCGCATCGAGGTCCGCCGGCTGCCCCGGCTCGGCGTCGGCGGCCCCGCCGTCGCCGACCTCACCCACCTCATCGCGGAACTCCTGGAGAACGCCACGGTGTTCTCGCCCCCGCACACCGCCGTGCAGGTGCTCGGCGAGCGGGTCGCCAACGGCTTCACCCTGGAGATCCACGACCGGGGCCTCGGCATGAACCCCGACGCCCTCCTCGACGCCAACCTGCGCCTGGCCGAGACCCCCGACTTCGAACTCTCCGACACCGACCGGCTCGGCCTCTTCGTCGTCAGCCGGCTCGCCCAGCGCCAGAACGTGCGCGTGTCGCTCCAGCCCTCCCCGTACGGGGGGACCACCGCGGTCGTCTTCATCCCGGCCGCGCTCCTCACCGACGCCCCCGAGACGCAGGGCTCGGGCTTCCGCCTCGACCGCAAGAGCACCGAGGGCGCCACGACCGGCGAGGGGCTGCCCGTCCGCCGCCCGGTCCTCACCAAGGTGCCCGACCCCGCCCTCGAACCGGCCGCCGCGCCGCTCGACGGCCCGGTCGAACTGGAGGCCCCGCTCGGCGCCGACGGCTTCGACGACCTGCTCGGCGGCGCGGGAGACCTCCTCGACTCCGACAGCGAGCGCGGCGGCCTGTTCCGGGCCCGCGAGCACCGCCGCCGGGGCGACCAGCACCAGCAGGCCCGCGACCAGGCGGACCAGACCGGCGGCCGTACCGGCGGCACCCGCGCGGACGACGATGCGCCCGCCGACCCCGTGCGGCTGCCCCGCCGCCGCCAGCCGACCCTCGTCGTCGACCGAGGCCGCCGCCTGGACGAGCCGGGCCGCGCACACCCCGCCCCGAGCGCCCCCGTGGACGGTGACACGATGGAGCTGGCCCGCGTGCCGCACCCGACGCCCGTCCCGCCGCAGGGCACCGGGCCCACGCTCGTCCCCGTACCGCAGGAAGGGCCCGCTCCGTTCGGCGGGCTGCCCCGCCGGGTCCGGCAGGCCAGCCTCGCGCCCCAGCTGCGCGAGGACGGCGGGCGCGCCGAGGAGCAGCCGGCCGCGACGGCATCCGCCGCCGACGCCGACTCCTTCGAGCGCGACGCCGAGGAGGTGCGCAGCCGCATGGCCTCCATGCAGCGCGGCTGGCAGCGCGGACGACGCCACAACGCCGAAACGACAGCACCAGGAACGACACCCGAGGGGGACGGTCGATGACCGCACCGAACGCCGCAGCAACCCACAGCTCCGCCCCTGGCAACGGGGAGCTGAACTGGCTCCTCGACGAACTCGTCCAGCGCGTCGGCTCGATCCGCAAGGCCCTGGTGCTCTCCAGCGACGGCCTGCCCACCGGCGCCTCGCAGGACCTCTCCCGCGAGGACGGCGAGCACCTCGCCGCCGTCGCCTCCGGCTTCCACAGCCTCGCCAAGGGCGTCGGCCGCCACTTCGAGGCGGGCAGGGTCCGGCAGACCGTCGTCGAGCTGGAGGACGCCTTCCTCTTCGTCACCGCCGCGGGCGACGGCAGCTGCCTCGCCGTGCTCGCCGACGCCGACTCGGACGTCGGCCAGGTCGCGTACGAGATGACCCTGATGGTCAAGCGGGTCGGCGTGCACCTGGCCACGGCGCCCCGTACCGGGCTGCCCAACGGAGGATGAGGTGGAGGGGGACGGCATGAGTGACGCAGAGCAGTCCCACGAGGACGCGCCCGGCCACTGGTTCGACGACGAGGCGGGCCCCGTGGTCCGCCCGTACGCCATGACCCGTGGCCGGACGAGCGCCGCCACCCGCCACCGCCTCGACCTGATCGCGGTGGTGGTGCCCGAACCGGCCGCCGACGACCCCGGCCGCGACCAGACGCTGTCCCCCGAGCACGTGGAGATCGTCGAACGCTGCTCCGAGCAGCCGCAGTCGATCGCCGAGCTCGCCGCCGGACTCGACCTCCCCGTAGGGGTGGTACGGGTCCTCGTCGGCGATCTCGTCGACGACGAGCTCGTCCATGTGACCCGCCCCGTTCCGCCGGCCGAGCTGCCGGACGTGAGCATTCTTCGCGAGGTGATCAATGGCCTTCGGGCGCTCTAGCCGCAAGCCGCCGCCGGTCGAGCCGGTCACGCTGAAGATTCTCGTCGCGGGCGGCTTCGGGGTCGGCAAGACCACGCTGGTCGGCGCGGTCAGCGAGATACGGCCGCTGCGGACCGAGGAGATCCTCAGCGAGGCCGGCCGGCCCGTCGACGACCTCCACGGCGTCGAGTCCAAGTCGACCACCACGGTCGCGATGGACTTCGGCCGGATCACGCTGCGCGAGGACCTGGTCCTCTACCTGTTCGGCACGCCAGGACAGGACCGCTTCTGGTTCCTGTGGGACGAGCTGGCGCAGGGCGCGCTCGGCGCGGTCGTCCTCGCCGACACCCGCCGCCTGGAGGACAGCTTCGCCGCGATCGACTACTTCGAGCGGCGCGGCATCCCCTTCACGGTCGCCGTCAACTGCTTCGAGGGCTCCCGCCGCTTCGCGGCCGAGAACGTCCGGGGCGCGCTCGACCTCGACCCCGAGGTCGACCTGCTGATGTGCGACGCCCGCGACCGGGAGTCCGTGAAGAACGTCCTCGTCGCCGTCGTCGAACACGCCCTGGTCCTGGCGGACCGGGGCCCGACCCCGGTCGGCTAGGGCGTGTCTGACAATTCCCGCCGGGTCCGGCCCGTCCGGCACGCACGCTCGGCGCACGGCCGAAACGCCCAAGTAGCTCCGCTACGAGGGCGCCCCGGCCGCACACCGATCGCACGCACCGGACGACCCGGCCTGATCCGGCGCGAATTGTCAGACACGCCCTAGGGCGGCTCAGCGGACCGCGACCACCGCCGACCCGTGCCCGAACAGGCCCTGGTTGGCGGTGATCCCGGCCCGCGCCCCCGGCACCTGCCGGGCGCCGGCCGTGCCCCGCAGTTGCCAGGTCAGCTCGCAGACCTGGGCGATGGCCTGCGCCGGCACCGCCTCCCCGAAGGAGGCGAGGCCGCCGCTGGTGTTGACCGGGACGCGCCCGCCGAGCGCGGTCACCCCGTCCCGCAGCAGCTTGGCGCCCTCGCCCGCCCCGCACAGCCCGATGTCCTCGTACCACTCCAGCTCCAGCGCCGTGGACAGGTCGTAGACCTCCGCGAGCGACAGGTCCTCGGGGCCGATCCCCGCCTCCTCGTACGCCGCCTTGGCGATCGACGCGCGGAAGGAGTGCGGAGCGGGGGCGACCACGGCGGCCGAGTCGGTCGCGATGTCGGGCAGGTCGAGGACCGCCTTCGGATACGTCGGGGTGACCGTCGACACCGCGCGGATCCGGACCGGATCCGGGTGCCCGTGCCGCCGGGCGAACTCCATGCTCGAAAGCACGAGCGCCGCGCCCCCGTCCGAGGTGGCGCAGATGTCGAGCAGCCGCAGCGGATCGGCGACCACCGCCGAGGCGGCCACCTCCGCCGCGGTCACCGGGGTGCGGTAGCGGGCCAGCGGATTGAGCGCGCCCGCCGCCGCGTTCTTCACCTTGACCTGGGCGAAATCCTCGGGCGTGTCCCCGTACAGGGCCATCCGGCGCCGGGCGTAGAGCGCGAAGTACGCCGGGTTGGTCGCGCCGAGCACCCGGAACCGCAGCCAGTCCGGGTCGTCCGGCCGCTCCCCGCCCGCCGGGGCGAAGAAGCCCTTGGGCGCCGAGTCCGCGCCCACCACGAGGACCACGTCCGCGAGCCCGCCCAGGATCTGCGACCGGGCCGTGTTGACGGCCTGGGCCCCCGAGGCGCAGGCCGCGTAGACGCTGGTCACCCGCGCCCCCTGCCAGCCGAGCGCCTGGGCGAAGGTGGCCCCCGCCACGTAACCCGGGTACCCGCAGCGCATGGTGTTGGCCCCGACGACGGAGCCGACGTCCCGCCACTCCAGGCCCGCGTCGGCGAGCGCGGCGCGGGCGGCGGACGTCCCGTAGCCGACGAAGGAGCGTCCCCACTTGCCCCACGGGTGCATACCGGCGCCGAGCACGGCGATGTCGTTCACGCCTTCCCCTCCCCGTCCCCGGTGCTGCCCTCCGCGGCGACCGGCCGCCAGTGCCAAGTGGTCCAGACGTGCTCGTCGTCCTCGTTGAGGATGCCCGGCACGAGCTCCATCTCGTCCCCGATCGCGAGATCGGCCGTGCGTACGCCCGGCACCGCCTGGCCCAGGACCACCATGGCCTCGGCCGCGAGCTCCACCGCGACGAGGGTGTACGGCTCCCAGGGCGCGTCCGGGTCGGAGACGTACGGGGCCGGCGGCCGGTAGCGGCCGTCGGTGAACGACCAGATCCGGCCCCGCCGGGAGAGCGGCGTCTCGGCCAGCTCGCCCCCGCCGGGGCAGCCGGGATTGCGGCAGGCGTCGTCCTCCCGGGGGAAGAACACCGAAGCGCAGGCCGTGCAGCGGGTCCCGAGCAGCCGGAACCCCCCGTCCTGGCCGTGGCCCTCGGCGCCCTCGGTGAACCAGCCGGCCACCACCGGCCTGCGCGTCCGTGCCATGTACGGGCCCCTCCCGCTATCTGACGATGCGTCAGAAGTGTGGCACGGGCCGCCCGGCGACGGAAGACGTCAGTGCCCCGCCACCGACCTCCGCGCCACCGGGAAGTCGAAGAAGGTGGACGGGAACGGCTCCGGCTTGAAGGTGTAGTGCCACCACTCCTCCGGCAGGTTCACGAATCCCTGCTCGGCCAGCGCGCCCCTGAGCAGGTCCCGGTTGGCGCGCTGGACGCCCGTGATCCGGGGGTCGTCCGTGTGAGACAAGGTGTCGAAGCAGTCGAAGCCCGTCCCCATATCGACAGAATTGTCCGGGAACCGTTCCGCCTGCGGCCGGAAGCACTCCACCTGCGGCTCGCCCGGCACGTACGGCCGGGTCGGCACGGCCGGCAGCCGCACGATCGTCAGGTCCACCGTCGAGCCCCTGCTGTGCCCGGACTTCTCGGCGATGTAACCGTCCTCGAACAGCCGTGACTTGTCGACCAGCGGATAGAACTCCTTCTTCATCCGCTCGTCGGCCAGGTCCTTCGCCCAGCGCACGAAGTGGTCCACGGCCCGCTGCGGCCGGTAGCAGTCGTACACCTTCAGCGTGTAGCCGCGCGCGAGCAGCCGGACCTGCGCGCGGTGCAGCGCCTCGGCGGCCGGCCGGGTCAGGACGCACACCGGCTGCCGGTAGCCGTCGATGCGCTCGCCCACGAAATCGTGCGCCGTCGTGTAGCGCATCTCCTGGACGATCGTCGGATCCACCCGGTCGAGCGCCACGAACTCCTTCGGCGCCTTGGGCTCCGGCACGGCACCGGCCGGGGGTACGCCCGCGCCGGCGGCGAGCAGACCGGCGGCGGCCAGCACACCGAGGGCACGGAAAGCGGAGGCGAGTCCTGTCAGTCGTGTCATGGCAAGCGTCTACCAGTAACGGCCGCGCCGGGAAAGGGAGATCGCATACGGTCGGCCCGTGACCGACTCCTCCGCGCACTCCCACTGCTCCACCTGCGGCGCCCGCTACCCGGCCGGGGCCGCCTGGCCCCGCACCTGCGCCGCCTGTGGCGCCACCGCCTACCGCAACCCCCTGCCCGTCGCCATCGCCCTCCTCCCCGTGACCGGCCCCGACGGCACCGGGCTGGTCGTCATCACCCGCACCATCGAGCCGCAGGCGGGGAAGGTCGCCCTGCCCGGCGGATTCGTCGACTTCGGCGAGGACTGGCGCGACGCCGTCGTCCGCGAACTGCGCGAGGAGACCGGCATCCACGCCGCCGCCACGGACGTCCGCCTCGCCGACGCCCTCAGCTCCCCGGCCGGCCACCTCCTCGTCCTCGGCCTCCTCCCACCCCGCCCGGCCACCGCACTCCCGCCGTCGACCCCGACGGACGAGACGACCGGCCACCACGTGATCCACAGCCCCGAGGAGCTCGCCTTTCCGCTTCATACGGAGGCGGTACGGAGGTACTTCGGGGGGTTGTACGGGTAGGGCGGCGCTTCTTTAGGGGGCTGTACGGGTAGGGCGGCGCTTCCTTAGAGGGCGCGTTACGGCCAAGGCCAGTCGAGGGCCTGTCCGGGGGCAGGCGGGACCTACCCCTCCACCCCCCGCACCCGCACCCGCAGCCCCGCCTCCTCCGGTCCCCGCTCCGTCACCCGCTCCACCACGACCCGCCCGTCCACCAGCCGCGACTGGTAGCGCTCGACCTCCGCCGCCTCCCAGCCGTCGCCGGCGTCCCGGACGACCAGGCCGCCGCCCGTGCGGCCCGCGGCGGGCGCCCACACCTCCAGGGAGAGCTCGCCGGCCTCGTCCCGCACCGGAATCACCGCGCCCGCGCGGGCGAGCACCGGCACCCGGGACAGCGGCGCGTCGAGCAGGACCTGCCCCGGACCGTCGTACGCCCGCCCCGTCGCCGTGTCGTACCAGCGCCCGCGCGGGAGCCGGACGGCACGCCGGTCCGCGCCCCCCGACAGCACCGGGGCGACCAGGAGGGAGTCGCCGAGCAGGAAGGCGTCCTCGCAGTCCCGCAGGGCCCGGTCCTCCGGGGTGCCCCACCACACCGGACGCACGTACGGCGCACCCGTCAGGCGCGCGAGCCGGGACAGGGTCACGAAGTACGGCCGCAGCCGCTCCCGTTCGGCGAGCGCCGCCCGCGCGTGCTCCAGGACCTCAGGACCGAACTCCCACGGCTCGCGCCGCCCCGCGTCGATCGCCGCATGGGTACGGAACAGCGGCAGCCACGCCCCCAGCTGGTACCACCGCAGGAACAGCTCCGGCGACGGACTCCCGTCGAAACCGCCCACGTCGGGCCCCGAGTACGGCACCCCGCACAGCCCGAGGCCCAGCACCAGCGCCAGCGAGGCCCGCAGCCCCGGCCACCCCGACGACACGTCGCCCGACCAGGTCCCGCCGTACCGCTGCATCCCCGCCCACCCCGAGCGCGAGAACAGGAACGGCCGCTCCTCGGGCCGCAGCCGCCGCAACCCCTCGTACCCCGCCCGGGCCATCGTGAGCCCGTACACGTTGTGCGCCTCGCGATGGTCCCCGCCCGCGCCGTCCAGCGCGTGCCGGGCCGAGCGGGGCAGCGTCCGGTCGCCGAACGGGGCGAACGACACCGGCTCGTTCATGTCGTGCCACACCCCCGAGAAGCCCTGCCGCAGCCGCTCCTCGTACAGACCGCCCCACCACTCCCGCGCCCGAGGATCGGTGAAGTCCGGATAGGCGCACTCGCCGGGCCAGACCACCCCGCGCACCTCCGCGCCCCGGTCGTCCCGCACGAACGCCCCCGCCGCCCGCCCCGCGTCGTACACCGCGTCCCCCGGCTCCGCCTTCACCGCCGGATCCACGATCGACACCAGCCGCACCCCGCGCTCCCGCAGCTCCCGCGCGAGCCCCGGCAGGTCGGGGAACCGCTCCCGGTCCACCGTGAACACCCGGTGCCCGTCGTAGTGGTCGATGTCCAGGTGCAGCACGGACAGCGGCAGCCCCCGGTCCCGGTAGCCGTCCACCACCCGCCGCACCTCGCGCTCGCTGCCGAAGCCCCAGCGGGCGTGCTGCGGCCCGAGCGCCCAGGACGGCGGCAGCGCGGGCGCCCCGGTCAGCGCGGCCCAGCCGTGCAGCACCCGCGCGGGCGTCCCGACCACCACCCAGCACCGCAGCGGCCCGCCGTCCATCCGGACCTCGCTCGTCCCCGGACGGTCGTGGCCCGACCCGGCGCCCTCCTCGCCCTCCGCGAGCAGCACCCGGCCGTCCCAGGAGTTGTCGAGGAACGCCAGATGCGTCCCGGCGTCCGCCACGACGAGCTGCACCGGCATCGTGATGTAGAGCGGATCGTCACCGGGGGAGAAGCTCCCGTTCGGATCCGTGTTCCACAGCCGGTACGAGCCGTCCCGCAGCCGCGGCCCCGCCGCCCGCCCGCCGAGGCCGAAGAACCGCGCGTCCGCGGGCACCTCGCTGCGCTGCACCCAGCGGGCCCGGCCGCCCCCCACCGGCTCCCACCAGCGCGGCGGCAGCTCCCGGCGCAGCACCACCCCGCCCGGGGTGCGCACCTCCACCGCACCGTGCCGGGAGACCGCCACGGTCACCCGCTCCGACACCACCCGCCAGCCGCCCTCCGTGTCCGGCTCCAGGACGGCCCGCGGATCGGGCTCGGGCGGCTCGCCCGCCAGCGCGTACGAGGGCAGCGGACCGGCCCCGTCCCAGCCCCAGAAGACGGTGCCGCCCGCCGACACGGAGACCCGCAGCTCGGAGCGGGCGAAGCGGACGATCCCCCCGCCCGGCAGCGGCTCCACCTCACCCATCGGACCCGGCACCCGGGCCCGCTCCGCCCCCCTCGGCGGGAGCGCCCGCGCGTCGGTACGGCGCTGCCGCCACGCCGCCCGCGCCGCCCGCAGTCCCCGCACCGAACCCAGCACCTTCACCGAGCGCACCAGCTCACGACCGTCCATGGCGCTCACCCTGCCATCCGGAACACCGCGCGCGAGCTGCGTTCAACTGCCGTTCACCCGTGGTGGGAGCACATATTCAGGTACCCGACCATGGGCGGGGAACCCTGGTGCGATCGGCCCTCGCATGGCATCGTCCCTGTCAGCCGCGTCACGCGCACACCCCGGCACGTGCGCGCGACACACGCAGACCCCGCGTACAGCCAGGGAGCCACAGCATGACATCAGCGCAGACCGAGCCGCTTTGGCAGCCTGACGAGGACCGCGTCGCCGCGGCCGCCGTCACCCGCTTCCAAGCCTGGGCGGCGGAGCGCCACGGAGCGCCCGCCGACGGCGGCTACCCGGCCCTGCACCGCTGGTCCGTCGAGGAGCTGGAGACCTTCTGGGCCGCCGTCGCCGAGTGGTTCGACCTCCGCTTCTCGACCCCGTACGAGCGCGTCCTCGGCAGCCGTGACATGCCCGGCGCCGACTGGTTCCCGGGCGCCACCCTCAACTACGCCGAGCACGCGCTGCGGGCCGCCGAGGAGCGCCCCCATGACACCGCGCTGCTTCATGTGGACGAGACACATGACCCGAAGCCGGTCACCTGGGCCGAACTCCGCCGCCAGGTCGGCTCGCTCGCCGCGGAGCTGCGCCGCCTCGGCGTCCGGCCCGGCGACCGGGTCAGCGGCTACCTGCCCAACATCCCCGAGGCCGTCGTCGCCCTGCTCGCGACCGCCGCCGTCGGCGCCGTCTGGACCTCGTGCGCCCCCGACTTCGGCGCCCGCAGCGTCCTGGACCGCTTCCAGCAGGTCGAGCCCGTCGTCCTGTTCACCGTCGACGGCTACCGCTACGGCGGCAAGGAGCACGACCGCCGCGAGACCGTGAGCGAGCTGCGCGCCGAACTGCCCACGCTCCGCGCGGTCGTCCACATCCCGCTGCTCGGCACCCCCGCCCCCGAGGGCGCCCTGGACTGGGCCGGGCTCACCGCCGCCGACACCGAGCCCGAGTTCGAGCAGGTCCCGTTCTCCCACCCCCTGTGGGTGCTCTACTCCTCGGGCACCACCGGCCTGCCCAAGGCGATCGTGCAGTCCCAGGGCGGCATCCTCGTCGAGCACGTCAAGCAGCTGGGGCTGCACTGCGACCTCGGCCCCGAGGACGTGTTCTTCTGGTACACCTCCACCGGCTGGATGATGTGGAACTTCCTCGTCTCCGGCCTCCTCACCGGCACCACCGTCGTCCTTTACGACGGCAGCCCCGGCTTCCCGGACACCGCCGCCCAGTGGCGCATCGCCGAGCGCACCGGCGCCACCCTGTACGGCACCTCCGCCGCGTACGTGATGGCCTGCGCGAAGGCCGACGTCCACCCGGGCCGCGACTTCGACCTGTCCCGTGTGAAGTGCGTGGCCACCACGGGCTCCCCGCTGCCCCCGGACGGCTTCCGCTGGCTCCACGACGAGGTCTGCGAAGACCTGTGGATCGCCTCCGTCAGCGGCGGCACCGACGTCTGCTCCTGCTTCGCGGGCGCCGTGCCCACCCTCCCGGTCCACATCGGCGAGCTCCAGGCCGCCGGCCTGGGCACCGACCTTCAGTCCTGGGACCCGTCCGGCAAGCCGCTCGTCGGCGAGGTCGGCGAACTCGTCGTCGCCAACCCCATGCCGTCGATGCCGATCCGCTTCTGGAACGACCCCGACGGCAGCCGCTACCGCGACAGTTACTTCGAGATGTTCCCCGGGGTGTGGCGCCACGGCGACTGGATCACCATCACCGACCACGGCTCGGTCGTCATCCACGGGCGCTCCGACTCGACCCTGAACCGCCAGGGCGTCCGGATGGGGAGCGCCGATATCTACGAGGCCGTCGAACGCCTCCCGGAGATCCGCGAGTCCCTCGTCATCGGCCTGGAGGAGCCGGACGGCGGCTACTGGATGCCGCTCTTCGTCCATCTCGCCGAGGGCGCCACGCTCGACGAGGAGCTGATCGGCCGGATCAAGAGCACGATCCGCAGCGAACTCTCCCCGCGCCACGTCCCCGACGAGATCATCGAGGTCCCGGGCGTCCCGCACACCCTCACCGGCAAGCGGATCGAGGTCCCCGTCAAGCGCCTCCTCCAGGGCACCCCGATGGAGCGCGCCGTCAACGCGGGCTCGGTCGACAACCTGGAACTGCTGCGCTTCTACGAGGAGCTGGCCCGCACCCGCACCGGCGAGTAGGGCACGACGAGGGCCCCGCGCACCCGCGCGGGGCCCTTCGCGTTCATCCTCCGTACGTGGCCTGCGCGTCGCCGAGCACCGCGGCGAAGTCCGCGGCGAGCCGCCGCGCGTCGGCCGGGAGCAGCGTCGAGGTCGTGATGCGCACGGCCGTGGGCGCCGCGATGCGGAACCGGGCGCCGGCCGCCACCCACCAGCCCAGCGTCCGCAGCCCGTTCACCACCGCCGACTCGTCCCGCACCGGCACCCACACGTTCAGCCCGCTCTCCCCTGAGGAGCGGATGCCATGGGAGGCGAGCGCCGCCGTCAGGGCCCGCCGCCGTTCCGTGTACGCGGCCTCGCCCGCGCTCACCAGCCGCGTCACCGCCGGGTCGGCAAGCAGCCCGACGACCGTCTCCTGAAGGACGTGGCTGACCCAGCCGGACGTCATCACCATCCGCCCGTCGTGCCGGGCGAGCGTCAGCTCGTCACCCGCGACGGCGGCCCACCGCAGGTCGACCCCCAGCCGCTTGGAGACGGTCCGCACCTGCGCCCACCGCTCCGGACCCGCGGCGCTCAGCGTGGGTGCGGGCGGCCCCGCGAACTCCACGTTGTAGTCGTCCTCGATCACCAGGACCTCGGGGAACTCCCGCAACAGCGCCATGAGCCGGTCCCGCCGGGCGAGGGAGAAGGACGCCCCGGTCGGGCACTGGGCGCGCGGGGTGCACACCACCGCCCGTACCCCGGCGCGCAGCGCCGTCCGCAGGGACTCCGGCTCGATGCCCTCGGCGTCCACGGTCACCGGCACCATGCGCAGCCCCAGGGCGGGCACGAGGTCGAGCAGATGGTGGAAACCGGGATCCTCCACCGCGACCGCGTCCCCGGGCCGTAGCTCGACGGAGAGCAGCCGGGCAATGCAGTCCAGCGCCCCATGGGCGAAGGTCAGCTGCTCGGCCGGCACACCGTCGCGGGCGAACCAGGCGCGGGTCGGCTCCTCCAGTGCCGCGATCCTCGGCGCGGCGCGGTGCGAGCCGTATGTCGGGCGCACCTCGGCCGGGGGCCGGAGCACCGGCAGGAAGGCGGGATCGGGCAGGCCGGAGGCCAGGTCCACCAGCCCCTTCGGCACCTGCGGCGGCCGCCGGGACGCGACGGAGGGCGCCTCCGCGACGACCGTGCCGCCGCGACCGCGGGTGACCACCAGGCCCCTCTGCCGCAGTTCCTTGTACGCGGTCGCGACCGTGCCGGGGCTGACCCCCAGCTCGTCGGCGAGCCGCCGGACGGGAGGGAGCGCGTCGCCCGGCGCGAGGGTGCCCTCGGCCACCCCGCGCTCGACGGACGCGGCAATCCCCTTGGACGTCGTCCCATGGATCGAATATTGTGTTGCCACGTACTGGATTATGTATCAATACATAACTCGCGTCAAGGGGGAACCGAGTGAACCGCACGACCTGGCACCGCACCGCACTCGACCGCGTACCCGGAGGCCGCGACGGCCGCCGGATGCTGCTGGTCAGCATCATCGACAAGACCGGAACCGGCCTCTGGGCGGGCTGCACCGCGCTCTACTTCACCTACGTCTCCGGCCTCGGCCTCGGCCAGGTGGGCCTCCTCATGACCGTCGCCGGCGGCGTCGGCATCGCCGGCGCCCCCCTCGCGGGCCGCCTCGCCGACCGCTTCCCCCTCGTCCGCGTCATCGCCGCCGCCCAGCTCATGCGCGGCGCGGCCCTCCTCGCCCTCCTCACCACCGACAACTTCCTCCTCCTCACCCTCTACTCCGCCCTCGGCGCCCTGCCCGACCGCGCCGGCAGCGTCCTCATCAAGCTCTACGCGGCCCGCGTCGCGGGACCCGACCGCGTCCGCTACCAGGCCATCCAGCGCACCACCGTCAACATCGGCTGGTCCATCGGCGGACTCGGCGCCGCCGCCGCCCTCGCCACCGGCAGCCCCCGCGCCTACGGAGTCCTCCTCGTCGGCAACGTCCTCACCTACCTGGTGATCGCCCTCCTCACCCTGCGCTGCGCCGAACCCCCCGCCCCCTCCCGCACCGTCGCCACCTCGGCCGACGCCCCGAAGCACCGGCCCGCCGGCCCCTGGCGCGACCGCACCTTCCTGGCCTACACCGCCACCGACGCGGCCCTCTTCCTCGACGACACGATCCTCCAGGTGGCCGTCCCCCTCTGGATCGTCCACGCCACCACCGCCCCCGTCGGACTCGCGCCGCTGCTCATGGTCCTCAACACCGTCCTCGTCGTCCTCTTCCAGGTGCCCCTCTCCCGATTCGGCGCGACCACCCCGGCGGCCCGACGCCTCCTCGTCCCCCTCTCCGGCCTCTTCGTCGTCGGCACCCTCGCCCTCGCCGCCTCCGCCGCCGGCGGACCCGCCCTCGCCATCACGGCCCTCGTCGTGGCGGTCGTCGCCCTGACCTTCGCCGAGATCCTCCACGCGACCGCCTCCTGGGAACTCTCCGTCGCCCTCGCCCCCGCCGAAGCCCAGGGCGCCTACCTCGGCGTCCACGGACTCGCCCAGTCCACCCAGCGCTTCGCCGGACCCCTGCTCGTCACCGGCGTCATGGCGGCGGGCCCCCTCGCCTGGCCCCTCCTCGGCCTCGCCCTGGTCGGCGCGGGCGCGGCCCAGCACCGGGTCACCCGCGACCGCGTCACGACCCCGGCCCAGCCGTCACTGTCAGTGCCCGCAGTTACGGTGAGTGAGCACTGATCGACAGAGCTCAGGGGGAGACATGACCCACCACCGCACCACGGAGACCCTGCGCCGCGCCCTGCGCGGCGAAGTCCCCAGCACCGTCGCCCTCCTCGCCGACGAGGAGGACTTCACCACCATGCGCCAGTACGAGACCTTCGCCTTCGACGACCACACCCACTACCTCGCCCACGTCGAGGACCTCCTGCGCACCCTCGCCGCCGAAGGCGGACACACCACCCTCGCCCTCTTCGACCCCGAGGAGTTCGCCGACTACTGCGCCGACACCGGCCTCGACCCCGACCACCCCACGAGCCGCAGCCGCTACACCGCCGAACGGGCGGCGCCCGGCGCCCGCCTCACCTACACGGGGCAACCGCTCGCCGCCCTCGTCCCCGTCCTCGTCGACACGGCCGTCCGCCGCGCCACCTGGGAGTACGCGACGATGCTCCTCACCGACGCCGGCACCTGCGCCGACTGCGGCAAGGACATCGGCCACGCCTCCTTCGAGCGCGCCTCCCGCCTCCTCGTACGCCTCCTCGACACGGCAGGACCCGGCACCCACCACCTCGTCTGCAGCGTCCCCGCGGGAGACGAGCAGCTCATCGCCGTCCTCCACACCACCCGCGACACCACCGGCCCCGCCCGCCTCGACAGCTCCGAAGGCGCGGAGTTCGTCACCGTCCTCGCCACCGGCATCGCCCTCGGCACCCCCGGCGGACTCGTCCTGCGCACCCACACCCCCGACGCCCCCGCCCGCCTCCACGGCTGGCGCCTCCACCAGGGCCGCCTCCACCCCCTCACCGAGGCCGAGGTCTTCGACGCCTACTGCACCGACGCCCGCACGGGCGAACCCATCTCACCGGAACCCGACGTCGACTACCGCGCCGGATTCCCCCTCGCCGACGACGACCCCCACCCCCACTGATACGAGAAGGGGCTCCCCGCCACCAGAGTGACGGGAAGCCCCTTCGACGACGGCCCGCGACGGCGGGCCGGGGATCACTCCCCGGACAGCACCGCCTGCGCGGCGATCCGCGCGTCGTGCGCCGTGTCCGCGGCACGCGCCGCGGCGGCCGCGCGCTCGCACTGCGCGAGCGTGTACTTCGCCAGCGTCGCCCGCACATACGGGATCGACGCCGCACCCATCGACAGGGAGGTCACACCGAGCCCCGCCAGCACACAGGCCAGCAGCGGATCCGACGCGGCCTCACCACAGACTCCACAGCTCTTGCCCTCGGCCTTGGCCGCCTCGGCGGACAGCGCCACCAGGTCGAGCAGCGCCGGCTGCCACGGGTCCTGCAGCCGGGAGACCGCACCGACCTGACGGTCGGCGGCGAAGGTGTACTGCGCCAGGTCGTTCGTGCCCAGCGACAGGAACTCGACCTCCTGCAGGATCGAGCGAGCCCGCAGCGCGGCGGAGGGGATCTCCACCATCGCACCGAACTTCGCCCGCAGCCCCGCCTCACGGCACGCGTCGGCGAACGCCTTCGCATCCGTACGGTCGGCCACCATCGGCGCCATGACCTCCAGGTACACCGGCAGACCCTCGGCGGCCTTCGCCAGCGCCGTCAGCTGGGTCCGGAGCACGTCCGGGTGGTCGAGCAGCGAACGCAGACCCCGCACACCCAGCGCCGGGTTCGGCTCGTCCGCCGGAGTCAGGAACTCCAGCGGCTTGTCCGCACCCGCGTCCAGCACACGCACGACCACACGGCCCTCGGGGAACGCCTCGAGCACCTTGCGGTACGCCTCGATCTGCTTCTCCTCCGACGGCGCGTGCTTGCTGTCGTCGAGGAAGAGGAACTCCGTACGGAACAGACCGACGCCCTCGGCACCGGCCTCCACCGCCGCGGGCACGTCGGCGGGACCGCCCACGTTCGCCAGCAGCGGCACCTTGTGCCCGTCCGACGTGGCACCAGGACCACTGGAGGCGGACAGCGCGGCCTTGCGCGCCTCGGCGGCCTTGGTCAGCTCCGCCTTCTTCTCCTCGCTCGGGTCCACGAAGATCTCACCGGTGGAACCGTCCACCGCGACGACCGTGCCCTCGGCCAGATCACCCGCACCCGGCAGCGCGACCACGGCCGGCACACCCAGCGCACGCGCGAGGATCGCGCTGTGGCTGGTCGGCCCGCCCTCCTCGGTCACGAAACCGAGGACGAGGGCCGGGTCGAGCAATGCCGTGTCGGCGGGGGCAAGATCCCGCGCGATCAGCACATACGGCTCGTCGCTGTCCGGCACACCGGGCATCGGTACGCCGAGCAGGCGGGCCACGATCCGGTTCCGCACGTCGTCCAGGTCGGCCACCCGACCGGCCATGTACTCACCGGCGCCCGCGAGGAGCTCCCGGTAGTGCGAGAACGCGTCGTAGATACCGCGCTCGGCCGTGCTGCCGACCACGATCCGGCGGTCGACGTCGGCGATGAGCTCCGGGTCCTGGGCGATCATCGCCTGGGCCTCCAGCACCGCCTGGGCCTCGCCGCCCGCCAGATTGCCGCGTGCAATCAGGTCGGCAGCAACAGCCTCCACGGCCTGGCGGGCGCGCCCCTGTTCGCGCTCCGCCTCGTCGGCCGGAATCTGCTTGGCCGGCGGCTCGAGAACCGCCGTGCCCATGTGCCTGACCTCGCCGATCGCCACTCCGTGGCTGACACCGACGCCTCGCAGCGTTGTCTCCATCTCACCCGTCTCCGATAGAGCGGCGGCCAGGGCCGCCGCGTTGAATGTCGTACGCGGACTCGTCACAGGGACGAGGCGGCGGTCAGTTCCAGCCGAAGAGCGCGTCGCCGGCCTTCACGTCCTGGTCGTCGACGACGGAGGAGAGGGAGTCCGCGGTGGCCTCCAGGGCCACGATGGGACAGATGGGGGACTTGCCGGCGGCCTCGACCGCGGCCGGGTCCCAGCGGACGATGTCCTGACCGCGGGTCACGGTGTCGCCCTTGTTCACGAGGAGCTCGAAGCCCTCGCCATTGAGCTGAACGGTGTCGATCCCGAGGTGGGTGAGGACGCCGTGGCCCTCGGAGTCGACGACGACGAACGCGTGCGGGTGGAGAGAGACGACGACACCGTCGACGGGCGAGACGGCCGCGGACGGCTCACGCACGGGGTCGATGGCGGTGCCGGGACCGACCATCGCACCGGAGAAGACGGGGTCGGGTACTGCGGCGAGACCGATGGCGCGTCCAGCAAGTGGCGACGTCACGGATGTCATGGGAAGCCTCCCAGGGGCGGAGATTGTGTGGCGCCGTCACTACCTGTCCTGGACGGCGTACTGTTCAGAAGCGTAAGTCATAAGAAGTCCCAGTTCCGCACGAGACGTACCAGTTGGGCGGACCTAGGGACTACCGGAAACGATTTGCCTCTAGTCACGACGGGATGTACTGTCGTACTCCTGCCTGACCCCAACGCGGCTTTGAGTCGTGGGTCGGCAGCACCTATCAAGCCAGATCCTAACCCCAGTGGTCTACACCTCTGCGTGCTCGCAGACGGAGTGGTCGGGGGGAGCGAAAAAGCCTGGTAGTGTTTGACCCCGCCGGAAGGGCCGAAAAGCGAAAGCGAAATTCGGACCGGAAAGCACCGAGGAAATCGGATCGGAAAGATCTGATAGAGTCGGAAACGCAAGAACGAAGGAAGCGCCCGGAGGAAAGCCCGAGAGGGT
>NZ_JBEOUE010000019.1:0-163445 GCF_040303965.1 Streptomyces sp. NPDC094032 | reverse complement strand
CACACCCACAATCCCCCCACCCCCCCCCGTGCCTAGTCGTTGGTGTGGCTATATACCAACGGGCCCCCCCCCCCCCCCCCCCGGCCGGGGGCGCCCCCCCCCCCCCCCCCCACGCCCCTGGAGCTCTTCTTCGACCTCTGCTTCGTCGTCGCCGTCGCCCAGGCCGGTGCCGAGCTCGTGCACGCCGTCGCCGAGGGGCACCCCGTAACCGGCATCATCAACTACACGATGGTCTTCTGGGCCATCTGGTGGGCGTGGATGAACTTCACCTGGTTCGCCTCGGCCTACGACAACGACGACGTCCTCTACCGGGTCGTCACCCTCGTCCAGATCGCCGGTGTCCTCATCCTCGCCGCGGGCGTCTCGCGCGCCTTCGAGGAGCACGATTTCCTCGTCGTCTACATCGGTTACGTGGTGATGCGGCTCGCGCTCTCCTCCCAGTGGCTGCGCGCCGCGCACCACGCCACCGACTCCACCGAGCGGACAATGTGCCTGCGGTACGCGGGCGGGGTCGTCGGCTGCCAGGTCGGGTGGATCCTGGTCCTCGTCGTCCCCGAGAACGTGCGGCCCTGGGTGTTCCTCGGGATGGCGCTCGTCGAGATGGCCGTCCCGGTCTTCGCGGAGAAGGACATCAGGACGCAGTGGCACCCGCACCACATCGCCGAGCGCTACGGCCTGTTCACGATCATCGTGCTCGGCGAGTCGATCGCCGCCGCGACGGTCGCCGTGAAGTCGGCCGTCGCCGAGAACGACGCGCTGCGCGAGCTGCTGCCGATCGCCGCCGGCGGGCTGCTCATCGTCTTCGCCGTCTGGTGGATCTACTTCGTCGTGCCCTCGCACGACCGGCTCGCCTCCAACCACGAGGGCTTCCTGTGGGGCTACGGGCACTTCCCGATCTTCACCTCGGCCGCCGCGATCGGCGCCGGTCTGGAGATCTCCGTCGAGCAGGCCGTCGGCGAGGCCCCCATCTCCGCCCTCGCCGCCGCCTCCTCCGTCACCGTCCCCACCGCCGTCCTCCTCCTCTGCGTATGGCTCCTGCACGCCCGCTACTTCAAGGTCGGCCTCGCCCAGCAGTCCGTCCTCCCGGTCTCCGCCCTCGCCATCCTGCTGTGCACGTTCGCCGGGCGCTGGGCGGTCCTCGCGGCCGGTCTGGTCGCCGCCGCGACGGTCGCGGTGGGGGTGACCCTGACCGCGACCAACCCGGCCACCCGCAAGGCCGCCTGAGCGACGACCCGCGTGGTACGCAGGGGACATGACACCGCATCGGAACGACGCAGGCACCGGGGCACGCACCGCCGCACGCAACGACGCACTCACCGACGTGGCCGGCCTGCGGGTCGGCCACGCGCGGCTGCCGGGCGCCCGGGCGCTCTCCGGCACCACCGTCGTCCTCGCCCCGGAGGGCGGGGCCGTGGCCGCCGTGGACGTACGCGGCGGGGGCCCCGGTACGCGGGAGACGGACGCGCTCGACCCCCGGAACCTCGTCCAGCGGATCGACGCCGTCGTCCTGACCGGCGGCAGTGCCTACGGGCTCGACGCGGCGGGCGGGGTGATGGCCTGGCTGGAGGAGCGGCGGCGCGGGGTGCGGGTCGGGCCCGACCCGGCGCACGTGGTGCCGGTCGTCCCCGCCGCCTGCCTCTTCGACCTCGGCAGGGGCGGCGACTTCGCGGCCCGCCCCGACGCCTCGACCGGCCGGGCGGCGGTGGAGGACGCCGCCGCCACCGGGCCGTACGCGCCGGTGGCGACGGGCTCGGTGGGCGCGGGCACGGGGGCCGTGGTCGGCGGGCTCAAGGGCGGGGTGGGGACGGCGAGCACCGTGCTGCCCTCGGGGATCACCGTCGGGGTGCTCGTGGTCGTGAACGCGGTCGGCTCGGCGGTCGACCCGGAGACGGGCGTGCCGTACGGGAGGTACTTCACGGGCGGGCGGTACGGGCGCCCCGACCCGGCCGTGCACGAGGCGGCGCGGCGGCGGCTCGCGGAGGCCCGGGCGAAGGCGGCGGCGCCGCCGATGAACACCACGCTCGCGGTGGTCGCCACGGACGCGGCGCTGACCCGCGCGCAGGCGCAGAAGCTGGCCGGGACGGCGCACGACGGCATCGCGCGCGCCGTCCGTCCGGTGCATCTCCTCAACGACGGCGACACGGTCTTCGCCCTCGCGACCGGGGCGCGCGAACTGCCCTCCGACGCGGGCCCGCTCGCCCTCAACGAGATCCTCGCGGCGGGCGCCGACACGGTCACACGGGCCATCGTCCAGGCGCTTCTCGCTCCGGAGGCGGGAGTCACGGGGCCCGGCGGGGACCACCCGGCGTACCGTGAGCTCTACGGCGACACGTACGACGACTAGCCTCCCGAACCGACTCCCGGTATACCAAAGGGAGTTGACGAACTCGTGAGG
The DNA here is from genome assembly GCF_040303965.1 of Streptomyces sp. NPDC094032. Taxonomy (NCBI): domain Bacteria; kingdom Bacillati; phylum Actinomycetota; class Actinomycetes; order Kitasatosporales; family Streptomycetaceae; genus Streptomyces; species Streptomyces sp. NPDC094032. The sequence goes on along the minus strand of NZ_JBEOUE010000019.1, from coordinate 161,050 downwards.
GGGGCGCGGGAACTCCATACGCGCCCCCGTTCGTTTTCCCGAACGCCGGACACGATGTCAGACCCAGGGACTACGTTTAGCAAGCACCAAGTGACATGCGGCGACGGCCTGGAGACCCCCTTGAACGATCCGCACGCTCCGCAGGATCCTTCGCACGATCCGTACGAGACGACCGACACCCAGGTTGAGCGGCTCCTCGGCCGCGCGCTCAACTCCTTCGACCTGCCCGACTCCACGGTCGAGCGCCTGGCGTCGGCGCTCGCCCACTCCAGCGCGCTGCACTCCTCGCACCACAGCGCGTCGCTGCACCGCACCACCTACCGCCACACCTATCTCCTCGCCGACGGCACGGCCCTCAGCCTCTGGGAGCTGGTGCACAACTCCGGCCGCGACGGGACCGAGCAGCACGAGCTGTACGAGGAGGAGGCCGAGGCCCGGCTCGCCGCCTCCCGCCTCCCGGCCGGCCCCTCGCTCGGCTGGAGCGTCGAGCGCGCCGACGGCACCGCCGCCGACGAGGACGACGACCTGGAGGTGCTGAGCGCGCTCCTCGCGCGCCCCATACCCGCCCAGCCCAGGATGTACGTGCCGGACAACTCCGCGGACCACGCCCGCCGGGTGCTCCGCCGCGCGGAGAACGCGGACCGGCCGGGCGAGCCGACCGCCCGACGGCTGCGGCTCGCGTTCGCGCACCACATCACCCAGGCCTTCGGGCGCCACTGCCCCGTGGAGGGCGGCCGGGACGCCGGCTTCACCCTCTACGAGCACCAGTTCCTGCTCCTCGACGGCAGCGAGGTCAGCCTCTGGGAGGTCGAGCACACGGCTACCCCGGACGGGCGCCACATGTGCGAGGTGTACGAGGACGAGCGCGCGGCCCGCGGCGCGATGGAGTCCCGCTCCCGGGTGCGCTGACGGAACGATGGAGGGGCCCCCGCGGGGACCCCTCCACTCCACCTGTCGCTCAGGCCGGTCGGGCCGGTCGGGCCCTCAGGCCGCGACGGTCACCTTCGGGCCGCTCGGGGCCTCGGCCCCGGCCGGTCCGTCCGTCTCCGTCCGCCCCGGCGCGGGCTTCCGCGCGCTCTTGAGGAGGATGACGAGCCCGGCGCTCACCACCGTGCCCGCCACGATCGCGAGCAGGTACAGCAGCGGGTTGCCGATCAGCGGGATCACGAACAGGCCGCCGTGCGGGGCCCGCAGGGTGCATTCGAAGGCCATCGACAGGGCGCCGGTGACCGCGCCGCCCGCCATCGCGGCCGGGATGACCCGCAGCGGGTCGGCCGCCGCGAAGGGGATCGCGCCCTCGGAGATGAAGGACGCGCCCAGCACCCAGGCGGCCTTGCCGTTCTCGCGCTCGGTCCTGGTGAAGAGGCGGCCGCGCACGGTCGTCGCCAGCGCCATCGCGAGCGGCGGCACCATGCCGGCGGCCATCACGGCGGCCATGACCTTGAGCGAGCCGTCGTTGGGCGTGGCGAGACCGCCGACGGCGAACGCGTACGCGACCTTGTTGACGGGTCCGCCGAGGTCGAAGCACATCATCAGGCCCAGGATGACGCCGAGGATCACCGCGTTGGCGCCGGAGAGGCCGGACAGCCAGTCGGTCAGCGCGCTCTGGAGGCTCGCGATGGGCTTTCCGATGACGAGGAACATCAGGAAGCCGACGACGATCGACGAGAGCAGCGGGATCACGACCACCGGCATGATCCCTCTGAGGGCGGCCGGGATCCGTACCTTCTGGATCGCGAGGACGGTGCCGCCGGCCACCAGACCGGCGACGAGGCCGCCGAGGAAGCCCGCGTCGATGGTCAGGGCGATGGCGCCGCCGACGAAGCCGGGGACGAGACCGGGACGGTCGGCCATCCCGTACGCGATGTAGCCGGCCAGGACCGGTACGAGGAAGCCGAAGGCCAGTCCGCCGATCTGGAACATCAGGGCGGCCCAGCTGTCGACCTGGCCCCAGTCGAAGTGCTCGGCGACGGACGGGGCCTGGTTGATGTCCCAGCCGCCGAGCGCGAAGCCGAGGGCGATGAGGAGGCCGCCTGCGGCGACGAACGGCACCATGTAACTGACGCCGGACATGAGCCACTTGCGGAGCTTGGTGCCGTATCCCTCGTCGGGCTCGCCCGCGTTCTCCACCGGGGTCGCCGTGGCGGGCGTGCTGAGCTCGCCGCGCGCGGCCTTGTCGCGGACCTCGGCGATGAGTTCGGCGGGGCGGTTGATGCCGGCCTTCACGCCGACGTCGACGGTCGGCTTTCCGGCGAACCGTTCCTTCTCCCGTACGGGGACGTCGTGCGCGAAGATCACGCCGTCGGCGGCGGCCACGACCGCCGGGTCGAGCCGGGTGAAACCGGCCGAGCCCTGCGTCTCCACCACGAGCTCGACTCCCGCCGCCCCGCCCGCCTTCTCCAGGGCCTCGGCGGCCATGTAGGTGTGGGCGATGCCGGTGGGGCAGGAGGTGACGGCGACGATACGGAAGGACCCGTGGGGCGCCTGCGCCGCCTGCGGCTCCTCCTCCTCCTCCTCCTCCTCCTGCGGCTCCGGTGCCTCCTCCCCCGCGATCAGCGCCGCCGCCTCCTCCGGCGAGGTCGCCGAGCGGAGCGCGCCCGTGAACTCGGGGTCCATCAGGTGCCGGGCCAGGGAGGAGAGGATCGTCAGGTGGGCGTCGTCCGCTCCGGCCGGGGCGGCGATCAGGAAGACCAGGTCCGCCGGGCCGTCGGGGGCGCCGAAGTCGATGCCCTCGGCCGAGCGGCCGAAGGCCAGGGTCGGCTCGGTGACATGGGCGCTGCGGCAGTGCGGGATGCCGATGCCGCCGTCGAGCCCGGTCGGCATCTGGGCCTCTCGGGCGGCGACGTCCGCCAGGAATCCTTCGAGGTCGGTCACCCGGCCCCGGGCGACCATCCGCTCGGCGAGCGAGCGGGCCGCCGCCTCCTTGCTTGCGGCGGCCAGGTCGAGGTCGACCAGGTCCGCGGCGATCATGCTGCTCATCGCGGGCTCCCTTGCTCGCTGAGGGTGAGGTCCGGAAGGACGTCGGTGGTCGTCGGAAGGGCGTCCGCGCTCATCGCGCGCCCCCCTGCTCGGTGAGGACGAGGTCCAGCGGGACCTCGGCCGTCACCGTCACCGCGGCCGGGTCCAGGTCCGCCGGGGTGGGCATCTTGCTGCCGGGGAGCTGGACGGCCGCCGCCCCGTGGGCCACGGCCGCGGCCAGGGCTCGCGGGCCGTCGCCGCCCGCCGCCAGGAAACCGGCGAGGGACGCGTCGCCCGCGCCGACGTTGGAGCGGACCACGGGGACGGACGCCCGGCCGTAGTGGACGCCGTCCGCCGTGACCAGCAACTGGCCGTCGGCGCCGAGGCTGGCGAGGACCGCGCCCGCGCCGCGCTCGCGCAGCTCCTCCGCCGCCTTGACCGCGTCGCCGACGGTGGCGAGCGGGCGGCCGACGGCCTCCGCGAGCTCCTCGGCGTTGGGCTTGACCACGTCGGGGCGGGCCGCGAGGGCGGCGAGCAGGGAGGGTCCCGAGGTGTCGAGGGCGATCCGGGCGCCGGCGCCGTGGACGCGGGTGACCAGCTCGGCGTACCACTCGGGGGCGAGGCCGCGCGGGAGGCTGCCGCAGCAGGCGATCCAGTCGGCGGCCGGGGCGTGCGCGGAGACCGTGGCGAGGACGGTCTCGGACTCCTCCGGCGTCAGCTCCGGGCCCGGCGCGTTGACCTTGGTCAGGGTGCCGTCGGGTTCGGCTATCGCGATGTTGGAGCGGGTCAGTCCGGCAACCGGCACGGGGGCGACCTCGATGCCCTGCCCGGCGAGCAGTTGGGCGACGAGCGCCCCGGGCGCCCCGCCGAGCGGGACGACGGCGACGGTGCGCCGGCCGGCGGCGGCGACCGCGCGGGAGACGTTGACGCCCTTGCCGCCGGGGTCCACGCGTTCCGCGGAGGCGCGCAGCACCGCGCCGCGCTCCAGGTCCGGGACCTCGTAGGTCCGGTCGAGGGAGGGGTTGGGGGTGACGGTGAGGATCATGCGCGGACGACCTCCGTTCCTGCCGCCTCGATGGCGGCGGCGTCCTCGGCGGCGAGGCCGCTGTCGGTGATGAGCAGATCGATGTCGGCCAGGTCGCCGAAGCGGGCGAAGTGTTCCTGGCCGTGCTTGGCGGAGTCGGCGAGCAGCACGACCCGGCGGGCGGAGGCGATGACGGCCCGCTTGACGGCGGCCTCGGCGAGGTCCGGGGTGGTCAGGCCGTGGGCGGTCGAGAAGCCGTTGGCGCCGAGGAAGGCGACGTCGGCGCGGATCTCCCCGTACGCCCGCAGCGCCCAGGCGTCGACGGCGGCGCGGGTGCGGTGGCGGACCCTGCCCCCGACGAGGTGGAGGTCGATGCCCGGGTGGTCGGCGAGCCGCGCGGCGACGGGCAGGGCGTGGGTGACGACGGTCAGGTCGCGGTCCAGCGGGAACTCCGCCGCGAGGCGCGCGAGCGTGCTGCCCGCGTCGAGGACGACGCTGCCCTCCTCGGGGAGTTCGGCGAGGGCGGCGCGGACGATCCGCTCCTTCTCGTCGGCGGCGGTGGACTCGCGCTCGGCCAGGTCGGGCTCGAAGTCGAGCCGCCCGGCGGGGATGGCGCCGCCGTGCACGCGGCGGACGAGCCCGGCGCGGTCGAGTGCCTTGAGGTCGCGCCGTACGGTCTCGGCGGTGACCTGGAACTCCTCGGCGAGGGAGAGCACGTCGACCCGGCCGCTCTCGCGGGCGAGGCTGAGGATCGCCTGCTGGCGCTCCGGTGCGTACATGTGGGTTTACGTCCGTTCCATGCCCGAACCTGTGGTTTCAGCGTCAGGCTACGCCCGGGTTTGGGGAAAGTAAACGGAATCGGGCATCGATACGGGCAGGAACGGGCATCGCGCGGACATTCGGGCCGAAGGGCCGCCCCTGGGCATGCCGAAGGCCCCGGCCCGGGGATCCCGGGCCGGGGCCTTGTGCCCTGGCAGGTCTCGGCGGCTCAGGAGCGGCTCAGGGGACGAGCACGGGCTCCTGCTCCTCGGCGGCGGAGGCGGAGGCGGAAAGCTCCGCCGCGTCCTCGCTGTCCTCCCCGCCCTCCAGGTGCTGCTTCGGCTTGGCCGGCAGCGCGAACATGATCAGGAAGATGGCGCCGAGGACCGCCGCCGCCCAGCCCAGCGAGTTCTGGAACGCGTCCGTGAACGCCGCGCCCGTCTCCGCAGGGAAGCGGGCGAGCCGCTCGTCGTCGATCGTGCCGAAGAAGACCACCGACACCAGGCCGAGGCCCAGCGCGTTGCCCATCTGGCCGGTCGTGTTGATCAGGCCCGAGGCCGAACCGGCGTGCTCGCGCGGCACCTCGGAGAGGACCGCGTCCGTCAGCGGGGCGACGATCAGGCCCATGCCCAGGCCCATCACGACGAGCGGCGGGATCATCTGCCAGGAGTGGATCCCGGTCCCGTACCGGCCCGCCTCGAAGAGGTAGAGCCCGATGCCCGCGGCCATGGTCAGGGCGCCGGCCTGGAGCACCTTGCGGCCGAAGCGCGGCACCAGCTTCTGCACCGAGAGGCCGGCCGCCATCGAGACCGCGATCGAGAACGGGACACCGGTCAGACCCGCGTGCAGCGGGGTCCAGCCGAGGCCGATCTGCATGTAGAGCGTCCAGACCAGGAAGAAGATGCCCATCACGACACCGAACGCGAGCTGGACCGCGATGCCCGCCGCGAAGCTCTTCACCCTGAACAGCGACAGCTCGACGAGCGGCGAGCCGTCCTTCTTCGTCTTGTACTTCTCGTACGCGACGAGGGCGCCGAAGACGACGAGGCTGCCGGCCATCATCAGGTGGCCCCACAGCGGCCAGTCCAGCTCGCGGCCCCGGGTCAGCGGGTAGATCAGCATGAGCAGCGCGGCGGTGACCAGGACCATGCCCACGATGTCCAGGCGGAGCGCCTTCGGGGCCTTGGACTCGGTGATGAAGCGGCGGCCCAGGATGAGGGCGGCGACGCCGACCGGCAGGTTGATGAGGAAGATCGGGCGCCATTCGAGGCCCGCGATGTTCCACTGCGTGAGCAGCGCGCCGAGCAGCGGGCCCGAGACCGCGCCCAGGCCGATGATCGCGCCGAACATGCCGAAGACCTTGCCGCGCTCGTGCGCCGGGAAGGTGACGTGCACGATCGACAGGACCTGCGGCACCATCATGGCCGCCGCCGCGCCCTGGAGCAGGCGCGAGCCGACCAGCATCTCCTGGTTGGCGGCGACGCCGCACAGGGCCGAGGCGATCGTGAAGCCCGCGGTGCCGACCAGGAAGAGGCGCTTGCGGCCGTAGATGTCGCCGAGCCGTCCGCCGGTGATCAGGCCGGCGGCGAACGCCAGGGCGTACCCGGCGGTGATCCACTGGATCGCGCCGAAGGAGGCGCCGAGGTCCCGCTCGATGCTGGGGATCGCGATGTTCACGATCGTGGCGTCGACCAGGTCCATGAAGGCGGCGGTCATGACGATGGCGAGGGCGATCCAGCGCCTCTTGTCCGTGGGGGCCGCGTCCGTGACGGCGTCGTGTTGACTCATATGAGAAAGATAAGAGTGATGTAGGCCAGTCCGTGTCCTAGATGGGCCGCATCCTGGAAGACATGACGGACACTCCGGCACGACTCCTGAATCTGCTGTCGCTCCTCCAGACCCCGCGCGAGTGGCCCGGCAGCGAGCTCGCCGAGCGGCTCGCGGTCTCCGCGCGCACGATCCGGCGGGACATCGACCGGCTGCGGGACCTCGGCTATCCCGTCGAGGCGACGATGGGCGCGGTGGGCGGCTACCGCCTGGTCGCCGGTACGGCGATGCCGCCGCTGCTCCTCGACGACGAGGAGGCGGTGGCCATCGCGGTGGGGCTGCGGGCGGGCGCGGGCCATGCCATCGAGGGCGTCGAGGAGGCCTCCGTACGGGCCCTGGCCAAGCTGGAACAGGTGCTGCCGTCCCGGCTGCGGCACCGGGTCTCCACCCTCCAGAACGCGACGATCCCGCTGACCCGCGGGGACGGCGCGACGGTCGCCCCCTCCACGCTCACGGCGCTCGCGGGCACGGTGACGGGCCACGAGCGGCTGCGCTTCGGCTACCGCGCGGGCGACGGCACCGAGACGAAGCGGCTCGTGGAGCCGTACCGGCTCGTGTCGACCGGGCGGCGCTGGTACCTCGTCGCGTACGACCTGGGGCGCGAGGACTGGCGCACCTTCCGGGTCGACCGGGTGAGCGACCCGTTCCCGACGGGCGCCCGCTTCACCCCGCGCGAGCTCCCGGCGGAGGACGCCGCGGCCTACATGGTCCAGTCGATGGCCAGGACCCAGCCCGAGCTGGACCTGGACGTCACCTTCGAGGCCCCGGCGGAGTTCGTCGCGGCCCGCCTCCCGTCCCACCTGACCCCGACGGCGACGAGCGGGACGACCTGCCGCCTCCGCACCCGCACGACCGACTCGACCGAGTGGCTGGCCCTCCGCCTGGCCCTGGTCGACGCGCCCTTCAGGATCCACGGACCGGAGTCGCTGCGCGAGTACGTGGCGGACCTGTCGACGCGGCTGGACGCGGCGACGCGCGCCTGAAACTGCGCCCGGCCTCCGACCGGGCTCGGTGTTCCCACCCGCACCACCCGTGCGGGTGGGGGACAGAGGTGCGGGTGTCCCTGCGGGGGGCAAGCAGCGTCGGCGGGTGCGGGGCGGAGCCCGGTGACGGGGCCCGGTGACGAGGCCCGGGGCCCCGAGCCGACGGCGGGGCCCGGTGTCGAGCACCGGGCCCCGTCGTCGTCCGTCGCCGGCCGCCCTAGGCCACCGCGTCGAAGCCCGTGTCCGTTGCCATCTTCTTCAGTTCGAGGAGCGCGTGCTTCTCGATCTGGCGGATGCGTTCGCGGGTCAGGCCGTGCTGCTTGCCCACCTCCGTCAGGGTGCGCTCGCGGCCGTCCTCGATGCCGTAGCGCATACGGATGATCGAGGCGGTGCGCCCGTCCAGCTTGTCGATGAGGTCGTCCAGCTCCTCGCTGCGCAGCAGGGTCAGGACCGACTGCTCCGGCGAGATCGCCGACGTGTCCTCCAGGAGGTCGCCGAACTGCGTCTCGCCCTCGTCGTCCACCGACATGTTGAGCGAGACCGGGTCGCGCGCCCAGTCCAGGACGTCGGTGACCCGCGCGGGGGTCGAGTCCAGCTCGGCCGCGATCTCCGCGGGCTCCGGCTCGCGCCCGTGCTCGCGGTTGAACTCGCGCTGGACGCGGCGGATCCGGCCGAGCTCCTCCACCAGGTGGACGGGGAGCCGGATGGTGCGGGACTGGTCGGCTATGGACCGGGTGATGGCCTGGCGGATCCACCAGGTCGCGTACGTGGAGAACTTGAAGCCCTTGGCGTAGTCGAACTTCTCGACCGCGCGCACCAGGCCCGCGTTCCCCTCCTGGATCAGGTCGAGCAGCGGCAGCCCGCTGCGCGGATAGCGCCGGGCCACGGCGACGACGAGTCGCAGATTCGACTTGATGAAGAGGTCCTTGGCACGCTCGCCCTCGGCGAAGAGCGCCTCCAGCTCCTCACGCGTCGCGCCACCCGCCTCGCTCTCCACCTCGCCGTCGAGGATCTGCCGGGCGTAGACGCCCGCCTCGATGGTCTGGGAGAGCTCGACCTCCTTGGCGGCGTCGAGCAGGGGGGTGCGCGCGATCTCGTCGAGGTACATGCCGACCAGGTCGCGGTCGGCGATCTCCCCGCCCACGGCGCGAACGCTGCTTGCCCGGCTGCTTCCGCTCTTGGCGGAGGACTGACGACGGGCGACGGCACGGGTTGCCATGCGTGCTCCCTTGCTGAGTAGGTCGCGACACCCTTTCGGGTGCCCTGCATCCGACGGAAACAACGACTGGAATCAGGACAGAATTCCCACCCGGCACATGGATTTTCGCGATCATGCAGTATCCTGCGCCGCCGGCGACAGCGAGGGCAGGGCGATGGAACCCACGGACACGCAGGTCAGAGCGGCTACGGAGGGCGATCTGGCCGCCCTCACCGAGCTCTACAACCACTACGTGCGTGAGACCGCCATCACATTCGACACGGAGCCGTTCACTCCGGAGCAGCGACTCCCTTGGCTCCGCTCCCACCCTGAAGACGGCCCCCACCGTCTCCTGGTTGCTCAGCGCGCGGAGACGGGCGAGATCCTGGGGTACGCGACGAGCAGCGCCTTCCGCCCGAAGGCCGCCTACGCCACGTCCGTGGAGGTCAGCGTCTACCTCTCCCCCACCGCCGGCGGCCGGGGCATCGGCACGCTGCTGTACGAGGAGCTGTTCAAGGCCCTGGCCACGGAGGACGTCCACCGTGCGTACGCCGGGATCGCGCAGCCGAACGAGGCGTCGACCCGCCTCCACGCACGCTTCGGCTTCCGCCCCATCGGGACGTACGAGGAGGTGGGCCGCAAGTTCGGCCGCTACTGGGACGTGGCCTGGCACCAGAAGGATCTGTGACGGGCGTCGCGGGGGCCTCCGAGACGGCGGTCGCCACGACGCCCCGCCCGCTCAGCCGAACTGGACCGACCGCTTCGCGAGCCCCATCCAGAAGCCGTCGATGACGCTGCGCTCCTGATCCAGGTCGCCCGCCGCGTCCGCCGCACCCATCGCCACGAAGAGCGGGGCGAAGTGCTCGGTGCGCGGGTGGGCGAGCCGTCCGGCGGGGGACTTCGCCTCGAAGTCGAGCAGGGCGTCGACGTCGCGCGCGACGAGGGCCTCGTGCCCCCAGGCGTCGAACTCGGCGGACCAGCCGGGCACGCCGGGGCCGGTGTGGCGCAGGGCGGCGAGGTTGTGGGTGAAGAAGCCGCTGCCGACGATCAGCACGCCCTCGTCGCGCAGCGGGGCCAGCCTGCGCCCGATCTCCATGAGGCGGCGGGGGTCGAGGGTGGGCATGGAGATCTGGAGCACCGGGATGTCGGCGCCGGGGTACATCTCGACGAGCGGCACGTACGCGCCGTGGTCGAGCCCCCGGTCGGGCATGTCCTGCACGGGCGTGCCGGGGGCGCGCAGCAGCTTGCGGACGGACTCGGCGAGCGCCGGGGCGCCCGGGGCGGCGTACTGGACCCGGTAGTAGTGCTCGGGGAAGCCCCAGAAGTCGTAGACGAGCGGGACGGTCTCGGTGGCGCCGAGGGCCAGCGGGGCCTCCTCCCAGTGGGCGGAGACCATGAGGATCGCCTTGGGGCGGGGCAGCGTCCCGGACCAGGCGGCGAGCTCGCCGGGCCAGACCGGGTCGTCGGCGAGCGGCGGGGCGCCGTGCGAGAGGTAGAGGGCGGGCATCCGTTCCAGCGTGGCGTCCATGGCGTCCGCCTTTCGTCCGTGCTCCCAGGAGCCTGTCATTGAACTTTCAAGTTCACTGTCCCCAATAGCGTAGGTCCATATAGTTCAACTTTCAAGAATGAGTCGTACGATGGATGCCATGACCGTGACCGAACCCCGCTGGCTCAGCGACGAGGAGCAGTGCGTCTGGCGTGCCTACCGCCATGCCACCACCCTCCTGGAGGACCATCTCGACCGCCAGCTCCAGCGTGACGCCGGGATGCCGCACACGTACTACGGGCTGCTGGTCCAGCTCTCCCAGGCCCCCCGGCGGCGGATGCGCATGACGGAGCTGGCCAAGGACGCGAAGATCACCCGCTCCCGGCTCTCGCACGCCGTCGCGCGCCTGGAGAAGAACGGCTGGGTGACCCGCGAGGAGTGCCCCTCCGACAAGCGCGGCCAGTTCGCCGCCCTGACCGACGAGGGGTACGAGGTGCTGCGCAGGACCGCGCCCGGCCATGTCGCCGCGGTGCGCCAGGCACTCTTCGACCGGCTCACCCCGGAGCAGGTCGAACAGCTCGGCGCCATCATGCGCACGGTGGCCGAGGGCCTCCAGCCGACGGGCCCGGACGCGGACCTGCCCTGGCTCCGCTGAACGGGAGCCAGGGCAGGCGGTGACGCGCGAGGGGGGCGACCGGGGATCAGTGGGCGATGACCGGGACCGTCACCTCGTCCGCCGCGCCCGCGCCCGCGCCCGCGCCGGAGCCCGAGGCGGCCACCAAACCCGCGCCCGGCTTACCGGTGTTGATCAGGGTCAGCGCGATCGTGGCCGAGGCGACCAGGATGCCGACCGCCCACCAGATCGCCGCCGAGTAGCCCTCGACCATGCCCTGGAGCTGGAGCAGCTTCTGCGCCGCCGGGGTGGTCGCGCCCGCCGCGTGGTCGACCAGGTACGCGGTGGTCGCCGAGGCGGCGATCGTGTTCAGCAGGGCCGTACCGATGGCGCCGCCGACCTGCTGCGAGGTGTTCACCATCGCGGAGGCCACACCGGCGTCCCGGGGGTCGACCCCGTGGGTGGCCAGCGACATCGCCGGCATGAACGCCGTACCCATGCCGAGGCCCAGCAGCAGCTGCGCCGGCAGGATCAGACCGGCGTACGAGGAGCCGATCTCCAGCTGCGTCAGGAGCAGCATGCCGACCGCGGCGGTCAGGAAGCCGGGGCCCATCAGGAAGCGCGGCGGGACCCGGGTCATCAGCCGCGTACCGATCTGGGTGGATCCGGTGATCATGCCCGCGATCATCGGCAGGAAGGCGAAGCCCGTCTTGACCGGCGAGTACCCCTTCACGACCTGGAGGTAGTAGGTCAGGAACAGGAACAGGCCGAACATCGCGATGACGGCGAGCCCCAGCGAGAGGTAGACACCGCCGCGGTTGCGGTCGGCCACCACGCGCAGCGGCAGCAGCGGCGACTTCACCCGCGACTCGACGAGGGCGAAGGCGCCCAGGAGCACGACCGCGCCGACGAACAGGCCGATGGTGACGGGGTCGCTCCAGCCGTCGGACTCTGCGCGCGTGAAGCCGTACACCAGGGAGACCAGACCGAGGGTGGACAGGACCACGCCCGGGACGTCGAGCCGCGTGCGGTTGCGGCCGCCGGCCGGCTCACGGATCACGAAGTACGCGCCCAGGGCGGCGACGATCGCGAACGGGATGTTGACGAAGAAGGTCCAGCGCCAGTTCAGGTACTCGGTGAGGAAGCCGCCGAGGATCAGGCCCACGGCGCCGCCGCCACCGGCGATGGCACCGTAGATGCCGAAGGCCTTGGCGCGCTCCCTGGCGTCGGTGAACATCACCGCGAGCAGCGAGAGGGCGGCCGGGGCGAGCAGCGCGCCGAACGCGCCCTGGAGCGCGCGGGCGCCGAGCATCATCGCCTCGCCGGTGGCGGCGCCGCCGAGGGCGGAGGCCGCGGCGAAGCCGATCAGGCCGACCACGAAGGTGCGCTTGCGGCCCCACAGGTCGGCGACCCGGCCGCCGAACAGGAGCAGACCGCCGAAGGCGAGGGCGTAGGCGGTGATGACCCACTGCCGGTTGCCGTCCGAGATCCCCAGGTCCTGCTGGGCGGAGGGCAGCGCGATGTTCACGATCGTCGCGTCGAGCACGACCATCAGCTGGGCCAGGGCGATGAAGACGAGCGCCTTCCAGCGGCTCGGGTCGGCTTGGGCCGGAGCCGGGGAATCCGGGATGTCGGCGATTTTTGACATGGGGGCAGCCACCTCTTGGCGCGTACGGGTGAAAACTACTGAAAACGGACTTCTAAGAAGGCGTTACGGAGCTGAGCGCGGGGTCACGAGGAGCAGCGGGCATCGCTCCTCAGGTCCTCCAGGGTCGCGGCGGCGCCGGGGAGTTCGGAGCGCGCGGGCGCCTCCAGGCCGTCCAGGAACACCTGGAGGTGCCGGTGGACGAAGCGGTCCATGTTCAGGCAGCCCGTCCCCGGCAGCGGCCTGGTCAGCTGGGAGACGGCGACCATCAGGTCCCCGACGCCCACGTCGGCCCGGAGCCGGCCGGCCGCCTGCGCCCGGTCGACGAGGCCCTGCACGGCCTCCTCCAGACGCTCGCGCTCGGCCCGCAGGTCGGGGTGGTCCTTGTCGAAGCCGCCGTCGAGCATCGGGCACAGGGCGCCGATCCGCTCGTCGGCGGCGGCGTGGGTGAAGCGGCGCAGGGCGGCGAAGGTGTCCGCCTCCTCCGCGCCGGCCTCCAGGGCGCGCTCGGTGACGCGGGCCATGAGGGAGTTCACGACCTCGCGGACGAGGTCGCCCCGCTCGGGGAAGTTGCGGTAGAGCGTCGCGTTTCCGACGCCCGCGCGGCGCGCGATCTCGTCGAGCGGCACCTGGGCGCCGAACTCGACGAACATCTCCCGCGCGGCCGTCACGATCCGCTCGCGGTTGCGCAGCGCGTCCGCGCGGGGGCGGGGCACCCGGCGCACCGGCGCGTCGTCGGCGGTGCCGGTACCGGTACCGGTGCTGCTGCTCCTACTCACTGCCCTGCCTCCCATGAACGGATTGACCGGTGAACGGATGGACCGGCTTCCCTTATCCGGGGACCAAGTCCCCACTTCGTTCGACTCAGGCTTAAACGGGGACTTGGTCCCCGGTTATTTCCCCTCTCACATGTGACCTGGGTCACATCGAATGGCCGAGCGCGCGAGCCGCTCCGGGGTACCCCGGTCGGGCCACCCGACGCGCGCTCCCCCGACCCCCGCCACAGGCTGATCCCACGGTGCCGACCCAATCGGCGCAGATCAGAGAGGCGACCGCATGCAGGAGTCCCGCCGGCGGATACGCAGACCCATCGCCCTGGCCTCGGCCGGCGTGCTCGCGCTCGCCGCCCTGGTATCGGCCAGCACGACCCTGCCCGGCCCGGCTCCCGCCTCCGCGGGACCCGTCGCCGCCGGACCCGGGGAAGCGCCGCTCGGACCGTGCCGGATCGCCACGACGATGGGTGTGCAGATGTCGGAGGGCCTGCCCACCTCCCCCGGATACGCGCGGTCCACGGGGCGGATCAGGGCGCTCAACCTGATGGTCGACTTCCCGGACGCCCCCGGCGAGGGCACCGCCATGAGCCGCTACCGCGAGTTCTTCCCGCAGACCGCCGACTGGTTCCGCACCAGCTCGTACGGCCGCCTCGTCTACCAGCCCGAGGCCCCGATACCCGACTGGCTGCGGATGCCCCGGACCTTCTCCTCGTACGGCGTCGAGCGCGGCTCCCCGTACGAGCCGGGCTACCGCAGGCTGGTCGAGGACATCGTGAAGGCCGCCGACGCGAGGGTGGACTTCAGCGCGTACGACCTGGTCAACGTGCTCGTCACACCCAACGCGGGCCCCTCGGCCCTGGACACCGTCCTGTCCGTCACCTTCTCCGGCAACGACGACGCCCCCTACGCGGACGGGGTCCCGCTCTCCAACACGTCCTTCGTCTACAGCCGCCAGGACGACGGCTCGGGGACGTACGCCGAGACCGGCTACCGGGTCCTGCCGCACGAGAACGGGCACGTCTTCGGCCTGCCCGACCTCTACACCGTCGACGGCGGCGGCACCGTCGGGCACTGGGACATCATGTCCGAGGACTGGGGGGCCAACAACGACCTGCTCGGCTGGCACAAGTGGAAGCTGGGCTGGCTCGACAACGACCAGGTCGGCTGCGCCTCGCGCACGGGCGACGTCGAGTACGCCCTGACCCCGCTGGCCACCACCGGCGGCCGCAAGCTGCTCTTCGTCCCGCTCTCCGACAAGGCCGGGTACGCGGCCGAGGTCCGCACCCGCGAGGGCAACGACGAGGCCGTCTGCCGGCCCGGCGTCCTGATCTACCGCGTCGACACCGACGTGGACACCGGCCGCGGCCCGGTCACCGTCACCGACAGCGAACACGGCAGCGGCGGCTGCACCCGCCGCCCCAACGTCCACGCGGAGCTCTCGGACGCCCCGTACCAGCCGGGCGAGAGCTTCACCGACCGGGCCAACGGCATCCGGATCAGCGTGATCGCGGAGGACGAGACGACGGGCGGCTACCGGGTGCGGGTGACGCGGGGCTGAGGGCGGGTCACCCCGGGAGGATCCCCTCCCCGAGCTCCTCCCCCAGCTCCTCCCGCAGGCGGCGCTTCAGGACCTTGCCCGTCTCGTTGCGGGGCAGCTCCGCCTCCCGTACGAAGACGTGCGCCGGGACCTTGAACGCCGCGAGCCGTGCCCCGACATGGGCCCGCAGCCGGGCGGGGTCCGGCGTCGCGCCCGCGCGGAGGCGGACCACGGCGGCGACCTCCTCGCCGAGGGTGGAGTGTGGGACGCCGACGACGGCGGCCTCGACGACGTCCGGGTGGTCCTGGAGGACGCCCTCGACCTCGACGCAGTACACGTTCTCGCCGCCCCGGATCACCATGTCCTTGATCCGGTCGACGATCGTGACCCGCCCGTCCCTGACGTGCGCCAGGTCGCCGGTGCGGAACCAGCCGTCCGGGGTGAACGCGGCCCGGGTCGCCTCCTCGTCGCCCCAGTAGCCGCGGATCAGCGACTGGCCGCGCAGCCACAGCTCGCCGACGCCGTCGGCGTCCGGGCTCTCCACGCGCACCTCGGTGGCGGGGGTGGGCCGCCCGACGCTCTCGGGATGGGCCCGGTACTCGGCGCCGAAGTTGGCCAGCACCCCGCCGCAGGTCTCGGTGAGGCCGTAGCCGTTGCGGGGCTCGACGCGCTCCCCGTAACGCGCCGCGATCAGCCCGGCGATCCCGGGCGGGGCCGCCGCTCCCCCGGTGTTGAGCATGGTGAGCGACGCCATCGGGTCCCCGGCGCGCCCGGCGGCGTCGAGCAGCTGGAGCGCGGTGGTGGGGACGCCCGCGTAGTGGGTGACGCCGTGGGCGCGGATCAGCTCCAGGGCCCGTTCCGCGTCCCACTTGCGCATCATGACGAGCGTGCCGCCGGCCGCCATCACCGAATAGAAGGAGGTGAACGCGGCGACGTGGAAGAAGGGGAAGGTGATCAGCGAGACCGGCGCCGGCCCGGCCCCCGGCATCAGGCCGCGGCCGAGCGCGGAGGCGGCCGCGTGGTAGCGCGGGTTCATCGCCGCACCCGCCTGGGCGAGATGGGTGGCGACGGCTCCCTTGGGGCGGCCGGTGGTGCCGGAGGTGTAGAGGACGGTGGCGTCCTGCTCGGGCAGCACGTCCACGACCGGGGGCCCGAGGACCGGGTCGAGATCGGGGACGTACGCCTCGAAGCCCTCGGGCGGCCCGCAGTCCGGCTCCCCGTGGAAGACGATGCCGGGTACGGAGCGGGCCCGGGCCCAGGCGGCGACGCGCGGGACCCGCTCGCCGTCCACGAGCAGGACGCGGGGCGCGCAGTCGTCGAGCGCGTACGTGAACTCGCCCTCCGTCCACCACGCGTTGAGCGGTACGGCGACGAGCCCGGCGAGCTGCGCGGCCCAGAAGGCGATCTGCCACTCGGGGTGGTTGCGCATCGCGACGACGGCCCGGTCGCCGGGGCGCAGCCCGTGGACGTCCACGAGCCGGCGGGCGAGCCCGCAGGCGGCGTCGAAGAACTCCCGGTAGCTCAGCACCCGGTCGTCGGCGACGAGGAAGGGCCGGTCGCCGTACCCCCAGGTGGCCTCGACGAACTCCCGCAGGGTCCGGGGCCCGCCGACGTAGACGCCGTCCTCGACGGCGAAGGGGGCGCCGGGGGCGGTGAGGAGGCGGGGTGTTCCCGTACGCGGGTCCGCCTCCCGGTCCCTCCGCGGGTCGTTGTGCGGTTCGACCACGACTGCCACTCCTAAGCGCTCGCTCAGCCCGCCGGCCGCCGACGCTATGCCCGCCCCTCCGCAGCGTCAAGAGCAGCCGGTCTACCCCGCCGTCGCGGGCTCAGCCGCCGGGTCGCCCGAGGCGACGAAGAGGCCGACGCGGGCGGTGCCGACCACCCGGGGCAGCAGGAAGGACCAGAAGCGGGTCAGCGGCGCGCGCTCCAGCCAGCAGGGGTCCTGGTGGCCAAGGACCTCGTGCCCGGCGGCCACGGCCACCACCGCCGCGGCGACGTCGCGGGCCGCCGCGTCCGGGGCGAGCAGCCCCTCGCGCTCGGCCCGGGCCACGGTCGACTCGACCCAGTCGCGCCAGAGCCGCCGCAGGTCCTGGGCCGCCCGCGGCCGCCGCTCGGAACCCGCGCTCAGGTCGAAGCCCGCGCGCAGCACCGCGTCGGCCCGCAGCCCCTGCACCAGTTCATGGCTGGCGTCGATGAGGATCTGGAGCGACAGGGCCTCGCGGTCGCGGGTGATCCGGACGAGCCGCTCCCCCGCCGCGCCGACGACCGCGTCGGCGAGCGCCGCCTTGCTCTGGAAGTGGAAGTGCAGCGCACCGCTGCTGACTCCGGCGCGGGCGCTGATGGTCGCGAGCGAGGCGACCTCGAAGCCGTCCCGGTCGAAGAGCGCGGCGGCCGACTCGATGAGCGCGTTGCGGGTCCGGATCGCCCGCTCCTGCTTGGCCAAGGGGCCTCCGTCGCTACCGCCGCTCCGTCGCGGGCGTGCCAACACGTGTCACTCTTCCGAGCACTTTAACAAACCGGCCCTGCGGTTTTCAGTGGGAGCGAAAGAGAGGCGGACCGCCCCGCCAGGACCGGCCAGGACCGTCCGGGACCGGCTAGACGGCCAGTCGTACGGGCAACGCCCCGTACCCGTTGAGGAGGAAGGTCGGCATCGGCGCCAACGCGGTCGCGGAGCAGCCGAGTTCCAGGCGGGGGAAGCGGTCGAAGAGCGCGGAGAGCGCGACGGACGCCTCCAGGACCGCGAGCGGGGCGCCGAGGCAGCGGTGCACACCGTGGCCGAAACCGAGCGTGTCCCGGTCGGTGCGGAGCAGGTCGAAGCGGGCGGCGTCGGCCCCGTACCGGCTCCGATCGAGGCCCCCGGCCGCGAAGTTGACGAGGATCGGGTCGCCCTGGGCGATCCGTACGCCGTCGAGCTCGATGTCCTCGACGGCGAAGCGCATCGGCGAGTAGGCGGCGGGGCTGTGCGTACGGAGGGTCTCGGCGACCACGTCCTCCCAGGAGGCCCGGCCGGCGCGCACGTGGCCGAGCTGCTCGGGGTGGGCGAGCAGGGCGGCGGCGGCGTTGACGATGAGCGCGGCGGTGGTGTCCTGGCCTGCGGCGATCAACAGGAAGAGGGAGCCGAGGAGTTCGTTCTCGGTGAGCGCGTCGGCGCCGTCGCGGGCGGCGATGAGGGAGGAGGTGAGGTCGTCGCCGGGCGCCCGGCGCCGTTCGGCGACGAGCCCGGCGAGCTGCCGGAAGGCGGTGCCGCGGGCGGCCTCCATGGTGGCGGCGGAGACGCTGGAGCTGAACACCGTGCGCAGGGCCGCGGTGAGTTCGTCGCGGGCAGCCCCCTCGGCGACGCCGAAGAGCTCGCAGATGACCTGGAGGGGGAGCGACTCGGCGTAGGCGGTGCGGAGTTCGGCGGTGTCGCCGGCGTCGAGCGTCGCGGCGAGCGGGTCGAGCAGCGAGGCCGCTATCTCCTCGATACGGGGCTTGAGCGCGGCGGTCCTGCGGGCGGTGAACGCGGCGGCGACCAGGCGGCGCAGGCGGGCGTGCTCGGCCCCGTACGAGAAGAGCATGTTCTCGTTGGCGACCCAGGGGTAGAGCGGCCACTCGGGGGTGATGCGGCCCTCGACGAAGGCGGGCCAGTGCCGGCGGGCGTCCTTGGAGACCCGGGGGTCGAGCAGCAGCCGTTCGACGTGCTCCTGCCCGACGACGGCCCAGGCGCGTACGCCGCCGGGCAGTTCGATCGGGACGGCGGGCCCTTGCGCGCGGAGCGCGGCGGCCTCACCCGCGAGGTCCTGCCCGGTGACGTCGAGGGGGTGGGGGGCCAGGGCGACGCGCGAGGCCAGGGAGGCCTGGGAGACCTGGGAGGCCAGGGAGGCCTCTGCGGCCTCGGGGGCATCGGGGGCATACGGGCAGGTGGCCATGCCGGTACGGGTGTCCATGTGTGTGCGCTCCATTCGGTTCAACCTTGATTCCGCGCCCCCACCGCACGCGACCGAGGAGAACGCCCGCTTCCGGCCCTCCGGGCCCTCCGGCTTCCGTCAGCCGCCGGTGATCGTGACGGCGGCGCCGCCGTCGCGCAGCCGTACCGCCTCCTCGTACGACTGCTCGGCACGGGAGGGGCTGAAGTCGAGGCGGACGAGCACACCGGGGACGGCGATGGCGCTCAGCAGCGTCCGCATGAGGTCCGCCTCCCGCTCGACGATGTCCCCGTGCCCGGTCATGATCTTGGACAGCACCTGGACTCCGGTGAAACTGCCGGTGAACAGGGCGGCCGCGGAGGGGATGTCCACGTGCGGGAGCAGCTCGCCGGCCTCCTTGGCGCGGCTGAGCAGGTCGACGTTGTGGTCGATCCACCCCTGCATGGGGACCCGGCGGTCGAGCCCGTCGTGGGGCGAGCCCTGGTCGACGGTGAGGCGCACGCTGCCGCGCACCATGGGGTCGCCGACGTGCAGCAGATGGGCGAGGACCAGCGCCTCGTCCGTGATCTGCTGCAACAGGAGTTCACGCTCGGGCACGGGAGGGAGGGCGGCGACCTGCCCGGCCAGCACCTCCTGGGCGAGCTCTTCCTTGGAGGCGAAGTGGAAGTACAGGGCGCCCTTGGTCACGCCGCACTTCTTGAGGACCTCGGAGATCGTCGCCGCCTCATAGCCGACCTCGTCGAACAGTTCGGCCGCCGCGAGCACGATCTTCTGGCGCGTGCGGATGGCCCGTTCTTGCTGTGCCACTACATCCCTCCGTACCCCGCGGCCTGCGAGGCCGGGAGGCTGGTATTCCAACGGCTCACATGGAGTGATGAGTCGGCGACCGGTCCGCACGAACTCCCGCCGGCAGTAGGGTGAGGCCGGGCGAGACCGGATTCTTCACACGTCCACATTTCGAGAATAAAACCATCCAACCGGTTTGACAAGGATATTGAAACAAAACCGGTGGATCCGTATCTTTATTGGGGCAGGTCACCACCATCCTTACCGGGTCACTCTCTTCGGGGGACGAGTCGATGCTCCAGCACGCGGAGACGCCGCTCCACGCGGAGACGCCGCTCAGAGAAGACACCGCAGCCCCCGAGCCCGTGGAAGCCGTACGTGGGGCCGAGGAGAACGGCACGACGACCGGCGAACTGACCCGTCTCCTCTTCGACGCGGACGACCGCGAGCGGATCCACGCCGACTGGCGCCTGCTGGTCGCGGGCGAGGCCTTCGCCCATCGCCCCGGCCTCACCCCGGCCGAGCGCACGGCCCTCTCCTACGAGCGGCTGCGCCTGGTGAACGACACCGTGGCCGGAACCGGCGCCGAGGTGCTCAGCTACGACGCCCACCGGCTCGCCGCCCTCCACGAGTGGACCGGCTTCGTCGACGGCGGCCTGTGCACGCTCGCCAGCATCCACTACAACCTGTTCCTCGGCAGCCTGCTCGACCACGACGGCTACCGGCGCGACCTCACCGCGTACACGACGATGGAACACACCGGAACGTTCCTGTGCACCGAGCTCGCCCACGGCAACGACGTCGCCGCGCTGGAGACGGTGGCCGTGCTGGACCGGGAGACCGGCGACTTCGAGCTGCACACCCCGCACCCCGGGGCGCAGAAGTTCATGCCCAACACGAGCCTCACCGGCGGCCCGAAGAGCGCCCTGGTCTCCGCCCGGCTGCTCGTGGACGGCGAGGACCAGGGCGTCTTCCTCTTCCTCACCCCGCTCAGCGACGAGCACGGGCATCTGCCGGGCATACGCGTGCGCCGGCTGCCCGACCGCACCGGCACCCCCGTCGACCACTGCCTGACCTCCTTCGACCGGGTCCGGCTCCCCCGCGAGGCGATGCTGGAGGCGGCGCACGGCCGCTTCGACAAGGACGGGCGGTTCGGCAGCAGCCTCGGCAACCGGCGCAAGCGGTTCCTGCGCTCGGTCGGCCGGGTCACCGTCGGCAAGCTGTGCATGAGCGCCGGCACGCTGGGCATGGCCCGCGCCTCGCTCGCCATCGCCGTCCGCTACGCGCAGCACCGGCAGGTGGCCGCGCCCCGGGCCGGCGAGCGCATCCCGCTCACCGCCCACCGCAGCCACCACGGGCGCCTGCTGCACTCCCTGGCCACGGCGTACGCGATGACCTTCCTGCACCGCGCCGTCCTCGACCGGTGGGCCGCCCACGACCCCACCGACCCGGCGGAGCGCGAGGAGGCGGAGCGGCTCATCGCCGTCGCCAAGGGCTGGATCACCTGGCAGGCCCGGGACATCACCATCGAGAGCCGCGAGCGCTGCGGGGCGCAGGGCCTCTTCCCCGAGAACGGCCTGGCGGACCTGCCGCTGAACGTCGAGGGCGGCATCACCGCCGAGGGCGACAACCTGGTCATCTGGCAGAAGGCCGCCTCGGAACTCGTCTTCGCCCACGAGGCGGGCCCCGCGACCGCGCCCGACGGCTCCCGCAACGACCTCACGGACCTGCCCTTCCTGCGCGACCTGCACGCCTGCGTCGAACGCATCTGGCAGACCCGCGCCCGCACCGCCCTGCGCAACGGCCCCTCCGGCGACCCCGTCGGCCGCTGGAACGAGACCTCGGGCGCCGCCCTGGAGATGGTCGCGGCCCACGCCCGGCTGGCCGCCGCCGACGCGTTCCTCGCCGCCACGGGCCGCGCGACCACCGCCCGCCCCCTCCTGGAGGACCTGGGCCGCCTCTTCCTCCTGCACGAACTGCGCCCCCACACCGGCGACCTCCTCGCGGCCGGCCACCTGACCCCCGCCCAGGTCGACTCCCTCCACACCACGACAAACCACACCCTCGCCACCCTGGCCCCCCACCTCACCCCCCTGGCCGCCGCCTTCGACCTCCCGACCGAATACCTGACGACCACGCCGATCGCGAACGCGGATTATCTGAACCGGTTCACGTACTGACGTAACCGATTCACGCACTGACCTGAACCGATCCCCGTACAGGCCGGGGACGGGCCGCGTACGGCACAGTGGGCCCCAGTGATCCGGATCATCCGGATCACTTCGCATCACTTCGGGGGAGCACATGAGTCGAGCGATCGTGATGGGCGGCAGTTACGCGGGGCTCTTCGCCGCCCGCGTGCTGAGCGACCACGCCGAGGACGTCGTGGTGGTGGAGTCCGACGAGATCGGCGCGGACGGCCTCGGCCGGCGGACGCCGCAGCGGGAACAGCTGCACGCCCTGCTGTCCATGGGGCACACCCAGCTGGAACGCTGGTTCCCCGGGATCACCGCCGAACTGATCGAGGGCGGCGCCCAGCTCGGCGAAGGCCCCGACATCCAGTTCTACCTGGACGGACAGCTCAAGGCCCCGGCGGCGGGGGCCCGCATGCTCGGGGCCACCCGGCCCTTCCTGGAGAGCCACCTGCGTCGCCGGGTCCAGGGCATCGGACACGTCCGCTTCGTCCGGGCCGAGGTCACGGACGTCGTGATCCGAAACGGCTCCGTCGCGGGCGTGGTGACGACGCCTCCCGGCGGGGACGGGCAGCCGGGTGAGACGCTCGAAGCGGACCTCGTCGTCGACGCGACGGGCCGGTCGAGCCGGCTCGGCGCCTGGCTGACCCGGCAGGGCTGGGACGACGCGCCCGTCGACCGCATGCGCATCGACCTCGGCTACGCCACGGCGACGTTCCGCCGCGGCGACGAACTGGGCAGCACCGTCATCGCGCACTCCAGCCCCGGGCCCGCGAGCGGCTACCGGCCCGAGGTGACGGAACCCGGCGGCCTCGCGGCCGTGGAAGGCGACCGCTGGTCGGTCGTCCTGGCCGGCTACGCCGACCACCGTCCGGGGCCCGACCGGGAGGACTTCCTCCGGCGCATGCGCCGATGCGTCGCGCCGCTCCGGACCGTCGCCGACACCTGCGCGATGACCGGCGACGTCAAGACGTACCGCTTCGTCGAGAGCCGACGACGGGTCTACTCCCGGCTGAGCCGCTTCCCCGGCGGCCTGGTGGTCGTCGGCGACGCCCTGGCCAGCGTGAACCCCGTCTACGGCCAGGGCCTGACCCTCGCGGCGCTGGAGGCCAACGCGCTGGCCGTCCACCTCCGCACCGCACCGGCGTGGCGGGAGCCGGCACTCCACTACTTCCGGCTCGCCGAAGCCGTCGTCGAGGGCGCCTGGCAGCTCTCCACGGCCGCGGACCTCGCCCAGCCCCATGTCACGGGCCCCTACCCCCGCGGCTACCGTGTGCAGAAGTGGGTCGCCGACCGGCTCACGGAGGCGTCGGTGATCGACTCCGAGGTGAACACCGCCTACATGAGCGTGCTCAACATGGAACAGCCCCCGCGCGCCCTGACCGACCTCCGGCTCCTCGGCCGGGCCGCCCGCGTCCTGATCAACCGCTGACACGGGGACGTAAACCATGTGGGGACACATACTCGACCGCGCCGGGATACTGACCCCGGAGACCCGTCGCGCGTACACGGCACAGCGAAGAGCGGTACGCCGCTTCGCACCCGCCGAGTACGCGGCGGCGAGACTGCTGCTGCCGGCGCGCCTCCAGCCCGACGCCGTCGTGCTGGTCTCCTTCATGCACGAGACCGACGACCGCATCGACCGGGGCCCCCGCGCCGACCGCGAGGAGGCCCTGCGGCAGTGGCGGCACCTCGTGGAGGAGGCGTTGGACGGCGGAAGGCCCGCGCTGCCGGTCCTCCGGACCCTCGCGCACGCGGTGGCGCGGCATCCGGCACTGCGGGACCGGGTCAAGGCCTTCCTCGACGGCGCGGAACTGGAGGTCTCCTGGGACCGATTCGCCTCGGAGACAGACCTGGAACGCTACATCGAGGGCTACTCACTCCCCGCCCTGATGCTGTCCATGTCCCTCCTGTCCCCCGCCACGGAACCGGCGTCGACCCGCTTCGAGGACGGCTGCCTCGCACTCATCTCGGCGATGCAGCGCCTGGACTTCCTGGAGGACATCGCGGAGGACGCCGAGGAAGGCCGAGTCGGCGTCCCCACCTCGGCCCTCGACCGGTACGGCCTGGTCATACGGAACGGACGCCTGTCCGAGCCCAGGCCCGGAGCGTTCAAGGCCCTCGTCACGGACCAGACGGACCGCGCGGCGCGTTCCTTGACGGCCGCCCGCCACCTCGTCGACCTCGCCGCCCACCCCGACCGCCCCTTCCTCCGCGCCTTCCTCCGAGTCCAGCACCTCCGCCTCACAGCCGTCCGCAAAGCCGGCCCCACCCTGATGACCCACCCCTGCGGCCCATCCAGACTCCACTCCTGCGCCGTCCTCCTCCAGGAGTCGACCCGCCGCCGCCGAGAAACGCCACCCGCTACACTGTCGAGCGTTGGAACCCCGCCTTCGTAGCTCAGGGGATAGAGCACCGCTCTCCTAAAGCGGGTGTCGCAGGTTCGAATCCTGCCGGGGGCACCATGCGGTACTGCTCTGACCTGGGGTTCACCCCCTTAGGTAGGAGTCTCACTCGGCCTCGGACGTCTCGTCCGAGGCCGTTTGCGTGAGCGCTGCGTGAGCGGACGGGGCGGCAGCCTCCTAAATTCCTCCCAAACGATCAACACCATTCGGCACGTCGCGAGGGGCGCGCGCACGCGGGACGAGACGGGCAGCAGCCTCGGCGATCGCGAGATCCGCTTCAGGGAGCAGGCTCGTGTACGCGTCCGCCGTGATGGCGATCGAGGAGTGGCCGAGCATCTCCTGGATCTCCTTCAGGTCGGCGCCGGCCGCGTGGGCGAGGGTCGCCGCGCCGTGGCGCAGGTCGTGGAGCCGGCGGCTTGGAACTGCTGGAAGATCGATGTCCGCCCTCGCCTGTGACTGACTGGCCGACCACCACCTTGTTTATGACCACTCAGCGATACGACGAATACTCCAGCCGTGTGGTGACTTTTACATTCACCACGGAGTCCGCTTAATCTCCCTCTCACCTAGCGCATCCGCCCCGCCAAACGGACGCCGCCGGCCTGAGAAGAGGAAAGCGTTGGAGCAGGCAAAAATCAGACTTTCCGACATTAAGACCACGTCAGCTCCGACCGGCAGACTTCGAGACCTGGACGGCTTGGTCTCTTCCATCAGGAAATCCGGCCTGAAGGATCCATTGCTCATCGCCGAGAAGGACCACTTCCTGCTGAGTGGCAACAGGAGGTTCGAGGCGAGCAAACGGGCTCACGTGCATTTCGTGGACGCGTTCTTCGCCAGGGACATCGAAGAAGGTGCACGCGAATTGCGGCGACACCTCACAAACCCTGACCCGATCTACTCGATCCCCATGACCGTTACAGAAAGAGTGACGGCCGCCTTCAGCCTTCATCGACTCCCGCTGCCTGACGAAACAGAGGAAGTTTTCCGTCGAGAGGTGACGGCCGCCGCTGCCGTAGGCCTGCCGACCAAGGTCTACACGGTACTTCACTCAACCCTCCGAAAGGCAGAGAGGGAGACGACCCTCCCTGGCTCGACGAGGAAAGCGCAGAAGTCGCTCGAACTCATGGTGGAAGCAGTTGAAAGGCCCACCCTTCATTACCCACTAACATCCGTAGTCGCGAAGCTGCACCAACTGCTTCTACAGGGAATCTGTCCAGACACGCTGGAATCGTGCTTCCCGTACCTGAGCGGAAAACCGGGGACGAAAACCAGTGACCCAATCAGCACTGATCGTCCGGGCCGCACGGCCCCCAGGGCGCGCACAACAAGACGGGACTACGACTACGTCCGAACCGCTGATGTAGTGACTGGCATCCTCCAAGGATTGTCTGACGTCGTCACAGACGACCTGGCATCCTCAGAACACTTCCCATACGTGTTCAAAGCCCTAAAAGACGCTCGCCGAATGTCACACACCTACGTAAAGAAGATGGAGAAGATGCGTGATGAGTAACCGAACCCAACACTCCGTCGAAATCGAGTTTCTCGTACCCAGCCAAGTGACGACAGATCGAGGCGTAAACACCCGCCCAGTGGATAATTCCTGGGTGATGCGAAAACTCCGGGAGGGGTTTGATCTGGGACGCCTGGGCGTTCCTCAAGTATCCGCCCGACCGGACGGAACGTACATCTGGCTTGACGGTCAGCATCGAGGAGCACTTTGCATCGCCGCAGACCACGGCGACTCGAGAATCGAGATGAAGGTGTTCCGCGGCCTAACGACGGAGCAGGAAGCAGAGCTCTTTCTCGGCCTGAACGACAACCGACGCGTGCAACCCCTGTACAAATTCATGGCCGAAGTAACCGCAGGGCATGCGGAGTCTCTCGACATCATGCGCACAGCACAGGAAAGTGGCTGGGTCGTCTCAGATTCTGGCGCCAGCAACGCGATCATCGCGGTTGCGGCGCTACGAAAGATCTACGGGAAGTCGACAGAGAAGGGCCAGCTCCTCAGGCGAACCCTCAGGGTCGTAACTGACTCATGGGGAAACATCCCCGCCGCAGGGAACAGCTACGTACTCCTCGGGGTAGCGTCCGTGCTTCACGAGTTCCCCTTCCTCGACGCCGATGCGCTGGTGCGGAAGCTGTCCAAGCTACCCGGCGGACCTTCGAGCCTCCTTGGGAAGGGGCGAGGCTTCAAGGAGGTCACCGGCGGCACGGTCGTCGAAGGAATCGTCAGGGTGGTTCGTGAGGCCTACAACTCGGGTCGGCGATCCGGTCGGCTCGGCACAGATTCCTATGAGCCGTTCTGAATCCAAGATCCTCTGGATCGCTGTGGGGACCGGGGTGTCGCCCATCGAGGCCATGCGACACCTCATGACACTCTGGGCTGACAGCCAACCACTGGTCGCCCGTATCAGCACGGCGATCCCAGCCACTCAGGCACCCGGACAGGGCGACTCGCCCGATCCGACCTGCCACGAATCCTGCCGGGGGCACAAGGGAGAAGGGCACCTACGGATTTTCGTAGGTGCCCTTCTTGCGTGTGCCGGGGTCTCAGCGGAGTTCCTCCGGGCAGGTGGTGCCTCGGGGGAAGAGTTTGTACGGGGCGCCCAGGCGGTAGGTGCCGGGTTTCGGGGCGAGGAGTTCGGTCCATTCGTCGCCCTCCGCGTCGGGCTTCGCCTTCAGGAGGCAGCCCTCCTTGTTGGCGAAGAGCTTCGGGAGGTCGGTCTCCGAGGATTCGCGGGCCTGCTTCGAGGCCTTCGTCTCCTGTGGGGGTTCGATCTTGGTGCCGTCGGCGTCCAGGAGGGCGAGCCACGGGGAGTACGGGACGCGGATGAGGACGCGGCCGGGGGTGTCGAGGGTGATGACGACCTCGTTGGCCTCGGCGCGCTGGACCTTGGCCGGGGGGTCCGCCAGCGGGGTCGGGTCGGTGACCTCGTACAGGCGCCAGTTCGCGTCCGACCAGACCTGGTGGAGGTAGGGCAGGCCCTTGTCCACCAGCTCCGCCTCGCGTTCCGCGCCCGAGTCGGGGGCGCCCGTCGGCAGGACCACGTAGTGGACCGCCCAGCGGCCGAGCCAGTCCTGGTAGTTCGCCGCGTTCAGGGTGTCGTCGTAGAAGAGCGGGTTGCGCTCCATGTCCGCCTGGCGGTTCCAGCCGCGGGCCAGGTTGATGTACGGGGCCAGGGCGGACGACTCGCGGTGGCTGGAGGCCGGGACGACCTCCACGCGGGCCGTCTCCGCGCCCCGTACCTGGAGCTGGTTGATCAGCGGCGCCACCTCGCGCGCCCACGACGCGTCCGGGGCGGTGCGGATCACGTCGTCCACGCCCTTGAAGCCGATCCACGCGTTCAGGCCGATGAAGGCGATGACGATCGCGTACCAGCGGCGGGAGCGGGGGGCTGTGTAGGGGAGTGCGGCGAGGAGGACCACGCCTGCGAAGAGCATCACCAGGCGGGAGACGTTCGAGCCGATCTGTGAGTCGATCAGCCAGGTCAGGAGCGTGCCCGCCGAGTAGACCGCCGCGCCCGTGCGGATCGTGCGCCAGTCCCGGGGGACGAGGGCGAAGCAGAGGACGCCGAAGAGGAAGGGTAGGGAGGTCGACATCAGGGACATCGGCTGCGTGCCCGAGAAAGGGAAGAGCCAGGCGGAGAGGGCTACGACCACGACCGGGGCCAGGCCCAGCGCGTACGCGCCCGGGCGGCGCTTGTTCAGGAACAGCGCCGCCGCCGCCACGCCCAGGAACAGGCCCGCCACCGGACTGCACGCCGTCGCCAGGCCGGCCAGTGGCGCCGCCACCGCCGCCTTCGCCCAGCGGCGGTAGCGCCAGCGGTGCGGCCAGCAGAAGACCGCCGCGACCGCGCCGAGCGCGAACATCATGCCGAGGCCGAAGGTCACCCGGCCCGACAGCGCGTTGCACAGGAACGCGAAGACCCCGGCCATCGCGCACGCCATCGGGTTACGGACCGCCCGCACCCGCACCAGGATCAGTGCCGTCAGCGCCGCCGACAGCGTCCCGGCGATCATCATCGTCGTACGGACGCCCAGCACCGACATCACGTACGGCGACACCACGCTGTACGAGACCGGGTGCATCCCGCCGTACCAGGCGAGGTTGTACGCCGAGTCCGGGTGCCGTCCGACGAACTCCGCCCACGCGTCCTGCGCCGCCAGATCGCCGCCGCTGTTCGCGAAGAAGAAGAACCAGAGGAGGTGCGTCACGGCCGCCGCGGCCGTCGCCGCGAGGACCGTGTAGCGGCGCTTTCGGCGCGGCGCGGTGGGTGGCTCGGGCGGTTCCGGGGCCGGTCGCTGGCCCGGGAGCTCTATTCGCGAAGGCGAAGACACGTGGGTTTGGCCTCCGGTTTCCCGGGTCCCCTCTGCGGTGGTCAACTGCGGCCCTCTCCCCTGCCCTGCCCGGCTCCGCCGGTGCCTCTCCGTACCGGCCCTTCCGCTTCCCGTCCCCGGGCACGACGCTAACAGCTGGGTGCCCGGGGAGCTCCCCGGGCACCCGACCGTTTCGGACCGCGCGGGTCAGCCGACGCGCGTCAGCTTCTTGTCGAAGCCCGGCTCGACCAGGTCGCCCTGGAGGGCCACCGGGGCGCTGACCTTGCCGTTGCCCGTGCCGATCGACACCTGGCCGACCACGTCACCGGACTTCCCGGAGTGCGGCACGGCCTTTCCGCCGTTCGTGAGCTCCAGCCTCACCTTCAGCCCCGGCCAGCCGATCGCGCGGAGCTCCTTGGTCGCCACGACCGGCGTCCGGCCGCCGAGGCCGTCGTCCACGTACCCGACGACCTGCCCCTTCTTCACCACCGCCGCGGACGTGACGTCCTTCTGCGCCTGCTGGATCACCTTGAGGCTGTTCGCGATGGCCAGGTCCAGCTTCTGGTAGAGCTGGTCGGCGTCCTTGGCGCCCATCACGATGCCGAGGATGCGCTGCTTCTTGCCGTCGACGACCGTGTTCGCCGCCCAGAGCAGGTTGCCGCCGGCCGGGGTGGACGAGCCGGTCTTGATGCCGCTGACGCCCGGCTCCAGCAGGATCTTGTTGTTGTTCTCGATCCGGCCGGGGATGCCGTCGACGGTCACGTTCGGCATGTCCACGATCTCGCGGAACACGTCGTACTGCATGACCGCCTTCGCCAGCTTCAGCTGGTCCAGGGGGGTCGACACGGTGCTCGACTGCAGACCGGACGGGTCCGTGTACGTCGACTCCGTCATCCCGAGCTCCTTGGCCGCGGCGTTCATCTTCTCGACGAACGCGGCCTCCGAACCGGCGTCCCAGCGGGCCAGGAGCCGCGCCACGTTGTTGCCGGACGGGATCATCAGGAGCTCCAGGAGCTCCTTCTCCGTGTAGCTCTGGCCCTCCTTGATCGGGGCCGTCGACTCGTCCTTCGCCTTCGCCTGCTCGCCCGCGGTCTTGTCGACCTCGATCTCCGGGCCCTTCTCCTTCCCCTTGATCGGGTGGTCGCGGAGGATCACGTACGCCGTCATCGTCTTCGCGACGCTCGCGATCGGGGCCGGCTTCTGCGGGCCGTACGTGCCGAGCGAGCCCACGCCCTCGACCTCGGCGGCGCCCTGGCCCTCGGACGGCCACGGCATGCTGAGCTCGCCGCCGTCGAAGGTGAACGTCGGCTCCGCCGAGAGCGTCAGGGCCGGCTCGGGCAGCGGGCGCACGAACTGTACGACCGCAAACACGACGAGCAGCAGGATGACGATCGGGGTCCAGATCTTCACCCGCCGCACGCCGGTCCGCAGCGGCGTCTCCGGCGGCGGCGGGGTGTTCGTCAGCTCCGCCAGGATCTCCAGCGGCGGGCGGGGCGGCAGCGGCTGCTGCCGGGTGCGCTCCGGCTCGGAGAGGGACGGGGTTACGGGCGCCTTGGCGGCGGGCGGCGGGGTCGGGCTCGGGCTCGGCTGCTCCTGGGTGATGTCGCCCTGGAGCGGGCGGAACATCGACTCGGGCAGCTTCAGGGCCGTGGTCGGCTGGTCGACGACGGGCGGCTTGGGCGCCTTGGGCTCCGCCGGCAGCTTGGGCGCCTTGAAGACGGCGGTCGGCTGGTCCACGGGAACGGGGGCCGGGGCCGGCTTCGCCGCCGGGGCGGGGGCGTCCTCGGGCTCCGCCTTGGGCGTCGGCTTCCGGGCGGCGAACCAGGACTCGTCACCGGCGGCCGCCGCCTTCGGCGCCTCGGCGGCGTCGGCGGCCTTGGCCCAGGAGGTGGTACGGGCCGGGGCGGCGCCGGAGGCCTCGGGCTCGGCCTTGGGCGTGGCGTCCGCCTCGGGCTCCGGGGTGGCGGCTGCGACACCGGCGGGTTCGGTGGCGCTGGTCTCGGTGGCGTCGGCGGCGGCGGCATTGGCGGCAGCCGCAGTGGCACCGGCACGGGCGGGCTCGGCGGCACCGGCAGGGGCGGCATCAGCCGCGTCGTTGTCGGCTGCGGCGACGGTAGCCGCACCAGACACGGCGGCACCGGCAGCGGCTGCATGAACCTCGTCGGCGTCGGCGTCGGTAGCCGCACCAGCACGGGCGGACTCGGCCGCACCAGCCTCGGCGGCATCAACCGCGGCGGCAGCCGCAGTGGCACCGCCAGCGGCGGGCTCGGCAGCACCGGCCCCAGCGGGCCCGGCCTCGGCCGCACCGGCGTCGGCGTCGGCCCCCGCGTCGGCGGGCGCCTCGCCCGCCGTCCCGGCGGCCTCCGGGCCGTCCTCGTCCTCGTCCTCCGTGGCGACCCACGCCGCCACCGCCGCCCTCAGCCGGTCGCCCTCCGGTGCGCCCCCGGCAGGCGCCTCCGCGTCCTCGGCGGCCTCCCGGGCGTCCCCACCGGAAGCGCCCCCTTCCGGCGCGCCCTGGGCGTCCTCAACGGCGCCCTCGGCGGCACCCCCGGCAGTCCCCGGGGCAGCGGCCCCCTCGGTCTCCCGGGCAGCAGCCCCCTCGGGCACCCCCGCATCCTCCGGTGCCGTCCTCGGCGCCAGCGCCTTGAAGACCGCCGTCGGCTCGTCCACGCGGTCCTGGAGCACGGACAGCCGCGGGTCCTTGCCGTCGTCGCCGGCCGCGCTCTTCCGCTGCTCCGCCTTGTCCGGGGACTCGCCCGCCACCGTGCCTCCTCCATGCGTCATTACGAAACGTCATACGAAAAGAGTCCGGAACTCGTCCGGACGTCCGAACCATCTACCAGTGTCCCGTGTGGACCCCTTGGCTCCCGTGCTAGACGAGAACGACATACCTGCTGGTTCCCGTACGAACCG
The DNA here is from genome assembly GCF_040303965.1 of Streptomyces sp. NPDC094032. Classification (NCBI taxonomy): domain Bacteria; kingdom Bacillati; phylum Actinomycetota; class Actinomycetes; order Kitasatosporales; family Streptomycetaceae; genus Streptomyces; species Streptomyces sp. NPDC094032. The sequence goes on along the minus strand of NZ_JBEOUE010000019.1, from coordinate 129,723 downwards.
GCCAGGCACTCTCGACAGATGAATGTGAGAGGGGTCACCCTGTCATTCATCCACGCGGGGAGGCATGGATGGGCAGGAGCCGCAGAACAATTCCGGAGGAGCTTCTGCTGCTCGCTCTGGACCCGGCCACGGGTACCACAGCGCAGCCGCAGTCGCTCGACCTCGGCCTCGCCGGAGCACAGCTAGTGGAGCTGGCTCTGGCAGGACGGATAGCCCCTGACGGGGATCGTATCGCCGTGGTGATGCCACGGCCGACCGGAGATCCGACTCTGGACTCCGCGCTGGAACTGCTGCGCCGACGCGGCAGCCCGGTGCGGGCCGTCCACTGGATCGGCGGGCCCCGACTGGGGCTGCGTCAGATCTATCTCGCGCACCTGGAGCGCTGCGGCATGGTCCATGCCGTGGAGACCCAGATGTGCGGGGTGCTGCCGACGACTCGCTACCAGGCGACGGACACGGCGATCAGCCGGGACATCAGGTCCCGGCTGGACAGTGCGATCCGCACCGGCGTACCGCCGGACCCGCGGACCGCGGCGCTCGCCGCGCTGGCCCACGCGGTCGGTCTCGGCAAGCACCTGTACCCGGGGAACGAAGGACGGTCGTCGCGGTCCCGGCTGCGCGACCTGATCCGGCACGACCCCATGGGCGGACTCGTGGCGCACGCCGTGATGGACGTCCAGAACGGCGTGGCCGCACAGCCGCGCCGCAACAACGCGGCCGCGGGCGGGGTTCCGCAGCAGCCGCGCCGGGGCAGCATGGCCCGCGCCATGTGACCCCGGGCGTGCGGTCGCCGTGCGAGCCGCGCGTGACCCACGCCCCGTGATCCACACCGGATCCGAATCGGGTCCACACCGGATCCGAACCGGGAGCCGCATACGTGTGCGGGACGGCCGTCGTGACGGCCGTCCCGCATGCGCGCGTCTGGTGATTTCCCAGCGCACACCACACCTTTGGTGGCAGTCTGCCAAGCAGTAGATACTCACAGCTACGCAGCCGACAGCCGGAGGTGCAGTTTCCGTGGCGTCCAGTGTCAACCCCACCGTCAGGCGACGCCGATTGGGCCAGGAGCTGCGCCGGCTCCGGGAAGCGAAGAACATGACGGCCGAGCAGGTCGCCGAGCGTCTCCTCGTCTCCCAGTCGAAGATCAGCCGCCTTGAGAACGGCCGTCGTTCCATCAGCCAGCGCGATGTCCGCGACCTGTGCGGGGTGTACGAGGTCGAGGACGAGCGGGTGGTCGACTCGCTCATGCAGATGGCCAAGGACTCCCGCCAGCAGGGCTGGTGGCACGCCTTCGGCGACATCCCGTACAGCGTCTACATCGGTCTGGAGACCGACGCGGAGAGTCTGCGGGTGTACGAGCCGCAGATCATCCCGGGCCTGCTCCAGACGCACGGCTACGCCGAGGCCGTCATCAGCGGGGCGCTGCCGGAGTCGACGCCCGCCGACATCGACAAGCGGGTCACCGTCCGCACCCGCCGCCAGGACCGGGTCAAGGACGAGGAGCGCCCGCTGCGGCTGTGGGCCGTCATCGACGAGGGCGCGCTGCGCCGGGTGGTCGGCAGCAAGCGGCTGATGGTGGAGCAGTTGGAGCACCTGGTCGAGCAGTCGCTGCTGCCCCATGTGACCGTGCAGGTGCTGCCGTTCGACATGGGCGCGCACCCGGGCATCAGCGGGCATTACGCGATCCTGGAATTCCCCGACACGTCCGACTCCAGCGTGGTCTACATCGAGGGCGTGACGAGCGACCTGTATCTGGAGAAGGCGCAGGACGTCGCGAAGTACAGCGTGATGTACGAGCACCTGCGGGCGCAGGCGCTGAACGCGGAGCAGACGCGGGAGTTCGTGACGCGGATCGCGAAGGAGTACAAGGAGGACGCGGACGAAGAAGGGAATCGGGGGTGAATGCCGCCATTCGCCCTGGCCAGACGGGAGGAGGCCGGTACGGTACACCCCCGGATCGCCTCGGCGGAAGCGCAGTTGGAATATGCCATCCGGTCGAGTGAACGCCAGTCCCACCGGACGGGGATGGGCTAGTAGCGTCGATCACGTCAAGCGGAGCAGAACGCTGGCGTGACACCTACAGAAACCGGAGTTGAGAAACATGGGCATCATTCAGGGCGGCACGGACACGTGGACCAAGTCTTCGTATTCCGGCGGTAACGGGGCCTGCGTCGAGGTCAAGTCCCCCGTCGTGAGCGCGATCGCGGTCCGTGACTCCAAGGCCCCCGCGGGCCCTTCCCTCTCCTTCGCGCCGGGTTCCTGGAGCGCGTTCGTGGGCGAGGTGAGCACCGGGGCCCTGTGACCCCGGTCCGCACCGCATCACCCGTACCACCCGCACCACCCGCACCACCCCGTGGAAAGAGCCCTCTCGTCCGGTCCGCCGTCCTGGCCGAGGGGGCTCGGCCATGCCCCCCCCGGCGGCTCAGCGCAGCTCGTCCACGTACCGGTCCGTGCCCGGCACCGTCGGGACGAACGGCGCCACCAGCTCGACCCGAGCGCCCCACTCCGGTGCCACCAGGTCCGCGAAGTGCCCGTCCCAGCAGTCGCGCGGGTCGCGCTCCAGGAACCACAGCAGGGTCAGCCGGGTGTCGACGCCCTCGACCTGCTTCACGTACGTCATGCGGTCGCCGGGCAGTGGGGTGGGCCGGAAGAGCGTCACCATCGCCGCGGGCGAACCGGCGAGCCTGCGCGGCAGTTCGCGCGAGCGCAGCCGCTCCACGAGGGCGTCGCGCGCCTCGGGTCCCTCGGTGTCGACCACCTGGAGGACGAGACCGGCGTACGGGTGGTCGAGGGCGTGGAAGTCCCGGGGCCCGGCCGCGCCGTCCCGGTAGACGGTCGCCTCGTGGTCCTGGAACGAGGTGAAGACGTGGGTGCGGTCGTGGTAGACCCGGGCGTCCCGGTTGAGGCGCTTGTTGATGCCGACGGTCCACTTCATGTGCTCGTCGTAGCGGCCCTCGGTGATCCAGTACGTGGAGAGGTAGCAGCCCGCGGTGACGGGCTGGGCGACCGCGGACTTCTCCGGGCCGCGCAGCTCCTGGAGCGCGCGGGTGGCGACCCAGCGGCGGCCGGCGAACATCCAGGGCATCGCCATGGCGCCCGCGTAGTAGTGGTCGTCCTCGTACCAGCGGTTGTAGGCGTATTCGTGGCCCGGGTGCGGTTCGACCATGGTGATCAGCGCGTGACCGGGGTGCACCCCGTACGGGCCGACCGACGCCAGCTCCGCGTAGGCCTCGATCCCGCCCTCGATCCCGTTCCCGATCCCGCTCTCGATCCCGTTCTCGATCCCGCCCTCGACGTCGCTCTCGATGTCGCTCATCGTCTGTCCCCTTCCCTGCTCGGTTCCGTGCACCTACTCTGACGGGCCGTCAGATCATTGAACAGGTCCAGGGAGGTTCCGGATGGCGTTCCAAGGGCTGCTCCAGGGAAAGACGGTCGTGGTGTCCGGCGTCGGCGCCGGGCTCGGCCACCGGATCGCCGAGACGGTGGTACGGGACGGGGGCCGCGCGGTCCTCGGCGCGCGCACCGAGGCCAATCTCGCCAAGTCGGCCGCCGAGATCGACCCCGGCGGCGAGCGCACCGCCTACCGGGTCACCGACATCACCGACGAGGCCCAGTGCGAGGCGCTGGCCGCGCTCGCCGTGGAGCGCTTCGGCGGGATCGACGCGGTGGTCCACGTGGCCGCCTGGGACTCGTACTTCGGCGGTCTTGAGAACGCCGACTTCGCGACCTGGCAGGGGGTCCTGGACGTCAACCTGCTCGGCACGCTGCGGATGACCCGGGCCTGTCTGCCGGCCCTGAAGGAGCGCGGCGGCTCGGTGGTCCTGATCGGCACCCAGTCGGCGGTGGCCGCGCCCTCGCAGGTGTGGCAGGCGGCGTACGCGGCGTCCAAGGGCGCGCTGACCTCGGCGATGTACTCGATGGCACGCGAGCTCGGCCCGCACCGGATCCGGGTCAACACCGTGCTGCCGGGCTGGATGTGGGGGCCGCCGGTCCAGGCGTACGTCCAGTTCACCGCGCACACCGAGCAGGTCCCGGAGGCCGAGGTCCTGGGCCGGCTCACGGAGCGGATGGCACTCCCGGAGCTGGCGACGGACGGGGACGTGGCGGAGGCGGCGGCCTTCCTCGCCTCGGACCGGGCACGGGCCATCACCGGGCAGTCGCTGCTGGTCAACGCGGGGGAACTGATGCGCTGACGCCTCCCGCGCGCGCCTCTCCTCGGCGGGGCCCAGCCATGCGGGGCCCAGCCGCGCGGGACCCAGCGCCTGAAGCCCCGGCGCCCGAAGCCCCGCCACCCCATCGGCCCCCTCAGCCCCTCGGATACCGCGCCAGCCACCCCGGAGCCGCGTCGGTGGGCCCGTGCAGGGCCGTGCCCTGGGTCATCTCCATCGCGAAGTCGTCCGCCAGTTCCAGGATCGTCGCGCGGCCCTCCAGGCCGGTCAGCCAGGCCGGTGGGAGGGCCGTCTCGCCGTGCAGGGCGCCGAGCAGCGCGCCGGTCAGGGCGCCGGTCGCCGCGGACGGGCCGTCGTGGTTGACCGCCAGGCGCAGGCCGTGCCGGACGTCCTCGCCGACCGAGGCGCAGTACACGGCGGCCGCCAGCTGCCCCTCCGCCCGGTCCTGCGCCGCCCCGAGCGCGGCCACCCGCTCCGCGTCCGGGGTCCCCTGGCGTACGGCGGCCAGCGCGGCCTCCAGGGCCTCGGTCACCGGCTCGTGGCCGGGGCGCGCGGCGAGCTGCTCCAGCGCGGTGCGGACGGCGCCCTCGACGCCGTCGCCGCGGGCCACGCCGTGCACGGCGACCGCGAGGGCGCCGGCGGCCAGATATCCGGCCGGGTCGCCGTGCGTCTGCGCCGCGCACTCCACCGCGAGCTGGCAGACCAGCTGCGGCTCCCAGCCGACGAGCAGCCCGAAGGGCGCCGAGCGGACCAGGGCGCCGGAGTCCGCCGCGCCGGGGTTCTTCGGCCGGTCCAGGGTGCCGAGCACCTCGTCCCCGAGGCCCGTCAGACAGGCCCTGGCCGGGTCCCGGCGGACGTACAGCCACTCCTCGCGGGCCAGCCAGCCCAGGTCGGGGCGCCGCTCGTCGGGGCCCCAGTCGCGCTGCGTCGCCGCCCAGCGCAGGTGCGCCCGGTGCACGTCGGTGGGCGGGTGCCAGGCGCCGGTGTCGCGGCGGACCTGGGCGCGGATGAGGCCGTCCACGGTGAACAGGGCCATCTGCGTGGCGGCCGTGACGGCGCCGTGCCTCCCGTACGCGGGGACCGGCTCGGTCAGGCCCTCCGGGCCGTGGGCCTCGCGGAGTGCGGCGAGCGTGCGCCCGGCCGCCCCGGCGCCGAACGCGTCGCCCACGGCGCCGCCGAGCAGACAGCCGCGGACCCGGGACCGGAAGTCCTGCTGTTCGGTGCGGCCCCACACGGCCGCGGCTGTGGTGGTCACGTCGCGCCCTCCCCCGGTCAGCAGCTTCTGGTCCAGCACTGTAATAGACCGGATGCGCTCGTTCGGGGTGCAGAGCGTTATGTGATCCGACGCCTGTCAGTCCACTTTTGCGCGCAGTTCACCGGAAGTTGGCCCCCGGCCAGAACCATCCGCGCCATGAACACCGTGACACGAGTCAAGACCTCCTCCGCGGCCCTGGCCGCCGCCGCGCTCCTGGTCGGTCTCGCCGCCCCCACCGCCGCCGCGCACGGCCACGCGCAGCACTCCCGCATCGCCATCCCCTTCACCGCCGCGACCGTCACCGAGAACCCCGGCGGCACCTTCACCGTCACCTGGGACGCCCCCGGCACCCGCGCCGTCGCCGTCCGCACCGACGGCCGCACGGTCGCCCGCGGCGGCTCCTCCGGCAGCGTCACCGTCTCCGGGCTGCCCTCCGCCGACCGCCGCTGGTTCGACCTGGTCCCCGAGCGGGGCGGCTCGCTGCACCTGGCCGACCGGCTGATCCGCCTCCAGGGCACGGTCAACTTCCGTGACGCGGGCGGCTACCGCACCCGCGACGGGCACTGGGTGAAGATGGGCGAGGTCTACCGCTCCGACGCCCTCGACAAGGCGACCCCCGCCGACCTCGCCAAGCTGGAGCGCCTCGGCATACGCACCGTCTTCGACCTGCGCATGGAGTCCGAGCGCTCGGCCGCCCCCGACCGCGTACCGGCCGGGGCGCGCTACGCCGTCGCCGACGTCCTCGCGGGCACCGGCACCTTCGCCACGCTGCCCAAGTCCCCGGCCGAGGCCGAGAACATGATGGTCACGGGCAACCGCTTCATGGTCAGCGGCGACACCGCGAAGGCCGCGTACGGCACGGTCTTCGACACCCTCGGCGACGGCGGCGTCCTCTTCCACTGCACCGCAGGCAAGGACCGCACCGGCTGGGCCGACGCCGCGCTGCTCACCGCGCTCGGCGTCCCCGAGGAGACGGTCATGGCCGACTACCTCGCCAGCAACACCTACCGGGCCGCCGCCAACGAGGCCGTCCTGTCCCACCTGCCTCCGCAGCAGGCCGCCGTCTACAAGCCGCTGCTCGACGTCCGCCCGGAGTACCTGAACGCCAGCCTCGACGAGGTGGAGCGGGAGTACGGCTCCTTCCGCGCGTATCTGCGCCAGGGCCTGGGCGTCGACCACCAGGAGCTCAAGGAGCTGAAGCGCGAGCTCCTGGTGGGCTGACCCTCCCCGCTACTCCTGGACGAGCGGCAGCAGCTCCGGCAGATGCCCGTCCGAGGCGCGGGCGGTGCGCTGCCGCTCCTCGGGCACCTCCCCGTACAGCGTCGTGCGGGGCTTGGCCGGGCGGCCCGCGCTCTCGGCGATGGCCTCCAGGTCGCGGATGGAGCGGTACGAGCCGTAACTCGACCCCGCCATACGGGAGATGGTCTCCTCCATGAGGGTGCCGCCGAGGTCGTTGGCGCCCGAGCGGAGCATCTCCGCCGCGCCCTCGGTGCCCAGCTTCACCCAGCTGGTCTGGATGTTGGGGATGTGCGGGTGGAGCAGCAGCCGGGCCATCGCGATGACGGCCCGGTTGTCGCGGACCGTCGGGCCGGGGCGGGCGATCCCCGCCAGGTAGACGGGCGCGTTGGTGTGGATGAACGGCAGCGTCACGAACTCCGTGAAGCCACCAGTCTCCTGCTGGATGCGGGAGAGCGTGCGGAAGTGCCCGAGCCAGTGCCGGGGCTGGTCGACATGCCCGTACATCATCGTGGACGAGGAGCGGATGCCCAGCTCGTGCGCGGTGGTGATCACCTCGATCCAGGTGGCCGTGGGCAGCTTGCCCTTGGTGAGCACCCAGCGGACCTCGTCGTCGAGGATCTCGGCGGCGGTGCCGGGGATCGAGTCGAGCCCGGCCTCCTTGGCGGCGGTCAGCCACTCCCGGATCGACAGGCCGGTGCGGGAGGCTCCGTTGACGACCTCCATCGGGGAGAAGGCGTGCACGTGCATGCCGGGGACGCGTTCCTTCACGGCCCGCGCGATGTCGAAGTACGCGGTGCCCGGCAGGTCCGGGTGGATGCCGCCCTGCATGCACACCTCGACCGCGCCGACCTCCCAGGCCTGCTGGGCGCGGTCGGCGACCTGGTCGAGGGAGAGGGTGTACGCGTCGGCGTCGGTGCGGCGCTGGGCGAAGGCGCAGAAACGGCAGCCGGTGTAGCAGACGTTGGTGAAGTTGATGTTCCGCGTGACGATGTACGTGACGTCGTCGCCGACCACGGCACGGCGGACGTCGTCGGCGATCCGGGTCAGCGCGTCGAGGGCGGGCCCGTCGGCGTGCAGCAGCGCCAGGGCCTGGGCGTCGGTGAGCCGGGTCGGGTCGTCGGCGGCGACGGCGAGGGCCTCCCGCACGTCGGTGTCGATCCGCTGCGGCACCATGCCGGGCGCGGCGGCCTCGCGCAGCGCCTCCCAGTCCCCGTACACCTCGTCGAAGTCCTGGCGGCGGTCGCCGGTGCGGCCCTCGGTGTCGATGGTGCGGTGCAGGTCGGTGCGGCCGGCGCCGGTGAAGGCCTCGTCGGGCTCCTGCCAGGGGAGGCCGCGGACGGGGGCGTCGGGGTTGGCGAGACCGGTCTCGGGGTCGGCGAGGGCCCGCACGTGCGGGAGCAGCCGGGGGTCGAGCCAGGGCTCGCCGCGCCGCACGAACTCGGGGTACACGCAGAGCCGTTCGCGCAGCTCGAAGCCGACGGCGGCGGACCGTTCCGCCAGCTCCTCGATCTGCGGCCAGGGCCGCTCGGGGTTGACGTGGTCGATGGTGAGCGGGGAGACGCCGCCCCAGTCGTCGATGCCGGCCTCGATCAGGCGCTCGTACTCGGCGTCCACCAGATTCGGCGGCGCCTGGAGGCAGGCGCTCGGCCCCATGATGAGGCGGGCGACGGCGACCGTGGCGACCAGGTCGTCGAGTTCGGCGTCGGGCATGCCGCGCATCGCCGTGTCCGGCTTGGCGCGGAAGTTCTGGATGATCAGCTCCTGGACACCGTGGTAGGCGCGGGCGATCCGGCGCAGCGCGAACAGCGAGTCGGCCCGCTCCTCGTACGTCTCGCCGATCCCGAGGAGCAGCCCCGAGGTGAACGGCACCGACGACCGCCCGGCATCCTCAAGCACCCGGAGCCGGACCGCGGGCTCCTTGTCGGGCGACCCGTAGTGCGGCCCGCCCGGCTCGCTCCACAGCCGCTCGGCGGTGGTCTCCAGCATCATCCCCATGCTGGGGGCGACGGGCTTGAGCCGCTGGAAGTCCGTCCAGGACAGCACCCCCGGGTTGAGGTGCGGCAGCAGTCCGGTCTCCTCCAGGATCCGGATGGCCATGGCCCGTACGTACGCGATGGTGTCGTCGTAGCCGTGCGCGTCCAGCCACTCGCGGGCCTCGGGCCAGCGGTCCTCCGGCTTGTCGCCGAGGGTGATCAGCGCTTCCTTGCAGCCGAGTTCGGCGCCGCGGCGGGCGATGTCGAGGACCTCGTCGGGCGTCATGAACATCCCGTGGCCGTCCCGGCGCAGCTTGCCGGGGACGGTCGCGAAGGTGCAGTAGTGGCACTTGTCGCGGCAGAGCCGGGTGAGCGGTATGAACACGCTCTTCGAGTACGTGACGACCCCGGCCCGCCCGGCCGCCGCGAGCCCGGCGTCCCGCACCCGCCCCGCCACCCCGACCAGCTCCGCGAGATCCCCCCCGCGCGCCTGCAACAGCACCACGGCCTCTGCGACATCGAGCGCGACCCCGTCCCTGGCCCGCCTGAGGGCGCGGCGCATCGCGTTCTCGGTGGGGGCTGCGGGGCGTTGTGCCTGGTGATCCGTCATGGAGGGAGCATACGAGCGGTCCCGCCGGGCGGACATGGGTCTCCCCCACGACGTGGGGTCAGTCGGTGTCCTTCGGGTGGCGGGGCGCCGCGTACGGTGTCACGGGGCGGTCACCTCGCCGTGGTCCTCGTCGGGGAGGGCGCGGGTGAGCTGGGCGGTGAGGGCCGGGTCGGCGAGGACGCGGGCCGTCGCACGCCATTCCACGATCGTGCGGTGGAGGGTGGCGTGGACGTCCAACTGGGCCGCGTCGTGCGTCGCGTCCACGAGGTCCCCGACGAACTCCCGCAGCTCCTCCGGGGACAGGTGGCGCACCCACGGGAAGACCGAGGGTAGGGCGCGCCCTATGACCCGGGCACCGTCGTCGGCCGTGAGCAGCGCCGCGAGCAGCTTCGCGGTGACGTCCGCGGTCTCCTCGCGGTCCTGGTCGTAGCTGGCGGTGGTCAGGTAGAGGTCCTGGCCGTCGCGGCGGGTGACGAGCAGGCGGTATGCCCTGTCGAGCCTTTCGGCGACCCGCTTCGAGTTCTTGGAGAGCTCGGAGAAGGAGACAGTGGGGGTCAGCATGGACCGACCACACTTCGGAACGTATTCCGAAGTCAATGCCTCGTCAATCGCTCACAGGTACGCGGCGAACCCGTCCAGCGCCCGCAGCACCTCGCCCTCCTCCCCCGGCGGGAGCTGCACCACGACCTCCTCGCAGCCCAGGTCCGCGTAGTGGGCCAGCTTGCCGGGGTTGGGGTGGATCGCGAAGGGGACGACCTGGAGGGTCTTCGGGGCGCGGCCGGCCCGTTCCCATGTCTCGCGGAGGACCGGGAGGGTCTGGGTGAGGCCGCGGCCGCCGATGGGCATCCAGCCGTCGGCGTAGTCGGCGATGTGCGCGAAGAGCTTCGGGCCCGCCGCCCCGCCCACGAGCGTGCGGGGGGCGCCGCCCGCGGGCTTGGGCCAGGCGTGCGAGGCGCGCACCGAGAGGCCCGAGGGACCGGCGTACGCGGTGGGTTCCGGGGCCCACAGGGCCCGCATCAGGTGCATGGCCTCGCGGGTGCGTTCCCGGCGGGTGGACCAGGCGACACCGTGGTCGTCGGCCTCCTCCCGGTTCCACCCGAAGCCGACGCCGAGCGTGAAGCGCCCGCCGGAGAGGTGGTCGAGGGTGGCGATCCGCTTCGCGAGGGAGATCGGGTCGTGCTCGGTGACCAGGGTGACGCCGGTGCCGAGCAGCAGCCGCTCGGTGACGGCGGCGGCCTGGCCGAGCGCGACGAAGGGGTCCAGGACCCGCCCGTACTCCGGCGGCAGTGGGCCGCCGGCCGGGTACGGGGTGGTCCGCTCGGTGGGGATGTGGGTGTGCTCGGGCAGGTAGAGCCCGGCGTAGCCGCGCTGTTCCAGCTCGCGGGCGAGCCGCACGGGGGTGATGGTCTCGTCGGTCAGGAAGATCGTGGTCGAGATCCGCATGACGGCACGGTAGGGGGTACGGGGCGGAATTCCGAGGGGTGCGGGGCGGCGGTCCCCCGACGGCGTGGTCGGTCGGAGTTCGTGGTGGGCCGGTGGTGTGTTGTTTCGGCGTTCATCGGGCTGGAGGACAGTCCATGGGTATGACGGAGACCAGCAGGCGTGCGGTGCTCGTGACGGGCGCGGCGGGCGCGCTTACCTTGGGGAGCGTGAGTTTCGCGCGGGCCGACAGCGGTGAGCTCAGCCGTACCGTGAGCGGGAGGCTTCCGCCGGGAGCGCCCGACTACGTGTACCTGCCGGTCGAGCTGCCGCGTGGGGTGTGCGAGCTGCGGGTCGCGTACTCCTATGAGCGGCCCGGTGTGCCCGCCGGGACGCCGGGCAACGCCCTCGACATCGGGCTGTTCGACCAGCGTGGCACCGCGCTCGGCGGGCGGGGGTTCCGGGGCTGGTCGGGCGGGGCCCGGGCGGAGTTCTTCGTGCGGGGGGACGACGCCACGCCCGGGTACGTCGCGGGGCCCCTGCGGGCCGGCACCTGGCATGTCGTGCTCGCTCCGTACACGGTCGCCCCGCAGGGGCTCGCGTACACGGTGACCGTGACCCTGCGGCTCGGGCCCGACGCCCCCGCCGTCGCCCCGGCCTACCCGCCGGAGCGGGCGCGCGGGCGCGGCCGGGCCTGGTACCGGGGCGACTGCCACCTGCACACCGTGTACTCGGACGGGCGCCGCACCCCCGCCGAGGTCGCCGCGCTGGCCCGGGCCGCCGGGCTCGACTTCCTGACCACCACCGAGCACAACACCCACGCCGGGCACGGCGCGTGGGCCGGTCTCGCCGGGGACGACCTGCTCGTCCTGCTCGGCGAGGAGGTCACCACCCGCAACGGGCACGTCCTCGCCCTCGGCACCGACCCCGGCACCTTCGTCGACTGGCGCTACCGGGCCAGGGAGAACCGTTTCGCCCACTTCGCCCGCGAGATCCGCCGCTCCGGCGGCCTCGTCGTCCCCGCCCACCCGCAGGCCACCTGCATCGGCTGCGCCTGGAAGTTCGGCTTCGGCGACGCGGACGCGGTCGAGGTGTGGAACGGCCCCTACACCCCGGACGACGAGATCGCCCTGGCCGGCTGGGACGCGGCCCTGGCGCGCGGGCGCTGGACCCCCGCGATGGGCAACAGCGACGCCCACCGCGATCCCGACCGGGTCGGCACCCCGCAGACCGTGGTCCTCGCGGAGGAGCTGAGCCGGGCGGCGGTCCTGGACGGGCTGCGAGCGGGGCGGAGTTACGTCGCCGAGTCCTCCTCGGTCTCCGTCGACTTCACCGTCGCCGACGGGCGCGGACGCGTCGCCGGGATCGGCGAGCGGCTCGACGTCCCCGCCGACGCGCCCGTCACCGCCCGGCTCCGCGTCACCGGCGCCCCGCCCGGCGGCACCCTCCGGCTCGTCACGGACCAGGGCGTCCTGCACACCGCGCGGGACACCGACACCACCGAGTGGACTACGACCGCCGCCTACGCCACCTACGTACGGGCGGAGGTCCGGCATCCGGCCGGCTCACCGCCCCTGCCGGGGGCGCTCGCCGCCTTCACCAATCCGGTCTTCCTCGGGCCTCAGCAGGTCAGGCGCGGTACTCCGTGAGGTCGATCGAGTGGATCGTGAGCGCGTGCCCGAACTCCGGGTGCGTGGTCTCCCGCTCCGGGGTCATGCCCAGCTTCCGCATCACGTTCTGCGAGGCCGTGTTGCCGGGCCGGGAGATGCTGATGACCCGGTCCAGGCCCCGGTCCTGGAGGGCGAACTCCAGGGCCGCGTGCGCGGCCTCCGAGGCGTAACCCTGGCCCCAGAACTGGCGCCCGAGCCGCCAGCCGATCTCCACCTCGTGCTCCGCCTCCGGCAGGAAGTGCGGCACCGAGAGGCCCGTGAAGCCGATCAGCTCGCCGGAACCGAGGAGCTCGACGGCGAAGAGCCCGAAGCCCTCCTCGTCCCACTCCTCCTCCCAGTGCTCGATCCCCTCGGCCGTCCGCTCCAGGTCCCGCACGGAGCCGTCGCCGATCCAGCGCATGACCTCCGGGTCGGCGTTGATCTCGGCCATGGGGACGAGGTCGTCGTCGGTCCAGCGGCGCAGGAGGAGGCGGGGGGTGAGGATCTCGGTCATGGGTCCATCATCGCGCGCGGGCGGCCGGGACATGTACCTGCATCCTTGTGCCCATGCTGAAGCTGATCGAGTCCTATTACGACGCCGTCCCCCGGTCCGCCGCCCGCGCCGAGGAGCACGGGCCGCTGACCCTCTTCGTACGGGACGGGGAAGGCTGGCCGTATTACGCGCGGCCCGCGCTCGGCCACCTCGGCGAGGTGCCCCCGGCGGCGGTGGAGCGGGTACGGGCCCGGCAGCGGGAGCTGGGGGCGCCCGAGGCGTTCGAGTGGGTGGCGGAGACGACGCCGGGGCTGCGGGCGGCGGTCGAGGCGAGCGGGCTGGTCGTCCACGCGCATCCGCTGATGGTGCTCGACGGGCGGGCGGAGGAGCTGCCCGCGCTTCCGGAAGGGTGCGTCGTACGTATGGTCGGCGCCGACGACCCGGCCCTGGAGAGTGCCGTCGCCGCCCCGTACGCCGCCTTCGGCGCGACGCCCTCGCCCGGTGCCGCCGAGCAGGTCCGGGAGCGGATCGCGGCGGGCCTGACCCGTCTCGCGGCGGCCTTCGACGCGTCCGGGACCGCCCTCGCGGCCGGGCAGCACCAGCCGGTCGGCGCGGTCTCGGAGGTCGTCGGCGTCGGCACCCGCCCGGAGGCGCGGCGCCGGGGGCTCGGTCTCGCGGTCACGGCGGCGCTGGTCGCGGACGCGCGCGGGGCGGGCGTGACGACCGTGTTCCTGAGCGCCACGGACGGGACGGTGGCCCGGATGTACGCCCGGCTCGGCTTCCGCACGATCGCGACCGCGCTCATCGCCGAACCGGCGGAGGAGGCCGCTCCGGAGAAGTGATTCGAAAAAACCTCCCCGAGGCTGTCACATCCTCGTCGTGCGATCCGTCAGTGCTGTGAAGGCGACGCGAGACCAAGGAAGTCGCCCCAGACGGACCGAGGAGCGGACCATGCAGCACGAGATCAAGCCCCGGATGGCCAACCCCGCCCACCTGCTCCCCGACGCCGGCCCGGCGATCATGGAGCTGCTGAAGGCCACCCGCCAGGGCGGCGTCCCGGAGTCCACCCTGGAGCTCGTGCACCTGCGGGCCAGCCAGATCAACAACTGCGGGTTCTGTGTCGACTTCGGGGCGAAGAGCGCCCGGAAGAACGGCGTCAGCGACGAGAAGCTGTTCTCGGTCGCCGCCTGGCGCGAGGCGCCGTACTTCTCCGACGAGGAGCGGGCCGCGCTCGCCCTCGCCGAGGCGGCGACCCGGCTGGCCGACAGTTCGGACGCCGTGCCGGACGCCGTGTGGGACGCGGCGGCCGACCACTACGACGAGAAGCAGCTCGCCTCGATCATCCTGATGGTCGGCGTCACCAACCTCTTCAACCGGATCAACGTCACGACCCGGCAGCCGGCCGGCGCGTCGTTCTGAGCACCGGCTCCCGCACCATCCGCACGTCGATCGGGTCCTCGGACTCGACCGTGAAACCCGCCCGCTCGTAGAGCCGCCGCGCCGCGCTGCCCTGGACCACGGTCAGCCGGACCGGGACGCCCTCGGCGTCCGCCCGGTCGAGCAGCGTGCCGAGCACCGCCGTCCCGAGGCCCCTCCCCTGGGCCTCGGGGGCGAGGTAGAAGTGGGCCAGATAGCGGCCGGGGCCGTGCGGGTACGGCCCGAAGGCCACGCAGCCCGCGAAGGCGCCGTCCAGTTCGACGACCGAGGTGTGCTCGGTGCGGAACTCGTCCCGCAGCCGCTCGCGCACCCGGTGCTCGTCGTAGCGGCCCAGACGCACCAGGTCGTCCCGCATCACGACGGCCTTCAGCTCGGCGACGGGCTCCACGTCCGCCGCCCGCGCGGGGCGTATCAGCCAGCCCGCTTCCCGATCCGTTTCCGTCTGCACGGGCGCATCCTAAGGAGAGCTCCATGACCACCGCCCGCATGTCCGACCAGCCGGGGGGACGGGCGCGTAACCGGACCCTCCCCGTCCGCGTTGAGCGGGCATGAAGAAGATCCTCACCGCAGTCACGCTCACCGGGCTCGCCGTGGCGGGCGGGCTCGCCGCCGCCGGGAGTGCCGCCGCCGACACCGGGGGCGCCAACCTTCCCTCCGTCGTCCCGCTAAGCGGCGTCCTGATGCCCCAGGGCAAGGGGCCGGTCCCCGCCGCGATGCCCGGTGCCAACAAGCTGGTGTCGGGGCTGCTGCCCGGCGGGCACTGAGCACCGGGCAGTACCGGCAGTACCGAGCGGCACCGGCAGTACCGGGAACGACGAAGGTGGCGGGACCCCCCACGGGCCCGCCACCTCGTCGTTTCCGTCAGCCGACGGGCGCGGAGTCCATCAGTCCGCGACCACCAGCGACGGGGTCTCCTTGGTGAGCACCTCGCCGCGGAAGAACGCGGGGCTGCGGCGCTGCATCACCAGCATGATCACCACGCCGAGCAGCAGCAGCCCGACGCCGATGACGAAGACGGAGCCGACGCCGAAGACCGCGGAGCCGGAGCCGTAGGCCGGGTCCCACATGTCGTACAGCGTCTTGGCGAAGACGGCGGTCAGCATCAGGCCGCCGAGGGCCGGAAGCAGGCCCTTGAAGGCGAAGTCGCGGGCCGAGCGGAACAGCTCGCCGCGGAAGTACCAGACGCAGGCGAAGGCCGTCAGCGCGTAGTAGAAGCAGATCATCAGGCCGAGCGCGTAGATCGTGTCGACCAGGACGTGCTCGCTGACCAGGGTCATCACCGTGTAGAAGACGCCGGTGGCGACGCCGGCGACGATGGTCGCCTTGCCGGGGGTCTTGAAGACCGGGTGGACCTTGGTGAAGGACTTCGGCAGGGCCTCGTAGGTGGACATGGCCAGGACCGTGCGGGCGACCGGGATGAAGGTCGTCTGGAGGCTGGCGGCGGCCGAGGCGAGCACCGCGACGAAGAGCAGGATGCCGAGGGCGGGGCCCATGACGGGTCCGGCCAGGGCGGCGAAGACGTTGTCGGAGGTCTCCGGGTTGGCGAGGCCGAGGCCCTTGTCGCCGGAGCCGACGGCCATCTGGGCGGCGATGCCGGTGGCCAGGTAGGAGGCGACCAGGACGACCATCGCGATGAGCGCGGCGCGGCCGGGGGTCTTCTCGCTGCCGGTGGTCTCCTCGTTGGTCGCCATGCAGGCGTCCCAGCCCCAGTACATGAAGATCGACAGGGAGAGTCCGGCGGTGAACGCGGCGAAGGACTGGACCGCGAAGGGGTTCATCCAGGACCAGGAGAAGTCGACCGAGGTCTCGAAGGAGCCGGCCTTCGACAGCGCCATCGCCACGAAGAGGCCGAGGACGACGAGCTGGAGGCCGACGAGGGTGTACTGGAGGCCCTTGGTGGCGGTCATGCCGCGGTAGCTGATCGCGGTGGCGGTGGCGATCAGGGCGAGGCAGGTGGCGATGTGGACGGCCTTGTTGTCGTCCAGGGCGGCGATCGAGGGGTTGTTGGTGACCTCCCCGGCGAGCAGCCAGAAGTAGGAGGTCGCGACGCCCGCCAGGTTGGACAGGACGATGATCGTCGCGATGACCAGGCCCCAGCCGCACATCCAGCCCACCTTCGGGCCGAAGGCCTTCACCGTCCAGGTGAAGGAGGTGCCGCAGTCGGGCATGACCTTGTTCAGCTCGCGGTACGCGAACGCGACGAGCAGCATCGGCAGGAAGCCCGCGAGGAAGATCGCGGGCATCTGGAGGCCGACCTCGCCGGCGGTGGAGCCGAGGGTCGAGGTGAGGCAGTAGACCGGGGCGACGGTGGAGATGCCGATGACGGCGCTGCCGAGCAGGCCCACGGAGTTGCCGCCGAGGCCCTTGGTGCGCACGCCGTGGTCGCCACCCGCGGTCGCGGCGCCCCTTACCGTGTCTCCGGCCTGGGGCCGCACATCCACCTGAGTCATGAACAGGACGTTAAATGCTGCGGTTTCCACATCCGGAAGATCGAAGTCCGCTCATCTGATCGATCATCGCCTTGCATTGAGAGGTCGAATCCGGACAGCCGCCAATGATTGAAAGATCGACGACCGCACCGGACCGACCAACCGGTAGGTCCGGTGCGGGGTGTCCGATATGCGGGAACCGCAGCGCTGCCCTAAATGTCCGTTTTTAAAATTTCCCGAGGAATTTTCCGAAGGTTCCCGGACCGGTTCCCGGACAGGTTCCCGGACGGGTCCCCGGACAGGTCCTCGGAGGGCTCAGCCGGGCCAGACCACCGCCTGCGTCTCGCTGTACGCGTGCAGGGCGTACGAGCCGACGTCCCGCCCGACCCCGCTCTTCTTGAAGCCGCCGAACGGCGCCTCCATGTTCCGGCCGATGGTGTTCACCCCGACGCCGCCGGCCCGCAGCCGCGCCGCGACCCGGAAGGCGCGGGCCACGTCGCCGGACCACACGTAGTCGATCAGCCCGTAGTCGCTGTCGTTCGCGAGCGCGATGCCCTCCTCCTCGTCGTCGAAGGGGACCACCACGACCACCGGGCCGAAGATCTCCTCCCGCACCACCCGCATCTCGTTGGTGCAGTCCGCGAGCAGCGTCGGCGCCACGTAGAAGCCCCGGTCGAGCCCCGGTCCCGCCGGGCGCTCGCCGCCCGCCACCACCGTGGCCCCCTCCTTGCGGCCCAGCTCGACATAGGACTCGATCCGGTCCCGGTGGGCCGCCGAGATCACCGGGCCGACCACCGTGCCCCGCTGGGCCGGGTCGCCCACCTTCATGAAGGCGAGATAGCCGGTCAGCTTCTCGATCAGCGCGTCGTGGACCCCGCGCTGGACCAGGACCCGGGTCGGCGCGGTGCAGATCTGGCCGCTGTAGAAGGAGAAGGTCGTGCCGATCCCCATCACCGCGGAGTCCAGGTCGGCGTCGTCGAAGACCAGCGCCGCGCCCTTGCCGCCGAGCTCCATCAGCTGCCGCTTCAGGCCCCGGCCGCAGACCTCGCCGATCGCCTGGCCGACGGCCGTGGAGCCGGTGAAGGAGACCATGTCGACCTCCGGGGAGTCCACGGCGGCCTCGCCCACGGCCGGTGCGGAGCCCGTGACGAGGTTGACCACCCCCGCCGGGACGCCCGCCTCCGCCAGGGCGCGGACCATCGCGAACACCGACAGCGGGTCCTGCGGGGCGGGCTTCACCACGACCGTGTTGCCCATGGCGAGCGCCGGGGCGATCTTGCCGGCCGGGTTGGCCCAGGGGTTGTTGTACGAGGTGATGCAGGTGACCACGCCGACCGGGCGCCGCACCGCCACCGCCCCGAACACGCCCGCCTTGCCCATCGGGCCCGCCTCGTTGATCTGCGGCGGGAGCGCCTGCTCGACCGGCTCCAGGGCGCCGCGCGCGTACCGCCGGAAGCGCGAGGCGCCGACCGCGACCTGCATCCCGCGCGCGGTCGCGGTGGTCGCGCCGGTCTCCGCGCGGGCCAGCAGGGTGTTCGCCTCGGCGTCGCGGGCCATCAGGTCGGCGGCGCGGTCCAGGATCGCGGCCCGCTCCTCCGGCTTCGTCCGCGACCAGCCGTCGAAGGCCGCGCGGGCCGCCTGGGCCGCCTCGTACACCTGGGCCCGGGAGGCCTCCGGCGCGAGGCCGACGAGCTCCTCCGAGGCGGGGTCGATCACCTCGTAGTGGCCGCCGTCGGGCTCGGTCCACTCTCCCCCTATATAGAGCCGCTCCGTGATCGTCACCTGGTGCTCACCGTCCTCGTGTCGCGGCCCGAGCGCAGCACCCGGCCCGGAATGGCGCCCGTCACCTCGTCGTCGCGTACCGTCTCGACCCCGTTGACCCGCACCGACACGATGCCGACCGCCCGGGAGTCCAGGCGGGGGCTGTCGCCCGGCAGGTCGTGGACCAGGGTCGCCGGGCCCGCGTCGATCCGCTCGGGATCGAAGAGGACCAGGTCGGCGTGGTAGCCCTCGGCGATCCGGCCGCGCTCGCGCAGCCCGAAGAGCCGGGCGGGGTCGTCGCTGAGCATCTTCACCGCCTGCTCCAGCGGGACCAGCTTGCGGCCGCGCAGGCAGTCGCCCAGGAAGCGGGTGGTGTACGGCGCCCCGCACATCCGGTCCAGATGGGCGCCCGCGTCGGAGCCGCCGAGCAGTACGTCCTCGTGCCGCCAGGTCTCCTGGCGCAGCGCCCAGGAGGCCGGGTCGTTGTCGGTGGGCATCGGCCACAGGACGGTGCGGAGTTCGTCGTTGGCGCAGATCTCGACCAGGCACTGGAAGGCGTCCTGGCCGCGTTCGGCGGCGATGTCCTGCACGACCCGGCCGGTCAGGCCCTCGTTCTCGGCGCTGTACGTGTCGCCGACGACGTACCGCCCGAAGTGGGCGAGGCGCCGGAAGACGCCCGCCTCCTTGGAGTCGGCGCGCCGCAGCATCTCGGCCCGTACGGCGGGGTCGCGCAGCTTCTCGATCCGCTCGGGGACCGGCAGGGCGAGGATCTCGCCCCAGCCGGGGATGAGGTTGAGCGCGCAGAAGGTGCCGAGCGACATGTTCATCGGGGTGAGGATCGGCATGGTGAGGGCGACGATCCGGCCGCCGGACTTGCGGGCCCGCTCGGAGGCGAGGAGCTGGCGCGGGACGCGTTCGGGGACGGTGGCGTCGATGGTGAGGACGTTCCAGTTGAGCGGGCGTCCGGCGGCGGCGCTCATCTCGACGAAGAGGTCGATCTCGGCGTCGGAGAACTGGTCGAGGCAGCCCGCGAGGATCGCCTCGATCTGGGTGCCCTCGTGCTCGCCGACCGCCTTCGAGAGGGCGATGAGCTCGGCGGGCGTCGCGTGCCGGGAGGCGACGGGGGCGCCGTCGCCGTCGGAGTGGGTGGCGGACTGGGTGGTGGACAGGCCCCAGGCGCCGGCCTCCATCGCCTCTTTGAGGAGCGCGACCATGTGGGCGAGCTGCTCCTCGGTGGGCTGTCCGCCGACGGCGTCCGGGCCCATCACGTAGCGGCGCAGGGCGCAGTGGCCGACCATGAAGCCGGCGTTGACGGCGGTGCGGCCGTCTAGGGCGTCCAGGTACTCGGCGAAGGAGGACCAGCTCCAGTCGACGCCGTCCTCCAGGGCCTTGAGGGCCATGCCCTCGACCTTGGACATCATCCGGCGCGTGTAGTCGGCGTCCTCGGGGCGGTCCGGGTGGAGCGGGGCGAGGGTGAAGCCGCAGTTGCCGCCGGCGACGGTGGTGACGCCGTGGTTCATGGAGGGGGTGGCGTACGGGTCCCAGAAGAGCTGGGCGTCGTAGTGGGTGTGCGGGTCGACGAAGCCGGGGGCGAGGACGAGTCCGGTGGCGTCCTCGGTGCTCCGGGCCTCCTCGGCGATGGTGCCGGGCTCGGCGACGACTGCGATGCGTCCGTCGCGTATGCCGACGTCGGCGGTGAAGGCGGGGGTGCCGGTGCCGTCGACGACGGTGGCGCCCTCGATGAGGTGGTCGAGCATGACCGTCCTTTCTGGGAACACGGGCGCGCCCCGGTCGGGGGCCGGGCAGCCGGCCGCGGCTGCGGGTGCCTCCGGCCGGGGCCGGTACGGGACGACGATCCGGGAAGACGCCGCCCCGCGCTTGTACGGGCCTCGCCCCCGCCGCTGTGGGCAATCGTTCCGCTGGGGCGGAACGGGTGGGCACAACGGAACGGCGCCCCTTGCCGGGCCTAGGCTTCCGCGCCTGTAGCCCCGCCCCCTGTGCGCCGCACTTGTGGGTGCGGGTCAAGGCACTGGGAGCGGAGGCGCCGCAGAGGGCGCCGTCCCGTGTGCCCACCCGTCCCGCCCCAGCGGGACGATTGCCCACACGGGCGGGGCGGGGGGGGTAGGCACACGGGACGCGTGCCCCCACGCGGGGCGCGAGGCGGGACGCGTGCCCCCACGCGGGGCGCGAGGCGGGACGCGTGCCCGCACGCGGGGTGGGCAAGGCGGGGCGCCTGCTCCCACGCGAGGCGGGACGCGGCCCCCCACGCGAGGTGCGAGGCGGGACGCGGGCCCCCGGGTGGGCGAGGCGGGACCCAGGCCCCCACGCGAGGCGCGAAGCGCGACGCGGGACCCCACGCGGGGCGCGAGGCGGGACCCCGGCCCCCACGGGGGCAGGCCGGCGGGGTCGGGTGGCCGCGGGGGCGGCTACTCGCCCGCGCCCTGCCGGAAGCGGGTGGTGCGGTGGATCGGGTCCGTGTCGATTTCCGGGATCACGTGTTCGCCGATCAGCTTGATCGAGTTCATCGTGTCCTCGTACGAGATCCCGATCGGGATGCCGAAGGACAGCTGGTCCGCGCCCGCCTGCTCCCAGCGCTTGCACTGGGCCAGGACCTCGGAGGGGTCGCCGCAGATCATCAGTTCCTCCTGGATGAGGAGTTCGATGATCTCGGCCGAGTACTCGGGGAGCAGCTCGGGCCACTCGGGGATGCCCTCGGGGCGGGGGAAGGTGTCGTGGTAGCGGAAGAGCAGCGACTGGAGGTAGTTGAGGCCGCCGGAGACGGCGATCTCGACGGCCTTGTCGTGGGTCTCGGCGCAGATGGCCGTCGAGGTCACCATGACGTTGTCGTTGACGAAGTCGCCGACCGCCTTGGCCTCCTTGATCGCCGTCTTGTAGGAGTCGACGACCCACTCCATGTCGGAGACCTTCTGCACGCTGAAGCCGAGGACGCCGAGCCCCTTCTTGGCGGCCATGGCGTACGAGGAGGGGGACCCGGCCGCGTACCACATGGCCGGGTGGGACGCCCCGTACGGCTTGGGCAGGATCTTGCGCGGCGGCAGCGACCAGTGCTTGCCCTGGAAGCCGACGTACTCCTCCTGGAGCCACATCTTGGGGAACTCGGCGATGGTCTCTTCCCAGATCTCCTTGGTGTGGTTCATGTCCGTGATGCCCGGGAAGAAGCCGAGGATCTCGTGGGAGCCCGCCCCGCGTCCCGAGCCGAACTCGAAGCGCCCGCCGGAGAGGTGGTCGAGCATGGCGACCTTCTCGGCCACCTTCACCGGGTGGTTGACGGGGGCGAGGGGGTTGAAGATGCCGGAGCCGAGGTGGATCCGCTCGGTGGCGTGGGCGAGGTAGCCGAGGTAGACGTCGTTGGCGGAGATGTGCGAGTACTCGTCCAGGAAGTGGTGCTCGGAGGCCCAGGCGTACTTGAAGCCGGACTTGTCCGCCTGGATGACGTACTCGGTCTCCTCCATGAGGGCCTTGTGCTCGGCTTCGGGATCGGTCTCGGCCCGCTTGCCGACGTATCCCTGTACGAAGATCCCGAATTCCACGGAAGTTCACCGTCCTCGTGAGTTTCTGACGAATCGTCAGATCAGCGATGTGCCCGACTGTCGCACCGCGCGACGGGTGCGTCAATACCTGATGGTGCGTCAGAAAAGGCTGACGCCTGCCAGCCAGCCGCCGTCGATCACGAAGGGCTGGCCCGTGATGTACGCGGAGTCCTCGCCGGTCAGGAAGAGCGCGAGGGACGCCACCTCCTCCGGCCGCCCGATCCGCCCCAGCGGCACCAGCTTCCGGTACAGCTCCGCCGTGGCCGCCGGGTCGACGCCCTCCGGGTTGCTCATGGCGGTGTCGATGGCCCCGGGGCAGACCGCGTTCACCCGGATGCCCTTGGCCGCCAGCTCCAGCGCGGCGACCCGGGTGAGACCGAGGACCGCGTGCTTGCTCGCCGCGTACGCGCCGACCCCCGCCATGCCCGTCACGCCCGTGTACGAGGCGGTGTTCACGACCGTGCCGCCGCCGGCCGCCGCGATCTCGGGCGCCACGGCCTTCATGCCGAGGAAGCAGCCGACCTGGTTGACCTGGACGATCGCCTGGAACTCGTCCAGCGGCGTCGACACCAGCTCGTTGAAGCGCAGGATGCCCGCGTTGTTCACCAGGCCGTCGATCCGCCCGAAGCGCTCCTTCGCGGCGGCCACCGCGGCCGCCCACTCCGCCTCCGAGGTCACGTCCAGGTGGACGTAGAGCGCCCTGTCCTCCCCCAGCTCCTTCGCGAGCGCCTCGCCGGGGCCGTCCAGGACGTCCCCCAGGACCACCCGGGCCCCCTCGGCGGCGAAGAGCCGCGCCTCCTGCTCGCCCTGCCCGCGCGCCGCGCCGGTGATGACGACGACCCGCCCGTCCAGCTTGCCCATGCGGTGACTCCTTCTAGTCGAGGTGCGGAGCGACCTCGGTGGCGAAAGCGGCCATCTGGTCGACGAGTTCGGCCCGGCTCCGGCAGCGGAACCGCACCTGGATCTGGTCCACGCCCATCTCCCCGTAGGCGCGCAGCGACTCGGCGAGCGCCTGCGGCTTGCCGCTGAGGGTGCGCCGCCCGGTCTCCCAGCCGGGCTGCCCCACGTACAGCGCCTCGGTGATCGCCCCCACGGTGAACGGCGCCTCGATCCCGGCCTCCTCGCGCAGCCCCCGCAGCCGGACGATCTGCTCGGCCAGCTTGCCGCGCGGGTCGCCCTGCGGCAGCCAGCCGTCCCCCTTGAGCGCGGCCCTGCGCACCGCCGCGGGCGAGGAGCCGCCGATCCAGACCGGGACCCGCTCCTGCGCGGGCCGGGGCCGCTGGCCGAGGTCCCGGAAGGCGAAGCGCTCGCCGCTGTGCTCCGGGAACTCCTCCGGCCCGAGCGCCGCCCGCAGCGCGTCGACGGTCTCGTCGAGCACCCCGCCGCGCCCGGCGAAGTCCACCCCGAGCGTCTCGAACTCCTCCTGGAGGTGCCCGGCCCCCACCCCGAGGACGAGCCGCCCGCCGGAGAGGTGGTCGAGGGTCGCATACGCCTTGGCCGAGACCAGCGGGTGGCGCAGCCCGACCAGGGCGACGTGGGAGAGCAGCCGGACCCGCTCGGTGGCCGCCGCCAGGAAGGAGAGGGTGGCCACCGGGTCGTACCAGATGGTGCTCATCGCCCCGGCGAGCCGGCGCGGGACGGCGACGTGCTCGCAGCTCGCGAGGTAGTCGAAGCCGTGCGCGTCGGCGGCGCGGGCGACCGCGAGGAGGTCGGCGGGGCCCGCTGCGGCCTCCCAGGGCTCGGCGTAGAGGGTGCTCTGGGACTGGACGGGCAGCTGCATCCCGTAGACCACCATGGGGACTCCCTTATCTGACGTTCCGTCAGTTACGGCGACGGCCCCATGCTGTCTCCTGACGTGCCGTCAGGCAAGGGGTGGGTACGGACCGGCTCCGCGATCCCCGCGCTTTTGTCCAAGACCGCGGGCGGGCCCGTCCGGCACCTTGGAAGCGGCAGCCCCCCTGCCCCCGCCGCGGCCCCTCCCGGCCCTCGTCGAACGGACCCCACTCCATGCGTACCCTGCTGCGCCGCGCCGCCCAGACCGGCACCGCCCTGATCCTCGCCGCCGGCGCCCTCACCCTGACCGGCGGCTCCGCCCAGGCGGCCACCTACGACGGCTACGACCCGGCCACCACCGGCTGCGGCGGCACCACCAGCACCGTCCAGTCGGCCGCGATGACCGACCCGCACGGCAACCACCTCGGCACGCTGGAGCTCCGCTACAACTCGGGCTGCCGCACCGCCTGGGCCCGGATCACCATGGACTACACGCAGAGCGCCTGCGGCAACGCCTCGGCCGGCGTCGCCTGCCCCAAGGCCTGGGTCATCCGCAACTCCGACGGGCGCCAGTACACCTGCACCGTGACCGAGGGCCGCAGCTCCTGCTACACGCCGATGGTCAACGACGCGGGCGTCAGCTCGTACGCGCAGAGCTACACCGACACCGCGGGCGGCACCAAGTACACCCGCACCGGCAGCTACTAGAAGCGAAGGACCGGAACCCGACATGCGTACCCTGATCCGCCGCACCGCCCAGACCGGCACCGCGCTGCTCCTCGCCGCGGGCGGTCTCGTCCTCACCGGCGGCTCCGCCCAGGCCGCCACCTACGACGGTTACGACCCGGCCTCCACGAGCTGCGGCGGCACCACCAGCACCGTCCAGTCCGCGTCGATCAACGACCCGTACTTCGGTACCCACGTCGGCACGATCGAGCTGCGCTACAACTCCGGCTGCCGCACCGCCTGGGCCCGGATCACCCTGGACGGCACGCAGTCCAACTGCGGCAACGCCTCCGCGGGCCACGCCTGCGCCCAGGCGAAGGTCGTCCGCAACTCCGACGGGCGCAGCTACTCCTGCTCCGTCCCCGTGGGCGGCAGCTCCTGCTACACCCGCATGGTCAACGACGCCGGAGTCTCCTCGTACGCGGAGGGCTTCGTCGACGTCGCCGGCGGCATCAAGTACGTGCGGACCGGCTCCTACTGAGCCGAGGCGCCCCCAGCCCCCGCCCGGTCCGCCTCCCTCGGCGGGCCGGGCGGGCCCTTTTCCGGGCCGTCGGACCCCGGGCCTACGGGCGCCAGAGGCCGTCCGCGTCAAGACCCAGCAGGTCGATCGCGTTGCCCCGGACGATCCGCTCGACCACGTCCGGCGCCAGGTGGCCCATCTGGGCCTCGCCGACCTCGCGGGACTTGGGCCAGGTGGAGTCCGAGTGGGGGTAGTCGGTCTCGTAGAGGACGTTGCCCACCCCGATGGCGTCGAGGTTGCGCAGCCCGAAGGCGTCGTCGAAGAAGCAGCCGAAGACATGCTCGGCGAAGAGCTCCGACGGCGGGCGCAGCACCTTGTCGGCGACTCCGCCCCAGCCGCGGTTCTCCTCCCAGACCACGTTCGCGCGCTCCAGGATGTACGGGATCCACCCGATCTGCCCCTCGGCGTACATGATCCGGAGGTTGGGGAAGCGTTCGAACTTGCCGCTCATCAGCCAGTCGACCATCGAGAAGCAGCAGTTGGCGAAGGTGATGGTGGAGCCGACGGCGGGCGGGGCGTCGGCGGACGTGGACGGCATCCGGCTGGAGGAGCCGATGTGCATCGCGATGACCGTGCCGGTCTCGTCGCAGGCGCGCAGGAACGGGTCCCAGTGGTCGGTGTGGACCGAGGGCAGCCCGAGGTGCGGCGGGATCTCGGAGAAGGCGACCGCGCGCACGCCCCGGGCCGCGTTGCGGCGGACCTCGGCGGCGGCGAGCTCCGGGTCCCAGAGCGGGATCAGGGTCAGCGGGATCAGCCGGCCGTGCGCCTCGGGGCCGCACCACTCCTCGACCATCCAGTCGTTGTAGGCACGCACACCGAGGAGACCGAGTTCACGATCGGCAGCTTCTGTGAAGGTCTGGCCACAGAACCGGGGGAAGGTCGGGAAGCAGAGCGCCGACTGGACGTGGTTGACATCCATGTCCGCGAGCCGCTCGGGCACGGAGTAGGAGCCGGGCCGCATCTGCTCGTAGGTGATGACCTCCAGCCTGATCTCGTCGCGGTCGTAGCCGACGGCGGTGTCGAGCCGGGTCAGCGGGCGGTGCAGGTCCTCGTAGACCCACCAGTCGCCTATGGGGCCTTCGTCCCCTTTGGCGCCCATCACGGGGGCGAACTTTCCGCCCAGAAAGGTCATTTCCTTCAACGGGGCGCGGACGATCCGGGGGCCGGTGTCGCGGTAGCGGGACGGGAGCCGGTCCTGCCAGACGTGCGGGGGCTCCACGGTGTGGTCGTCCACCGAGATGATCTTGGGGAAGCTCTCCATGCCGTTCACGGTAGCGTTGATCTGACGGTTCGTCAGCTACTGCGCCGTCAACCGGTGCCGGATCGGCCGACCCGATGCTGACGCGCGCCCTCCGGACAAGGCAGACTGTCTTGGGCGAAACCAGCGGTACGGGCAGGGGGAGCTAATGGACCGTGAGAACGGGCCGCGGGTTCCGGAACAACGGACTCCGGCGACGGGTTCCGACGGAACCGGCACCGGGCCGGCCGAGGAACCGCGCTCCGGCGCGCCCGAAAACGGAACCGGCGCCACCGCGCCCTCCCTCCGCTTCGGTGTCCTCGGGCCCGTGCGCGCCTCGCGCGGGGAGCAGGTGCTGCCCACCGGGTCGCCGCAGCAGCGGGCGCTGCTCGCCGCGCTGCTGCTGCGCGACGGGCGGACCGCCACCGCGGGCGAGCTGATCGACGCCATCTGGGGCGAGGAGCCGCCCTCGCAGGCGCTCGCCGCCGTCCGTACGTACGCCTCCCGGCTGCGCAAGATCCTCGACCCCGGGGTCCTGGTCAGCGAGTCCGGCGGCTACGCCCTGCGCACCTCCGCGCCCGGCCTCACGCTCGACCTGACCGAGGCCCACGAGCTCGCCGCCCAGGCCGACAAGCTGCGCGCCGCCGGACAGCGCTGCGCCGCCCGCGACCGGATCGACGAGGCCCTCGGCCTGTGGGAGGGCGGGACCCTCGCCTCCGTGCCCGGCCCGTACGCCGAGACCCAGCGCACCCGCCTGGAGGAGTGGCGGCTCCAGCTCCTGGAGACCCGGCTCGACCTGGACCTGGAGGTCGGCGCCCACGCCGAGGCCGTCTCCGAGCTGACCGCGCTGACCGCCGCGCACCCGCTGCGCGAGCGCCTGCGGGAACTGCTCATGCTCGCGCTCTACCGCTCCGGCCGGCAGGCCGAGGCCCTCGCGGTCTACGCCGACACCCGCCGCCTGCTCGCCGACGAGCTCGGCGTGGACCCCAACCCCGAGCTCTCCCGGCTCCAGCAGCGCATCCTCCAGGCCGACGCCGAACTCGCCCGGCCCGTCGACGAGCAGCCGCCGGCCGCCGCGCCCGTCGCCCGCCCCGCGCAGTTGCCCGCCACCGTCCCCGACTTCACCGGCCGCGCCTCCTTCGTACGGGAGCTGGGCAGCCGGCTCGCGACCGCCGAGGGGCACGTCATGGCCGTCTCGGCGCTCGCCGGGATCGGCGGCGTCGGCAAGACCACCCTCGCCGTGCACGTGGCCCACGAGGCCCGCCCGCACTTCCCCGACGGGCAGTTGTACGTGGACCTCCAGGGCGCCGGTTCGCGCGCGGCGGCCCCGGAGACCGTCCTCGGCGCCTTCCTGCGGGCGCTCGGCACCCCCGACTCGGCCATCCCGGGCTCGCTCGACGAGCGGGCCGCGCTCTACCGCTCCACGCTCGACGGCCGCCGCGTCCTGGTGCTGCTCGACAACGCCAGGGACGCCGCGCAGATCCGGCCCCTGCTGCCCGGCACGGCGGGCTGCGCCGCGCTCGTCACCAGCCGCATCCGCATGGTGGACCTGGCCGGGGCGCACCTCGTCGACCTGGACGTGATGTCGCCCGAGGAGGCGCTCCAGCTCTTCACCCGGATCGTGGGCACCGAGCGCGTGCAGTCCGAGCGCGAGGCCGCCCTCGACGTCGTCGCCGCCTGCGGCTTCCTGCCGCTGGCCATCCGCATCGCCGCCTCCCGGCTCGCCGCCCGGCGCACCTGGACGGTCTCCGTGCTCGCCGCGAAGCTGGCCGACGAGCGGCGCAGGCTCGACGAGCTCCAGGCGGGCGACCTCGCCGTGAAGGCGACCTTCGAGCTCGGCTACGGCCAGTTGGAGCCCGCCCAGGCGCGCGCCTTCCGGCTGCTCGGCCTCGCCGACGGGCCGGACATCTCGCTGGCCGCGGCCGCCGCCGTGCTCGACCTGCCGGAGTGGGAGACCGAGGACCTCCTGGAGGCCCTCGTCGACACCTCCCTCGTGGAGTCCGCCGCGCCGGGCCGCTACCGCTACCACGACCTCGTACGCCTCTACGCGCGCGCCTGCGCCGAGCGGGACGAACACCCGCCGGTGGAGCGGGACCTGGCCCTCTCGCGTCTCCTCGACTTCTACCTGTCGACGGTCTCGCGGATGTACGCCATCGAGCGCCCCGGCGACCGCCTCGTCGACCACCTGGAGCCCACCGCCTACGAGGGCCTCGCCTTCACCGACCGGCACACCGCCCAGGACTGGCTCTACGCCGAGGCGAACTGCCTGCTGGCCTGCGTACGCCAGTCGGCGACCAGCCCGGCCACGCTGCGCCGGGCGGTGGACGCGCTGTGGGCGGCGCTCGACCTGGCGGAGTCGGGGGCGAACTCCAAGGAGTACGAGACGGTGGCGGCCACCCTGCGGGAGGCGGCGCGGCGGCTCGGCGACGTCAAGGCCGAGGCGCGTGCCACCAACACGTTGGCCTACGTCCACCACTACCAGGGCCGCTTCGACCAGGCCGACCGGGAGGCCGAGGAGGTCGTCGCGATGGCGCGCTCCGTCGGCGACCCGCTGCCGATCTGCTGGGCGTCCAACGCCCGGGGCGCCATCGCGCTCTACCAGGCCCGCTACGAGGAGGGCGAGCGCCACCTCACGCTGGCCATCGAGGAGTTCCGGCTCGCCGAGGACCGGGCCGGGGAGGCCGCGGCCCTCTGCAACCTGTCCCGGATCCACCTCGCGACCGGGCGCCAGGAGGACGCCGTCCGCATGGCCCAGCAGGGCACGGACATGTACGACGGGATGGGCCACGCCCTCAAGGGGGCGAACGGGCGCTACGCGCTGGGGCTCGCGCTCACCGAGAGCGGCCGGCTGCCGGACGCCGCCGCGACGCTGTGCGAGGCGCTCGACGTGTTCGTGGACAGCCGCCAGCGGCTCTGGGAGGGCATGACGCTCTTCCGTATCGCGGAGGTCGACATCGCCGCCCGCCGGTACGCGGCCGCCGCGACCGGCTCGGAGAAGGCGCTGACGGTGCTCCGGGGCATCGGCGGCGAGTGGCGGCGCGGCAATGTGCTGACGGTGCTCGGCAGGGCGCTGCACGGCATCGGGCAGTCCGGCCGCGCGCAGGTCTGCTGGCGCGAAGCACTCGACATCTACGAGGAGTTGTCGGCCCCCGAGGCGGCGGAGGTGCGGGCCCTACTCGCGCCGCTGCCCGCCGCCTGAGGCGCCGACCGCCCCCCGCGTGGGCGTTCATCATTCGTTTATCGCCACCAGGCATGCTCATTACCAGTCGATCCGTCGCGTCGGGGGGCACACGGGTCGCCGGTGAGGTCGTTTTCCCGACGCATTAGGGTGAGCGGCCCTGAGGAGCCCGTCCGACCGTCCGACACGGGGGAACGGCCGGGCGGGCTCCACCCACCCACCAGCACCACCATCCATCCAGGAGGGGACCCACCATGGCCGACATCGACCCGACCGACCCGATCGCCAAGCCGGACAACCTGCACGCCACGGGCGGCACGGCCGACGGCATCGTCTCGAAGAACCTGCACGCCACCTCGGAGCCGGCCATCGACGCCATCACGGCGAAGATCACGGGTGCGGGTGCGGGCGGCGACGCCACCACGGACAACCTCCACGCCACCTCCGAGCCGGCCAAGCCGGCTCTCTAGGACCGCACGCCACGGGGACGGTTCCGGCGACGCCATCGGGGGAGTCGCCGGGGCCGTGGTCGTCCGCAGAGCAAGACCGCACCGGTTCGGGGGACGCCCCCGGGTCGGGGGGATCCGAGGGGCACGGCCCGGTGCGGTGGGGCGCGGACGATCTCAGGACGGAGGGGCCGGGTCTTCGGTCCCGGCCCCTCCGTCGCACGTAAGCCGCACGTCAGCGGGGGTGCCGGGGGGGCGTGCCGGGGGGCATGCCGGGGGGGCGCCGGACTTGACGGAGTACGCCGGCTCAGCTCGTACTCGCGTTCGAGGTCGGCGATGATCGATCACGTTCGGGACGGCAGGCGGTGGGGACCGCCGGGCCGGCCAGGACGAGGCACGCCACGCGCGCGCAGGGGGGAGGGCCTGGCCCGGTTCACACCGGTCCAGGCCCTTTGGCGTGTGCGGGGCGCCGACGCTCAGCGGGCGCGCAGCTCGCCCTTCAGCACCTTGCCGCTCGCGTTCCTCGGCAGCTCCGGCACGAACTCGACCTCGCGCGGCACCTTGTAGTTGGCCATCTCCCGGCGGGACCAGGCGATCAGGTCGTCCGCCGTGAGCGTCGAGCCCGGACGGCGGACCGCGAAGGCCTTGCCGACCTCGCCGAGGCGCGGGTCCGGGACGCCGACGACGGCGACGTCGGCGATGTCGGGGTGGAGGCCGAGGAGCTGCTCGATCTCCGCCGGATAGGCGTTGAAGCCGCCGACGATGAACATGTCCTTGATCCGGTCGGTGATCCGGAGGTTCCCCGACGCGTCCAGGACGCCCACGTCGCCGGTGTGCAGCCAGCCGTCCGGGTCGATCGCCGCCGCCGTGGCCCCGGGGTCCTCGAAGTAACCGGACATCACGTGGAAGCCCCGGACCAGCACCTCGCCGGTCTCCGAGATCCGGATCTCCGTACCGGGGACCGCGCGGCCCGAGGTGCGCGCGACGACCTCGGCCGGATCGCCCCGGCGGCACATCGAGACGATGCCGCTCGCCTCGGAGAGGCCGTACGCCGTGAGGACCGTGCCGACCCCCAGCTCGCTCCGCAGCCGCTCCACCAGCTGGAGCGGGACCACCGCCGCGCCCGTGACGACCAGGCGCAGGGAGGACAGGTCGGACGCGCCCCGGGCCGGGTGGTCGAGCAGGGACTGGTGGAGGGTGGGCGGGCCGGGCAGGACGGTGATCCGCTCGGCGGCGATGTTGGCGAGGACGGTGTCCACGTTGAAGACGGGCTGCGGCACCATCACCGCGCCGTGCAGGAGGCAGGCGATGACGCCGGCCTTGTAGCCGAAGGTGTGGAAGAACGGGTTCACGATGAGGTAGCGGTCGCCCTCGCGCAGGCCCGCGAGCTCGCTCCACAGGGCGTAGCAGCGCAGGGTCTGCCCGTGGGTGATGACGGCGCCCTTGGGGCGGCCGGTGGTGCCGGAGGTGTAGATGATGTCGGAGGGGTCGGAGGGGGAGATCGTGGCGGCCCGGGACCGGACCTCGGACGCCGGGACCTCGTTCCCCTCCGCGAGAAAGGACTTCCAGGTCGTGTAGCCGGGGTCGTCGGGGGCCGTGTCGCCGAAGACCACCACCCGCTCCAGATCCGGCAGTTCCACGCCCGAGCGGCGCAGCGAGGCCACGTACGAGGTGCCCAGGAAGGTGCCGGTGACGAAGAGCAGCCGGGCCCGGGAGCGGGCGAGGACGTCGGCGGCCTCGGCGCCCTTGAAGCGGGTGTTGAGCGGGACGAGGACGGCGCCCGCGGTGACCGCGCCGAGGGCGGCGACGATCCAGTCCAGGGTGTTGGGCGCCCAGATCCCGACCCGGTCCCCGGCCCGTACCCCGGTGGCCAGACAGGCGGCCGCCGCCCGTTCGACGCGCTCGCCGAGTTCGGCGTAGCTGATCCGCGCGCGGCCGTCGACGACCGCCTCGCGCTCCCCGTAGCGCTCGGCCGCCCGGCGCACCAACTCCGGTATGGAGTCGTACTCCCTCGTCATCGCCCACCCCTCCCGTAGCTGACTATCCGTCAGATTAGCTGTAGCCTGACGCGCTGTCAGCAGTGCTGCCGGGCCGGGAGGACCACGTGCTCAAGGACGCAACAGCCATCGTCGGGATAGGCCAGACCCCCTTCGCCAAACAGCTCCCGGAATCCGAACGGACCCTCGCCTGCCGGGCGATCCTCGCCGCCCTCGACGACGCGGGCATCGCCCCCTCCGAGGTCGACGCCTTCGCCTCGTACACCATGGAGGAGACCGACGAGGTCGAGGTCGCCAAGGCCATCGGCGCCGGTGACGTCACCTTCTTCTCCAAGGTCGGCTACGGCGGCGGCGGCTCCTGCGCCACCGTCGGACACCTCGCCGCCGCCATCGCCTCCGGACAGGCCACCGTCGGCGTCGCCTGGCGCTCCCGCAAGCGCGGCAGCGGCCCGCGCCCCTGGAAGAACACCGCCGTCCAGCTGCCCACCCCCGGCCAGTGGACCCGCCCCTTCGGGCTGCTCCGCCCCGCCGACGAGATCGGGATGCTCGCCCGCCGCTACATGCACGAGTACGGCGCCACCCGCGACCACCTCTTCAACGTGGCCCTCGCCTGCCGCAACCGGGCCAACCAGAACCCCGCCGCGATGATGTACGAGCGCCCGCTGACCCGCGAGATGTACATGACCTCCCGCTGGATCAGCGAACCCCTCTGCCTCTTCGACAACTGCCTGGAGACCGACGGGGCGCTGGCCTGCGTGATCGTCTCCGCCGAGCGGGCCCGCGACTGCCGCCAGAAGCCCGTCTACGTGCACTCCGTCGCCCAGGGCCTGCCCGCCCAGCACCACGGCATGGTCAACTACTGGAACGACGACCCGCTCTCCGGACCCGCCTGGACCGCCGCCCGGCACCTGTGGAAGCAGGCCGACTTCGGCCCCGAGGACATCGACGTCGCCCAGATCTACGACGCCTTCACCCCGCTCATCCCGCTCTCCCTGGAGGGCTACGGCTTCTGCGGGCGCGGCGAGGGCGCCGCCTTCACCGAGGGGGGCGCCCTGGAGATCGGCGGCCGGCTGCCGATCAACACCGGCGGCGGCGGACTCTCCGAGGCCTACGTCCACGGCTTCAACCTCATCAACGAGGGCGTCAAGCAGCTCCGCGGCGTCTCCACCGCCCAGGTACCCGACGCCGCCACCTGCCTGGTCACCGCAGGCGAAGGCGTCCCCACGTCCGCGATCCTGCTGAGGAGCTGAGACCCATGGCCCTGCTCACCCCCGTCACCGACGAGGACGGCGCCCCCTTCTGGGAGTACGCCGCCCGAGGCGAACTCCGCGTCCAGGCCTGCGCCGCCCCCGACTGCGGCGAACTCCGCTTCCCGCCCCGCCCCTGCTGCCCGCACTGCCAGTCCTTCGACAGCGAATGGCGCCTGATGTCCGGGCGCGGCCGGATCTGGTCCTACGTCCTCCCCCACCCGCCGCTGCTCCCCGACTACGCCGAGATGGCCCCGTACAACGCGGTCCTCGTCGAACTCGCCGAAGCCCCCCGCATCCGCCTCGTCGGCAACGTCGTGGCCGCCCCCGACGCCCCGCTGAACTCGGTGGACCCGGCGCGGCTGCGGATCGGGGCCGCCGTGAAGGTGGCGTTCACCGAGGTCGAGGGCGTCACCGTGCCGCGCTGGCTGCTGGAGCGCGGATGAGCGTACGGGTGGAGCGGGACAAGGAGACCGGGGTCGCCGTCGTCACCCTCGACCGGCCCGAGAAGCACAACGCCGTCACCCTCGGCATGGCCCGCGAACTCGCCGCCGTCTGGCGCGGCTTCCGGTACGAGGACGAGATCCGCGCGGTCGTCGTCACCGGCGCCGGGCAGCGGGCCTTCTGCACCGGGATCGACCGGGAGGCCGTAGGGAACATCCCGCAGCCCTCCTCCCCGTACACGATCGACGACCCGCTCCTCACGATCGGGCCCAAGGCGAACGACCTGTGGAAGCCGGTGATCGCGGCCGTGGAGGGGATGGCCTGCGGCGGGGCCTTCTACCTGCTGGGCGAGGCCGAGTTCCTGGTGGCGGGCGAGGACGCGACCTTCTTCGACCCGCACACCACCTACGGGATGGTCTCCGCCTTCGAGACCATCCACATGGCGCAGCGGATGCCGTACGGGGAAGTCGCCCGGATGGCCCTGATGGGCACCGCCGAACGGGTCTCCGCGCGGCGGGCGTACGAGACCGGTCTGGTCTCCGAGCTGACCGCGCCCGGCGGGGCGCTCGCCGCCGCGCGGGAGGCCGCCGCCGTCATCGCGGGCCATCCGACCGAGGCCGTGCAGGGCACGGTGCGGGCCCTGTGGTCGGCCAACGAGGCCGCCCGCGCCCAGGCCCTCGCCCACGCCCCGCACCTGGTGACGCTCGGGAACCTGCCGCCGGAGCGGCAGGCCGGGCTCTTCACCAGGAGGACGACGGGCTACCGGACCCGGTAGGGGTGGGGGTGGCGGCGGACTCCGGGGTCACCTCGTACACCGCGCAGCGCTTCACCTGGCCGACGCTCCCGGGACTCTTCATCGCGATGTCGTAGAGCCGGGAGCCCCCGTCCTTCAGGTCGACCGTGACCTCGCCCAGGTCGACCGGGGAGCCGTCGGCCCGCTCGAACTCCAGGACGACGCGGTACCGCCCGGCCTCGCCGTCGCGCGCGGTGACCCGCACCGTGGCCGTCGTGTCGGCCTTGCGGGCGGGCTTGCCCTTGCGCTTCTTCTGCGCGGGGTCCACGCAGTCGACGACCTCGACCTCGATGTCGGAGGAGGGGCTCGCGGTCGGGGAGGGCGTGTACGTGGAGTTGTTCGAGCCGCCGTTGCCGTAGCCGTAGTCGTCGTTCTTCTTCTTGGAGCTGGAGCAGCCGCCCCCGTCGCCCTTGCTCCCGCTCCTGCCCGACTTCCCGCCACCGCCGTGGCCGGTCTGGAACCCGGTCAGCGCGAGCACCACCACCGCGAGTGTCGCCGCCAGCCTCACACGTGTGCGCACCATGTCCCGCTCCCCCGTTACGTTTCGTCGTGTCCGCGTCACCCTAGCGCCGGGCCCGTGTCACCTGGCGGGGCCCCCGCACCCGGCGTAGCGTCGACAGCGAGAGCCGGACCCGAGGAGGCCGATCGATGATCCGCAACATCGTCGGCTCGGTCCTGGCCCTCGCCGGAGCGACGGCCGCCGTCTGGAGCCCCTTCCGTGCCTGGTACGACGGCCGTCACGGGCGCGACTACGCGATCGACGAGCTCTTCACGGGCATCACCGACGCCAAGTCCGCGATCGTCTCCTCGATCCTGCTGCCCTTCGCCTTCGCCGCGCTCCTCACCGTCCTCGGCGTCGTGCTGCGCTCCCGGCTGCTCGTCGGCCTCGCGGGTCTCGTCGTGCTCGGCTTCACCGTCCTGTGGATGGTGCGGGTCGGGCAGGCGCAGGGCAGCCTGTCCATCGGGCCCGACGGGCGGGGCCTCGGTGACGGCGTCGCCAACGCCCTGGGCGGCGGGGTGCTGCTGCTCATCGGCGCGGTCGTGATGTCGGGCCGCTCGGGCCGCTGGGGAGGCCACCGCACCCGGGTGGACCAGGCGGCGGCGCCGGCCCCTCCGGCCCCCGACGGGGCGACCCAGACCTATGAGCGCCCGTACGCGTACGGGCCGCCCGACGAGCCGCCGCCGCCCCCGCCCCCGGCCCCCGAGCACCGGGCCTAGCTCACGCGCCCCGGTTGGTCGCCGTCCCCTTCACCGCGTCCAGCGCGTACACGCAGCGGTCCTTGCTGCACGCGTACACGACGCCGTTCCTGGCCACCGGCGAGCCGGTGATCTCGCCGCCGGTCGCCAGCTTCCAGCGCAGCTGGCCGCCCGTGGCGTCCAGCGTGTACAGGACGTGGTCGGCCGAGCCGAAGTGCACCCGGCCGTCCGCGACGACAGGGGCGCCGATCAGCTCGCCGCCCGCCGCGAAACGCCACTTCGGGGTGCCGGTGACCGCGTCGAGCGTGTAGAGCGCGCTGCCGCTGCCCACGTGCACGTTGCCCGCCGCGACGAGGACCGGCTCGATGGACTGGCGGGGCTCGGTGGCGATCCGCCAGCGGTCCTTGCCGGTGGTCGCGTCGAGCGCGTACACCGTGCCGAGGTGGTCGGCGAGGTAGACCCCGCCGCCGGTGACGGCCGGTCCCGGCGCGAAGGCGGGCGGCGCGAGGAAGACGGCGGGCGCCTCGAAGTGCCAGCGGACGTGCCCGCTCGCGATGTCGACGCAGAGCACCCGGGTGCCGGCCGCGACGTACACGCAGCCGTCCTCGGCCGGGGCCACCCGCACCGGCACCTGCGCGCAGGAGGCGGCGTCGCCGATCGGGTACGACCAGCGCTCGACGCCGGTCCGGGCGTCCAGCGCCTGGAGCCGGGCGTCGCGCCACACGTACACGGTGTCGCCGTGTATGGCGGGCCCGCCCTCGGGCGTCTCGAAGTCGGTCTGGGCGCCGGTGATCTCCCACAGCTTGGCGCCGTTGGAGGCCTCCCAGCCCTGGACGCCGCCGCCCCGGGTGCCGGTGACGACGGTGCCCCGGTCCACCTGGAGGGAGTACACCCAGGCGTCGGTGTGCAGCCGCCAGCGCTCACCGCCGTCGAGGGCGTCGAGCGCGTACAGGGTGGGTCCGTCGGAGGCGTGGATCCGGCCCCCGGCGACCGCCATGGACCAGGCCACGTCGCGGGTCTTGAACTGGCGCCGGCCGCTCGCCGTATCCAGGGCGTGCACCTCGAAGGAGGTGACGTAGAGCAGGTCGCCGTCGACGACGGGGGTGCCCCACACGTCGTTGGACATGCGGAAGCGCCAGGGCCGCCAGTGGCCGGGCACCTCGGGGGCCTGCTGCGGCTGCGGGGCCTGGGCGTCGGGCGCCTGGGCGGGGCCGGGCAGCGGGCGGGAGCCGGGCGGCGGTCCGGGCTCGGCGCCGCCCGCGACACCGCCGCCCGCGACACCGCCGGGCGGGCGGATCCACCCGGTGGCGGTGCCCGCGGCGGCGCCGAGGCCGACGCCGACGGCGGCGCGGGTGTCGGCGACCCGCGGACCGGGCCCGATCGGCACGGCCGCGCCGGGCAGCTGTACGGGACCGGCGTCGGGCACCGGGGCGGCGGCGGGGCCGGGAGCGGCGGCGGGGCCTGCGTGCCGGCCGCCGCCGGGCCGGTCGCCGTACGGGTCGGCGGGCCGGTCGGACGGCCGGTCGGCGCGGGGGTCGCCGCCCCAGTCGGCGGGCTGCCGGGGCGGGCGCGGCGGCATCGGCGGGGGCTGCGGGGGGCTGGGGCGCCCGCCGCGGCGGGTCTCGATCATGGCGGTGGCGCTGTGCGGCAGCCAGGCCGCCGCCGTACCGCTGTCGTCGCTGCCGGCGCCGAAGAGATGCGGGGCCAGCTGGGCCTGGAGGTCGGCCGGGGTGGGGCGCTTGGCGACGTCCATCTGCATGCAGGAGTCGATCAGCGGGCGCAGCTCGTCCGGCAGGCCCTCCAGGTCGGGGCCCTCGCGCAGCAGCATGAAGACGGTCTCGACCGGGTTGGCGCCGTGGAAGGGGGCATGCCCGGTGGCGGCGAAGACCAGCATGGAGCCCAGCGAGAAGACATCGCTCGCGCCGGTGACGCTGCGCGAGTCGCGGGCCTGCTCGGGGGACATGTAGGCCGGGGTGCCGACGGCGACGTTGGTCATGGTCAGGCGCGTGTTGGAGACGCCGGACGCGATGCCGAAGTCGATCACCCGGGGGCCGTCCTCGACGACGAGGACATTGGAGGGCTTGAGGTCGCGGTGGACGAGGCCGGCGCCGTGGATGGACTGGAGGGCCTCGGCGACGCCGGCCGCGAGCCAGCGCACCGCCTGGGCCGGGAGCGGCCCGCACTCGTTCACTATCTCTTCGAGGGAGGGCGCCGGTACGTACGCGGTGGCGAGCCACGGCACGGCGGCGCGCGGGTCGGCGTCGACGACGGCCGCCGTGTAGAAGCCGGAGACCGCCCGGGCGGCCTCGACCTCACGGGTGAAGCGGACGCGGAACAGCTGGTCCTCGGCGAGCTCCGTCCGCACGGTCTTGATCGCCACGCGCCGCCCGGACGCCGAGCGCGCGAGATAGACGAGACCCATGCCGCCCGCACCGAGCCGGCCCAGCACCTCGAAGGGCCCGATCCGTCTCGGGTCGTGCTGCGTCAGCTGCTCCACTTGCCTGCCACCTCCCCGTAGGGCCATGAGGGTACGGCCCCGTGGACCCTGATTGTTCCTGTCCGGGGCGGTGGTGGCGAACCCGGGGGCGGATCGGGGTGTCCCGGCTCATATCGCCGCTCACCCCGTGGGCTCGGCGAGGACGGCGAAACGGGCGCCCTGGTTGTCGTGGAGGACCGCGATCCGCCCGTGCGGGGTGTCGAAGGGGTCGGTGGCGGCCCGGCCGCCGAGGCGTACGGCGGTGGCGCAGGCCGCGTCGCAGTCGCGTACGGCGAAGTAGGGCAGGACGTGGCCGGGCAGCTCGGCGGGGAAGGCGGCGGTCATGACGGCCCGGCCGCCGAAGGCGTTGTCCTCGCCCGCGCGGGAGCCGGGCGGGGACCAGACGCGGTAGTCGAAGGCGCTGTCGCGGCCCTCGGCGGCGGGGTCGGCCTGGCGGCCGAGCCAGCCGAAGACGGTGGCGTAGAAGGTGTCGACCGCCTCGGGCTCGCGGGTGTACACCTCCATCCAGCAGAAGGCGCCGGGCCGGTTCACGGCCTCGAAGCCGTCGTCCTCGCCGGACTGGCGCAGTCCGAAGACGGCGCCGCCGGGGTCGGCGGCGAGGGCCCGGACGCCGAAGGGGCCGACGGGGTAGGGCTCCATGACCATCTGCCCGCCGGCGTTCCTGATCCGGGTGGCGAGGGCGCCCGCGTCGACGGTGGCCAGGTAGACGGTCCAGGTGGTGGGCATCCGGCCGTCGCGCTTGGGGAGCAGTCCCGCGACCCGTCTGCCGTCGAGCAGGGCCTCGTCGCGGTCGGGGTCGAAGCTCCAGCCGAAGAGCTCGCCGTAGAAGCGCTTGCCCGCTTCGAGGTCGGGGAGCTGCGCGTCCACCCAGCAGGGGGTGCCCTGTGTGAATACGGCCATGGCCCCACGCTAGGGTCCGTCCCCGTGCCCCGCACCCCCCCAAAAACGAACATATGTGCCTTTAGGGGGCCGGGAGCCCTTGTCCCGCAAGGGCTCCGGAGGAGTTGTCCACCGAAGTTGTCCACAGGCTGTTAATAAGCCTATTGAGGACGGAGCCGCTGATCCGGGGCCGGATACCCATTTGCAGTCGGCCGAATCGCGCGCCGATCACCCCTCGGTAAGCTGACGGCATGACAGGACAAGTACGCACCGTCGACGGCCGCGTGGCCGGACGACGCGGCCAGGCGACGCGGCAGAAGCTGCTCGACTGCCTCGGCGAGATGCTCAGCTCCTCGCCCTACCGGGACGTCAAGGTCATCGACGTGGCCCGGAAGGCGGGTACTTCACCCGCGACGTTCTACCAGTACTTCCCTGACGTCGAGGGCGCCGTCCTCGAAATCGCGGAGGAAATGGCCAAGGAGGGCGCGGGGTTGACCGAACTGGTCTCCGGCCGCTCCTGGGTCGGCAAGGCAGGCTGGGCGACCTCCGAGGAACTCGTCGAGGGATTCCTGGACTTCTGGCGCCGGCACGACGCGATCCTGCGGGTGGTGGACCTCGGGGCCGCGGAGGGCGACAAGCGCTTCTACAAGATCCGCATGAAGATCCTGAACTCGGTCACCAACTCCCTGACGGACGCGGTGAAGGAGCTCCAGGCGAAGGGCAAGGTCGACAAGGACGTCAGCCCCGCGGCGATGGCGGGCTCCCTGGTGGCCATGCTGGCGGCGGTCGCCGGCCACCAGAAGGGCTTCCAGACCTGGGGCGTGAAGCAGGCCGAACTCAAGCCGAACCTGGCCCTGTTGGTCCACCTGGGCATCACGGGCAAGAAGCCGACGAAGTAGCCCCCGCGAGCCCTCGGGGCTCTCCTTCACCCGTCCTGTCGCGCCGGCGGCGGTCCGGAGTCCGTACCCGTACGGGCCCCGGACTGCCGCCGGCGTTCTTTCACCCCTGGGGCGGGGTCCTGGTCAGCCGGAAGAGCCGGATCTCGCGGTCGATCCGCGCCTGGTACGTCGCGTAGGGCGGCCAGAAGGCCAGCGCCGCCCGCCAGGCCTCGGCCCGCTCCTCCCCGGTGAGCAGCCGGGCCCGTACGGGGAAGCTGTCACCGCGCCAGCTGATCTCGGCGTCCGGGTGGGCGAGCAGGTTGGCGGTCCAGGCCGGATGCCCCGGGCGGCCGAAGTTGGAGCCGATCAGCAGCCAGGTGCCGGCCGCGGGCTCCGGCATGCAGGCCAGCGGGGTGACCCGCGGCTGCCCCGACTTCGCCCCCTTGGCGGTGAGGACCACGCCCGGCAGCATCTGGGCGCTCAGCATCACCTTGCCCCGGGTCAGCCGGTGCACGGTCCGGTCCATGGCGGGGATGAAGTGCGGGGCGACCTTCGCGAAGGCGCGGGTGGAGGAGACCTTCTGCATCACGCGCAGCCCGATCGGCATCTAGGCCACCTCTCCGAACAGTCCGCTGCGTTCGGCGGCGCGGGCGCGCAGCCGGTGGGCGGGGCCGAAGAGGAGCTCGTCGGCGGCCGCGCGCTTGAAGTACAGATGGGCGTCGTGCTCCCAGGTGATGCCGATGCCGCCGTGCAGCTGCACGGTCTCGGCGGCGGCGGCCCGCAGCGCGTCGAGGGCCTGGGCGAGGGCCAGCGCGCCGGCCTCCGGCTCGGCGTCGTCGAGGGCCGCGCAGAAGGTGAGCGAGCGGGCCGACTCGACCTGGACCAGGAGGTCGGCGAGACGGTGCTTGACCGCCTGGAAGGAGCCGACCGGCCGCCCGAACTGCTCGCGGGTGCCGACGTACTCGACGGTGCGGTCGAGGGCGGCGCGGGCGGCGCCGACCGCCTCGGCCGCGAGGGCGACGGCCGCCGTGCGCCCGGCGGCGGCGAGCGCGGCGAGGACCGCGCGCGGCTCCCCCGCCTCCTCGCCCAGCAGCTCGCCCGCCACGTCCCTCAGCTGGACGGTGGCCTGGGACCTGGTGATGTCGAGGGCGGGCTGCCGCGTCCGTACGAGCCCGGCCTCGGCCTCCTCCCCCCGGACCAGGAAGAGCAGGGTGCGGCTGCGCGGGAAGCCGCCGGCGTGCGCGGCGACCAGGAGCAGCCCGGCGCTGTGCCCGTCGAGGACATGGACCGCCTCTCCGTACAGCGACCAGCGCTCGCTCCCGGCGGGCCGGGTCGCCTGGACGCCGCCGGAGCGCCCGCCGCCGGCCCAGGGCTCGGCCGCGTTGTCCCCGGTGAGCCCGAGGGCGAGCGGCAGCGAGCCGCCGGGCACGGCGAGGGCGCAGGTCAGCGAGCCGTCGGCGATCCGGGGCAGCAGCTCGGCGCGCTGCCGCTCGGTGCCGAGGGCGGCGATCAGCGGGGCGACCAGGACGGCGGTGGCGAGCAGCGGGGACGGCGCGAGGGCGCGGCCGGTCTCCTCACAGGCGAGGGCGAGCTCGGCGGGACCGCAGCCGACTCCCCCGTACTCCTCGGGCAGGGCGATCCCGGGCAGGCCGAGGGTGCCGGCCATGGTGGCCCAGAGCCCGGTGTCGTACCCCTCGGGGGTGGTGACGGCGGCGCGGATCTCGGCCGGTCCTGCCCGCTTGGCGAGGAGTTCGCGCAGGGTCCTGCGGATCTCCTGCTGCTCCTCGGTGACGGCGGCGGTACGCATGGGGCTCCCCTCCGTAACTGACGGGGCGTCATATTAGATCGCCCGCCCCCAGAAACACAGCCCGCCGCACCCCCGAACGCACACCCGCCCAACGAGCATCGCGGGAGGCATATCTGATGTACCGTCAGATCCATGCCCACCACCTCAGGGGACCGCCGTCGCCGCGTCGCCGTCGTCGGCATATCCCTCTCCGACTGCGGCCGCGTCGACGAGGCCACCCCCTACGCCCTGCACGCCCAGGCCGCCCGCCGCGCCCTCGCGGACAGCGGGCTCGACCGCTCCGTCATCGACGGCCTCGCCTCGGCGGGCCTCGGCACCCTCGCCCCGGTGGAGGTCGCCGAATACCTGGGGCTGCGGCCCCGCTGGGTGGACTCGACCGCCGTCGGCGGCGCCACCTGGGAGGTCATGGCCGCGCACGCCGCCGACGCCATCGCGACCGGCCGCGCCAACGCGGTCCTGCTGGTCTACGGCTCCACCGCCCGCGCCGACATCAAGGCCCGGCGACGCACCTCCAACCTCTCCTTCGGCGCCCGCGGCCCCCTCCAGTTCGAGGTCCCGTACGGGCACACCCTGATCGCCAAGTACGCGATGGCCGCCCGCCGCCACATGCACGAGTACGGCACCACGCTGGAGCAGCTGGCCGAGGTCGCCGTCCAGGCCAGGGCCAACGCGGCGCTGAACCCGGAGGCGATGTTCCGGGACCCGGTCACGGTCGACGAGGTCCTCTCCGGCCCGATGATCGCCGACCCCTTCACCAAGCTGCACTGCTGCATCCGCAGCGACGGCGGCTGCGCGGTGCTGCTGGCCGCCGAGGAGTACGTACCGGACACGGCGAAGGCCCCGGTCTGGGTGCTCGGCACCGGCGAGTACGTCTCGCACACCACGATGTCGGAGTGGGAGGACTTCACGGTCTCCCCGGCGGCGGTCAGCGGCCGGCTGGCCTTCGAGCGGGCGGGCGTGACCCCCGCCGACATAGAACTCGCCGAGATCTATGACGCGTTCACCTACATGACCCTGGTGACCCTGGAGGACCTGGGCTTCTGCGCGAAGGGCGAGGGGGGCGCGTTCTTCCAGGACAAGGACCGGCGGGAACGACTGCCGGTCAACACCGACGGCGGCGGCCTCTCCGCCTGCCACCCGGGGATGCGGGGCCTGTTCCTCCTCGTCGAGGCGGTCCGCCAGCTCCGCGGCGAGGCCCCGGGCCTCCAGGTCCGCCGCCCGGACGGCTCCTTGCCGGAGCTGGCGGTGGCGTCGGGGACGGGGGGCTGGTTCTGCTCGTCGGGGACGGTGGTGCTGGGGCGGGGGTGAGGCACGCGCACCCACCCCGGGGAGAATCTATACAAGCGTCATAGACAGCCGTGTAGGACATCCG
This sequence comes from Streptomyces sp. NPDC094032, assembly GCF_040303965.1. NCBI lineage: Bacteria > Bacillati > Actinomycetota > Actinomycetes > Kitasatosporales > Streptomycetaceae > Streptomyces > Streptomyces sp. NPDC094032. The sequence goes on along the minus strand of NZ_JBEOUE010000019.1, from coordinate 86,747 downwards.
TATAGTCATGGCTGCGGGGCCGTTACGACCCGGCCCCGCACCCACCCACTGAGGAGTCCTCCATGCGCGCAGCCCGTACGGTCCTGATCTCCGGCGCCTCGATCGCCGGCCCCGCCCTCGCGCTCTGGCTGCACCGCTACGGCTTCGTCCCGACCGTCGTCGAGCGCGCCCCCGCGCTGCGCACCGGCGGCTACAAGGTCGACCTGCGCGGCTCGGCCATCGAGCTCTGCGAGCGGATGGGCGTCCTCGCCGAGGTCCGCGCGGCCTCCACGGACATGGCCGGCGGCTCGTACGTCGACGCGCGGGGCCGCACGGTGGGCGAGCTGCCCGCCGAGATCCTGGGCGGCCGGGCGGAGGGCGACGACGAGCTCATGCGCGGCGACCTCGCCGGGATCCTGTACGAGAAGACCCGGCAGGACGTCGAATACCTCTTCGGCGACTCCATCGCCTCCCTCCACGACGACGGCGAGGGCGTGGACGTCACCTTCGAGAGCGGCACCCGCCGCCGCTTCGATCTGGTGGTGGGCGCGGACGGGATGCACTCGCACACCCGGCGCCTGGTCTTCGGCGAGGAGAGCCGCTTCCGGGAGCACCTCGGCGCGTACGTCTCCATCTTCACCGCCCCGAACCGCCTGGACCTGGACCGCTGGGAGACCTACCACGCCCGCCCGGACAAGCTGATCTGCGTCTACAGCACCTCCGGCGAGGCCGCGGGCACCGCCAAGAACCTCTTCGTCTTCGCCACCCCCGCCGAACTCGCCTACGACCACCGCGACACCGCCGCCCAGAAGCGGCTGCTCGCGGACGCGTTCGCGGGCGACGACTGGGAGATCCCGCGCCTGATCGCGGACGCGGCGGACGCCGACGACTTCTACTTCGACGCCATCGCCACGATCCACCTGGACCGCTGGTCCCAGGGCCGCGTCGTCCTCCTCGGCGACGCCGCCCACTGCACCTCCCCCGCCTCCGGCCAGGGCACCGGCCTCGCCCTCACCGGCGCCTACGTCCTGGCCGGCGAACTCGCGGCGGCGGGCGGCGACCACGTGGTCGCCTTCACGGCGTACGAGACGCTGATGCGCCCCGGCGTGGAACTCAACCGGCGCCTCGCCCACAAGATGGCGAAGCAGATGACGGTCCCGTCCCGCTGGAAGATCGCCCTGCGCCTGTTCCTGCTGCGGACGCTCCCGAAGACCCCGTGGAAGAACCTGATCGCCCGCGCGATCCGCGAGGAGATCCAGGGGGCGGCGCGGGCGGTGCCGGTGAAGGAGTACGGGGGGTACGAGGTGGGCCGCGCGAGCGGCGCGGTCCAGGGCGTCTGAACCCGTTCGAAATCCCCTTCCGGTGCCGATGTGGCCCCTGTTACGATCACGCCTTCGGACGGGGCGCGCCTGAGGGGGCCGCGCGGAACACGCGCGAACGAAGGCCACCCGTCCGCTGCCTGATCAGGCTTTTCGGAGGGGATCTCTCTTGACCGCACCCGCCCGCGTCCGCATGCGCGGAACGCTCGCCGCCGCGACCGCCCTGGGCATCACGGCCGGGCTGGCCGCCGCGACCGCCCCGGTCGCCGTGGCCGCCGACATTCCCGTGGCCGCCGACGAGGTGGTGATCCCGGACCCGGGCCGCGCCATGCCCCGCGAGGAGTCCCTGGTCCAGGCCGGGGCCACCGGCTACGTCCACCGGCAGGAAGGGACGACGGGCCTCCTCTGGACGGACGCCGCCTCCGGCACCACCACTACGCTGCCCACCTCGGCCCAGGACGGCCACTCCGGCATCTACGCCACCACAGGCGGCGGCTCGGTCACCGTGACCGACATCGCGAAGCAGACCACGACCACCATCGCCGTCCCCGCGGGCCAGAGCTGGTCCGGGGTCTACAGCGCCGACGGCATCGTCACCCGCACCCCCCAGCCCGACGGCACGTCCGTAGCCCTCACCATGGTGCGCTCCGTGGACGGCGGCATCGTCGAAACCCCCGTGACCGGTGTCCCGGAGGGCACGGGCACACTGATCCGGATCGGCTCCGGCCAGGACAGCCGGGGCGCGATCCTCCGCGCCTCCTCCGGCGACCTGTTCTACCTCCACTACGCGACGGCCACCCTGGCCCCGCTCCCCACGGCCTTCAGGAGAGCCTCGACCCTTCGGCTCGCCCCGGACCACGTCCTGGCCTGGTCCACCGGCAGCGGCACGCTGTACACGGTCCCCCGCACGGACGCCTCCGCGACGCCCGAGACCACCGAGGTCCCGATCCCATCCGGCTTCGGCGGCAGGGTGGAGTTCTCGGTCCTGGGCTCCCGCGTGCTCTTCGTCCAGCCCTTCCAGCCCTACGACAAGCGCGGCGTACTCGCGCAGAAGCTCCAGACCGTACCCCTCGGCGGCGGCGCGACGACGGACCTGCTCCCGGCCGCGACCACCAAGTTCATCGTCGGCCCGGACGGCGGCATCCTGACCGTCGGTGGTTCCGACGCCTCCGACTGGGCGGTGCGCCGCATCACGCTCGGCGAGGACGGTGCTCCCCGTACGGCCACCGTGCAGGAGGTGCCGCGCGTCCCCGTGACGTACGGCGGCCTGACGCTCGGCGGCGGCCAGCTGAGCTACCTCGCGGACTCGATCCCGGGAAGCGTGCCCGCGCTGTTCGACGTCGACACGAGCGCGACCGGTGCGCCCTCGGCGTCCGCGCCGCGGCTGCGATACCGCCCGTTCGGCACCCCGAACGGCCTTCGGTCGCTCGGGGACGGCAACGCGGTCTACGGGCAGAAGAATTGGGTCGAGGCGCCCACACACGACTCGTTCCGCTATTCCGAACTGCCCGCCCCGAGCCAGGTCGTTGACGCGGCAGGCCGCTATGTCCTGGCGAAGAGCGGCGACATGACGTACGCCACCGACCTGGACATCGACAACTCCAACGAGTCCGAGCTCCGGCTCGCCCTCGCCAATTCCGCCGCCGCCCTGTGGGGCAGCCAGGTGTGGAAGCCCGCCCCGACGAAGGGCACGGTCAACGCCTACGACCTGGCGAAGAACACGACCTCGCCGGCGCTGAACATCGGCTCCGCGTGCGTCCCGTCCGAACTGCAGGCGGTCGGCCGCTGGCTGTACTGGGCGTGCGCGGCGGAGGCGAAGGCCGGGGTCTACGACCGGACGCTGAAGAAGAGCGTCGCCGTCCCGGTCGGCGAGTCGCTGCTCGGAGACGGCTTCGTCGTGCGCCGGGACAGCGCGGCGCAGAAGCTGCTCCTGACGAACGCCGCGACCGGCGTGACCACGGACTTCGCAACGGTCCCCGCCTGGACGGCCGCCGACGGGCGCGGGACCACCTGGACCGTCGACAAGTTCGGCGCGAACGTGGCCTTCACCGACGCCCAGCGGAACATCCGCGTCAAGCGCGTCCCGGTCGCCGCGCAGCCGCTCACCCTGCTCGACACGGGCCTCATCCAGTACGAGGGCGGCACCAGCAAGCTCCGCTGGCGCCTGTCCCGCTCGGTCGGCGCCTGGAGCGTCGAGATCAAGAACCCGGCCGGCAAGGTCGTCCGCACCTACCGCGGCACCGCCGGGAACGGCGCCGGTGTCGCCGTCGACTGGGACAGCCGCGACGACCTCGGCCGCGGTGTCGAGAACGGCCTGTACACGTACGTCCTGACCGCACAGCCCGCGGACGGCGTCGGAGCCTCCGCCCGCGGCACCGGCAACGTCTGGGCGTTCGACGTCGGCCTCACCACCCTCCCCGGCACCTACACCCCCGTCACCCCCGCCCGCCTCATGGACACCCGCTCCGGCCTCGGCGTCCCCAAGGCCAAGATCGGCGCCGGGAAGACCGTCTCCCTCAAGGCCACGGGCGCCGGCGGAGTCCCGGCCACGGGCGTGACGGCGGTGGTCCTGAACGTGACCGCGACCAACGCGACAGCGGGCAGCTTCGTCTCCGCCTACCCGTCGGGGACCCGGCGCGTCTACGCCTCGAACCTCAACTTCAAGGCAGGCCAGACCAGCGCCAACCTGGTCACCGTGCCCGTAGTCAACGGCCGGATCGACTTCTACAACCACTCCGGCTCGGTCGACCTGCTCGCCGACGTCGCGGGCTACTACACCGAGGGCACGGCGGGATCCCGCTACCAGCCCGTCACGCCGAAGCGCCTGATGGACACCCGCAACGGCACCGGCGTCGCCCAGGCCAAGCTGGCGGCGAACAGCACCGTCACCCTGCCCGTCACCGAGCCCGGCGCCACCGCCGTCGTGCTCAATGTGACGGCGACGAACCCGACGGCCACCAGCTTCGTGTCGGCCTACCCGTACGGGACCGCCCGCACGGCCGCGTCGAACCTCAACTTCACCGCGCGGCAGACCGTCCCGAACCTGGTCGTCGTGCCCGTCAAGGACGGCAAGGTCACCTTCTACAACCGCGCGGGCACCGTCGACCTCCTCGCCGACGTCGCCGGCTACTACAAGAAGGACACCGGCTCCGTCTTCACCGGCACACAGCCCCGCCGCCTCCTGGACACCCGCATCGGCACCGGCGTCGCCAAGGGCAAGGTCGGCGCGGGCAAGACCGTCAGCCTCGACGTCGACCCGAAGTACACGGCCGTCGTCCTCAACGTGACGGCGACCAACCCGACCGCGACCGGCTTCGTCTCCGTCTACCCGTACGGCACCGCCCGTACCGCCGCCTCGAACCTCAACTTCGTCGCCGGCCAGACCGTCCCGAACCTCGTCGTCGTCCCCGTCAAGGACGGCAAGGTCACCTTCTACAACCACTCCGGCACCGTCGACCTCCTCGCCGACATGGCCGGCTACTACACCGGCGGCTGACACCAGCCCTCTCCAGAAGGAGGCACACCCTTGCAGCACCCCGCACGACTGCGCACCCGCAAGGCGCTCGCCGTCGCCACCACCCTCGGCATCGCGGCCGGCCTGACCGCGACCGCCACGGGCCCGGCCTCGGCGGCGCCGACCGCCACCACCACCGCCGCGGACGAGGTCGTCGTCCCGGACCCCGGACGCTTCAAGCCGCGCGCCGACGAGCTCCTCCAGGTCGGTACCACCGGCTACCTGCACCGGCAGGAGGGGACGAAGGGCACGCTCTGGACGGACACGGCCACGGGCGCGACGAAGACCGTGGCGTACGCCGACAACGACGTGAGCCACTCCGGGCTCCGCGCCGTCGCGGTCGAGGGCGGCGTGACCATCACGGACATCGCCACGGGCGGAACGACCCTGATCCCCGTCCGCTCCGGCCTCGTCCCGTCCGACATGTTCACCGCCGACACCGTGGTGGCCGTTCCCAGAGTGGACGATATCGCCACCACGCTCTCGCTGTTCTCGGTTGAGAACGGCGCACCGGTCGAGCGGTCGGTGACCGGGATACCCGCCGACGGCATCGATCCGTACCCGCTCGCCCAGGACTCCCGGGGCGCGATCATGCCGGGCCAGACGTCGGCCTACTACCTCGACTACGCGACCGCCACGCTCACCGAGCTGGGGGGGTCCGACGTTCCAAGTGCCAACTTCCGGCTCTCCGCAGGGCACATCCTGCGCTGGGGCTGGGGGGAGGGCACCGTGTACACGACGCCCCGCGCGACCCCCTCGGCCGAGCCCGTGACCACGCAGGTCGTGGCCCCCGCAGAGGGCCGGGTGTCCATGGACTTCGCCGTGATCGGGGACTGGGTCGTCGCCAGCCGCGACGCGTCGTACGAAAGGGAGCCCTACATCCTCGGCGAGAAGCTCCTGGCGGTCCCCCTCGGCGGCGGCACCGCCAGGGACCTGCTGCCGGGTGCCGAGGCCACGCTCGGCGTCGCCCCCGACGGAAGCGTCCTCACGGTCGGCGGCAGCAGCTCCACCGACTGGGCCGTGCGCCGCGTCGCCCTCGGCGAGGACGGCTCCCTCGCGCTGAGCACCGTACGCACGGTGCCCGAGGTCCCCGCGACGTACGCCGGCCTGGCGCTCGGCGCCGGGCGGCTGAGCTACCTCAGCAACTCCTGGGGAGGGAGCCACCCGGGGCTCTACGACGTCGACACCGACCTGACGGGCACGCCCTCCGCGAGCAAGGCCACACTGCGGCACCGCATGTTCGGGATGGTGACGTCCGGCCCCAGCGGCCTCCAGTCGCTCGGCGACGGCGACTCGGTCCTCACCGACCGGCGCACCGGCCCACTCATATCGCCCTTCAGCACCTCCGGCTTCCGGAAGGCCACCCCGACCGGGCCGCCCACGATCGCGGACGCCGCCGGCCGCTACGTCATCACCACGGACGGCACCCGGCGCGAGGTCCTGAACCTCGACAACAACGACCACCAGGGCCGCGAACTCACCGTCGACGGGGCCGCCGCCGTGTGGGCCGGCAAGGTCTGGAAGAACGCCGCCGTCTCCGGCCAGGTCAACTCCTACGACCTCGTCACCAGGACCACCTCCTCCCCCGTCGCCCTCGGCTCCGGCTGCAAGCCGTCCGAGCTCCAGGCCGTCGGCCGGTGGCTCTACTGGGCCTGCGCGCCCGCGGGGAAGGCCGGCGTCTACGACCTCACGCTGAAGAAGAACGTGCCGGTCCCGACCGGCGAGGCCCTCCTCGGCGACGGCTACCTGGTCCGGCACGTGGGGGCCGAGCTCCAGCTCACCGACGCCGCCACCGGCACCACGTCGGCCTTCGCCGAACTGCCGGCGGCCTCCTCCGGAACCGGTCGCGGCACCACGTGGACCGTGGACAAGTTCGGCGGCGGCGTCGCGTTCATCGACGCCGCCAACGACATCCACGTCAAGCGGGTCGACCTGGCCCGCCAGGACCTGGCCCCGCTCGACCGGACCGTCCCGGAAGGGGACTTCAAGGGCCTCGGCGCCGAGCCGTCGGAGGGTCCCTGGTCCCCCGTCTGGCGCTTCTCGCGGCCCGTGGGCTCCTGGGAGCTGCGGATCGCCAAGGGCAACGGCGAGGGCGTCCGCACCTTCACGGGAACGAGCGGCACCGGCGCCTCCATCCGCGTGAAGTGGGACGGGAAGGACAGCCTCGGCCGCGGCATCGAGTCCGGCCAGTACCGCTGGGAGCTGACCGCCCGTCCGCTGGACGGAGTCGGCCGCTCGTACGGCGCGTACGGGGCGTTCAACGTCACCGGGACCTCCCTCACCACCCTCCCGGGCACCTACACCCCCGTCACCCCCGCCCGCCTCATGGACACCCGCTCCGGCCTCGGCGTCCCCAAGGCCAAGGTCGGTCCCGGCGGGACGGTCGTCCTGAAGGTGGCCGGGAAGGCCGGAGTGCCCGCCGAGGGGCTCAGCGCGGTGGTCCTGAACGTGACCGCGACCAACGCCACCGCGGGCAGCTTCGTCTCCGCCTACCCGCACGACACCCGACGCACCTCCGCCTCCAACCTCAACTTCAAGGCCGGCCAGACCAGCGCCAACCTGGTCACCGTGCCCGTCGTCGACGGCTGGGTGGAGTTCTACAACCGCGCCGGCTCGGTCGACCTGCTCGCCGACGTCGCGGGCTACTACACCGAGGGCACCGGCGGCTCGCTCTACCAGCCCGTCGCGCCCAAGCGCCTGATGGACACCCGTAACGGCACCGGCGTCGCCAAGGCCAAGGTCGCCGCCAACAGCACCGTCACCCTGCCCGTCACCGAGCCCGGCGCCACGGCCGTCGTCATGAACGTCACCGCGACGAACCCGACCGCGACCAGCTTCGTCTCCGCCTACCCGTACGGGACGCCCCGCACCTCCGCGTCGAACCTCAACTTCACCGCGCGGCAGACCGTCCCGAACCTGGTCGTCGTGCCCGTCAAGGACGGCAAGGTCACCTTCTACAACCGCGCGGGCACCGTCGACCTCCTCGCCGACGTCGCCGGCTACTTCAAGAAGGACACCGGCTCCGTCTTCACCGGCATGCAGCCCAAGCGGCTCATGGACACGCGTGACGGCACCGGCGTCGCCTGGGGCAAGGTCGGCGCGGGCAAGACCGTCACCCTGACGGTCGGGACGAAGTACTCCGCCGTCGTCCTCAACGTGACCGCGACCAACCCGACCGCGACCGGCTTCGTCTCGGTCTACCCGTACGGGACGCCCCGCACGGCCGCCTCGAACCTCAACTTCGTCGCGGGCCAGACGGTCCCGAACCTGGTCGTCGTCCCCGTCAAGGACGGCAAGGTCACCTTCTACAACCACTCCGGCACCGTCGACCTCATCGCCGACATGGCCGGCTACTACACCGGCTGATCCGGACCCGACACCCCCGCGGGGCCTCATGATGGGCGACATGACTACGAGCCAGTCGCCCTTCATCGAGGCCCTTCGGTCGTCCCGGGTCTGGGACACCGCGCTGCCCGCCTTCGACCCCGCCGCCGCGCCCGCCGAACCGCTGTCCCTCTTCCACGACTGGTTCGTCTCCGCCGTGGCGGCCAAGGCGGTGGAGCCGCACACCATGGCGCTCGCCACCGTGGACGCGGACGGGCGGCCGGACGCGCGGATCGTGATGCTGCACGACGCCGACGCGCGCGGCTGGCACTTCGCCTCGCACGCGGGCAGTGCCAAGGGCCGGCAGCTCGCCGCCCGGGCCGAGGCGGCGCTCACCTTCTACTGGCCGGTCCAGGGGCGCCAGGTGCGGGTGCGGGGGCGGGTGTCCACCGGGACGCCCGAGGAGGCGTACGCCGATCTGCACGCGCGTACGCCCGGCGCACTCGCCTCCGCGCTCGTGGGGCATCAGAGCGAGGTGCTCGCATCGGCGGAGGTGCTCGCCGGGGCCAGTGCCGACGCCTGGGAGCGGGCGTCGCGGGAGCCGGAGGCCGACGTGCCGAGCTGGACGCTGTACGTGGTCGAGCCGGACGAGGTGGAGTTCTTCCAGGGCGACGAGCGGCGGCGGCACGTCCGGCTGCGGTATCGGCGGGAGCAGGGCCTGTGGGTGCGTGAGCTGCTGTGGCCCTAGCCTGGCTCAGCCCCCGTACATCTCGTCGATCTCCCGCCCGAAGTCCCGCAGCACCGCCCGCCGTCTGAGTTTCAGGGACGGGGTCAGGTGCCCGGCGGCCTCCGTCCACTCGCGCGTCAGGATGCGGAAGGCGCGGATCGACTCGGCCCGTGACACCAGCCGGTTGGCCTCGTCGACGGCGCGCTGGACGAGGGCGATCAGCTCCTCGTCGCGGGCCAGCTCCCACAGGGCGAGGTGGTCCTTGCGCCGCATGCGCCGCCAGTGGAGCAGCCCCTCGTGGTCGAGGGTGATCAGGGCGGTGATGTACGGGCGGTCGTCGCCCAGGACCATGCACTGGGCGATCAGCGGGTGGGCGCGCAGCCAGTCCTCCAGCGGGGCGGGGGCGACGTTCTTGCCCGCCGAGGTGACGATGATGTCCTTCTTGCGGCCGGTGATGCGCAGATGGCCCTCGCCGTCGAGGGCGCCCAGGTCGCCGGTGGGGAACCAGCCCTCGTCGGTGTACGGCAGGGCGACCCCGCGCTGCGCGTCCCAGTAACCGGCGAAGACATGCCCGCCCTTGAGCCAGATCTCGCCGTCGTCGGCGATCCGCACGGCCGTGCCGGGCAGCGGGCGGCCCACGGTGCCGGGGCGCGGTCCGCCGAGCGGGGTGACGGTGGCGGCTGCGGTCGTCTCCGTCAGGCCGTACCCCTCGTAGACCTCGATGCCCGCACCGGCGAAGAACTCGGCGAGCCGGGTGCCGAGCGCCGAGCCGCCGGAGATGACGTGCCGGACACGGCCGCCGAGCGCGGCCCGGATGCGCCGGTACACGAGCGGCTCGTAGAGGGCGTGCGCGGCGCGCAGTCCGAGTGAGGGGCGCGCCTCGCGGCCGTGGCGTTCGGCGACCCGCGCGGCGCGGTCGAAGGAGGCGGCGCGGCCGGCGCGTTCGGCGGTGGCGCGGGCGGTGTGGAAGACCTTCTCCAGGACGTACGGGATGGCGAGGAGGAAGGTCGGCCGGAAGGCGGCCAGGTCGGCGAGGAGTTCGTCGCTCTCCACGGACGGGGTGTGCCCGACCTTCACGCGGGCGCGGACGCAGCCGATGGCGACCATGCGGCCGAAGACGTGGGAGAGCGGGAGGAAGAGGAGGGTGGAGGCGGGTTCGTCGGTGAGCGCCTTGAAGACGGGGTGGAGCAGGCCGACGGCGTTGTCGACCTCGGTGAGGAAGTTGCCGTGGGTGAGCGCGCAGCCCTTGGGGCGGCCGGTGGTGCCGGAGGTGTAGACGAGGGTGGCGAGGGTCTCCGGGGTGAGCAGCCCGCGGCGGGCGGTGACGGCCTCGTCGGGCACGTGCGCCCCGGCCTTGCGCAACTGGTCGACGGCACCGGTGTCGAGCACCCAGAGCTGTCCGAGCGACGGTAGTTGGCGCCGCTCGGCGGAGACCAGGCGCGCCTGGGCCGGGTCCTCGACGACGCAGGCGGCGGCGCCGGAGTCCTGGAGGATCCAGCGGATCTGGTACGCGGAGGAGGTGGGGTAGACCGGGACGGTGATGAGCCCGGCGGCCCAGGCAGCGAAGTCGATGAGGGTCCACTCGTACCGGGTACGGGCCATCAGGGCGAGCCGGTCGCCGGGCCGCAGCCCCTGGGCGATGAGCCCCTTGGCGACGGAGTGCACCTCGGCCGCGAAGGTCGCGGCGGTGACGTCGGTCCAGCCGCCGTCGGGCCGCTTGCGGGCGAAGAGGACGGCCGCGGGTTCCTCCCGTGCGGTGGTGTACGGCAGGTCGGCGAGCGAGCCGCGCCGTACGGGCGGGACGAGCGCGGGCACGGACGCCTCGCGTACGGTCCCGTCGACGCGGACCAGTGAGGGCGGCGGTGCCGTGCGGAGGGTCTGCGGCTCGGGGACGGGCACGTGCGGCTCCTCGGGGCGTCGAGAACCGGACAGTAACCTTACTTCCGAGTAAATCTAGGGCGTGGCAAGGGATTTGGACAGATCCGCGCGCGTATCGAAGGACCCCGGAACGCCGAAGGGGCGGCGCGCTCCGGCGTGTTGCCGGGGTACGCCGCCCTTGGGCGGTACGAGAGGAGTGGCGTCACGCGGCGGCGCCTACCGGGGGTCCTGGTTGAACTTCGACGTCGACCAGAAGTAGCCGAGGACCGCGAGGCCCACGCACCAGGCGACCGCCAGCCAGCCGTTGTGGCCGATCTCGGTGCCGAGCAGCAGACCGCGCAGGGTCTCGATGGCCGGGGTGAAGGGCTGGTACTCGGCGATCGGGCGGAACCAGCCGGGCATCGAGTCGACCGGGGTGAACGCGCTGGACAGCAGCGGCAGCAGGATCAGCGGCATCGCGTTGTTGCTGGCCGCCTCGGCGTTCGGGCTGACCAGGCCCATGCCGACCGCGATCCAGGTGAGCGCCAGCGAGAAGAGCACCAGCAGACCGAAGGCGGCCAGCCACTCCAGGGCGGTGGCGTCCACGGACCGGAAGCCGATGGCGACGCCGACCGCGCCGACCAGGACCACGCTCGCGACCGACTGGAGCACGCTGCCGACGACGTGTCCGACCAGCACCGACGGGCGGTGGATCGCCATGGTGCGGAAGCGGGCGATGATGCCCTCGGTCATGTCGTTGGAGACGGAGACCGCCGTCCCGATCGTGGTGCTGCCGATGGTCATCAGGAGCAGGCCCGGGACGATGTACGCGATGTACGCGGAGCGGTCCGGGACGCCGCCGCCGATGCCCGCGCTCATGGTGTCGCCGAAGATGTAGACGAACAGCAGCAGGAGCATGATCGGGGTGAGCAGCAGGTTCAGCGTCAGCGACGGGTAGCGGCGCGCGTGGAGCAGGTTGCGGCGCAGCATCGTGGCCGAGTCGCGTACAGCGAGGGAGAGGGAGCTCATCGTTCGTCCTCCTTGGACGGGGCGGGGCGGGCGGGGCGGGCGGGGCGGGCTGGGCGGGCTGAAGGGCTGTCGGGGCGGGGCTGTTCAGGCGGAGCGGTCAGCCGGGGCGGCCGGGGCGGACTGGCCCGGCACCGCCGCGCCCGGGCCGGTCAGGGCGAAGAACACGTCGTCCAGGTCCGGCGTGTGGACGGTCAGTTCGGCCGCCTCGACACCGGCCGCGTCCAGCCGGTCGAGCAGGACCCGCAGGGCGCGCTGGCTGCCGTCGCTGGGCACCTGGAGGCCGAGCGACTCCTCGTCCCGGATGGCCCCGTCCAGGGCGAGGGCCGCGGCCCGGTAGCCGGCCGGGTCGGTGAAGCGGAGCCGGACGTGCCCGCCGGGGATCAGCCGCTTCAGCTCCTCGGCGGTGCCCTCGGCCGCGATCCGGCCGTCGTTGAGGACGGCGATGCGGTCGGCGAGCTGGTCGGCCTCCTCCAGGTACTGGGTGGTGAGGAAGACGGTCACGCCGTCGGAGACCAGACCGCGGATGATCTGCCACATGTTGTGCCGGGAGCGCGGGTCGAGACCCGTGGTCGGCTCGTCGAGGAAGATGATCCGCGGGTCGCCGACCAGCGTCATCGCGATGTCGAGCCGCCGCTTCATGCCGCCGGAGTAGGTCGAGGCGGGCTTCTTCGCGGCCTCGACGAGGTCGAAGCGCTCAAGGAGCTCGGCCGCGACCCGTCGGCCCTCGCGCTTGGAGAGGTGGTGGAGGTCGGCCATCAGGAGCATGTTCTCCTCGCCGGTGATCAGGCCGTCGACGGCGGAGAACTGCCCGGTGACGCCGATCGAGGCGCGCACCTTCTGCGGGGCGGCCGCCAGGTCGTGGCCGCCGATCCGGATGGCGCCGGTGCCCGCGTCGGCGGAGATCAGGGTGGAGAGGATCTTCACGGCGGTGGTCTTGCCGGCCCCGTTCGGGCCGAGCAGGGAGAAGACGGTGCCTTCGGGGACGGCCAGGTCGACGCCGTCGAGGACGACCTTGTCTCCGTAGGACTTGCGCAGCCCGTGCGCCGCGATGGCCAGGTTGCTCATGGGAAGTGCTCCTTCTGCTTCGGATACGAGTTCGGGGTCGAGGTCGGGGTCGGGATCGGGCGGATTCAGATGCTGCGGGCGGTGATGTCGCCGTACGCGGTGGTGGCGTGGATGTTCAGCTCGGCCGCGGCGCCCTGGGAGTTCCGCAGCGCGTTCTCGACGCGGCCGTAGCTCGTACCGGCGACGAGGGTGGCGGAGACCCCCGAGGCGGCGCCGATCTCGATGTCGCCCTTCTCGGTGCGCAGTTCGACCGCGCCGCGGACGGCCTCGGCGACCTTGACGGTGCCCTGCTTGGTGCGGAGTTCGGCCGGGCCGGTCAGGCGGTCGATCGTGATGTCGCCGTCCTGGACCGCGATACGGGCGCTCGCGGCCTCGTCCAGCGTCACCGGGCCCTGCGCGGTCTCCAGGACCACGTCGCCGAGGCGCCCGGTGCCCCGCAGTTCGCCGGCGGCGACCACGGCCTCCACGCGGGAGCCGACCGGGAGCTGGACCGTGACCTCGACCTCTCCGGAGGTGCCGAGGACCTTGTGCTCCGCCTCGGGGGCGGCGATCCGCAGCACACCGTCGGCGAAGGCGACCTCGACCCGCTCGGCGGCCTTGGCGTCCCGGCCCTTGGCGGCGTTCGCGGGGCGGACCTCGACGGTGGCGTCCGCGCGGTCGGCGGCGATGAACTCGACGCGCCCGGCGGGGATGTCGAGGACGGCGGTGATGGGGGCGGTGGTGGCGAAGTTCCGCATGTCGTTCTCCTGTGACTCGGTGGGGGCTCTGCCGTGGCTTCCGCCCCCCGTCGGCGTTTCCGACATTGGAAAAGCTACGTTGCATTCGAGATCTCATCAACACCTTCGTTGCGCACAAACAGCATTCATGCAGGTCAGCACAGTGAAATCGTTGCAACGGGGATGGATTTAACGCAACGTCAGCCCCTCGTCGCGTTGCAATGAATGAGGAGTGAACGCTATGCTGAGGGCGTCAGGAAGTACGAAGAGGCACCAAGAGGGACAAAGAGGAGACCGCGATGCCGGGAGGCAGACTCACCCAGCAGGAACGTCAGCAGATCGCGCTGGGCCTGGGCGACGGCCTCGCCTACGCGGAGATCGCCCGGCGCCTGGACCGCCCGACCTCCACCATCACGCGCGAGGTCATGCGCAACGGCGGCCCCACCTCCTACCGCGCCGACCTCGCCCAGCGCGCCACCGAGCGCCGCACCCACCAGCGCCGGCCGGCCGCGCCGCGGGGGCGGGGGACGGTCGCGCAGACCCCGGGGCGCGACCCCGAGGCCGTACGGGAGTACGAGGAGACGTTCACGACCCTCCTCATGGCGCAGGGCCTGCCGAAGATGATGGCCCGGGTGCTGATGGCCCTCTACACGAGCGACGCGGGCAGCCTCACCGCGTCCGAACTCGCCCAGCACCTCCAGGTCAGCCCGGCGTCCGTCTCCAAGGCCATCACGTTCCTGGACGCCCAGGGCCTGGTCCGCCGGGAGCGCGACGAGCGCCGCCGCGAGCGCTACACCGCCGACAACGACGTCTGGTACCACGGCACGATCGCCGGCGCGAAGGCCAACCTCGCGCTCGCCGAGACCGCCCGGCAGGGCATCGGCATCCTCGGCCCGGACACCCCGGCGGCCGCGCGCCTGGAGACCATCGCCCGTTTCGTCGACTTCATCGGCGAGAGCCTGATGCGCGCCGCCGAACAGGCCCGCGACATCCTCTACTCGCAGCCCGGCACGGGCCCGGCGGCACCGGACGCCGAGCCGGAGCCGGACCCGAAGGACGGGTGACCGGCCCGCCGCCGGAGAAGCCTCCGGAAACACCCCCGGAAACGCCGTGAGGCCCGTACCCCCAGTGGGGGGCACGGGCCTCACGTACACCGTCCACCGTGGCGTCAGGCGGCGACCGCCACCTTGGGCTCGGGCGCGTCCACCAGCTCGTCGACCGGGGAGGCCGAGGCCGAGTTGTACGCGGCGAGGTCGAGGATCTTCTCGCGGGAGGACACGAGCACCGGGACCAGGGCCTGGCCGGCGACGTTCGTGGCCGTGCGCATCATGTCGAGGATCGGGTCGATGGCCATCAGGAGGCCGACGCCCTCCAGCGGGAGGCCGAGGGTGGAGAGGGTCAGGGTCAGCATGACCGTGGCGCCGGTGAGGCCGGCGGTGGCCGCCGAGCCGATGACCGAGACGAACGCGATCAGCAGGTACTCCTTGACGCCCAGCTGCACGTCGAAGATCTGCGCGATGAAGATCGCGGCGAGCGCCGGGTAGATCGCGGCGCAGCCGTCCATCTTCGTCGTGGCGCCGAACGGCACGGAGAAGGAGGCGTACTCCTTCGGGACGCCGAGGCGCTCGGTGACGCGCTGGGTGACCGGCATGGTGCCGACCGAGGAGCGGGAGACGAAGGCCAGCTGGATGGCGGGCCAGGCGCCCTTGTAGAACTGCAGCGGGTTCAGCTTGGCGACGGTCGCGAGGAGCAGCGGGTAGACGCCGAACAGGACCAGGGCGCAGCCGATGTAGACGTCGGCGGTGAAGGTGGCGTACTTGCCGATCAGGTCCCAGCCGTAGTTCACGATGGCCTTGCCGATGAGGCCGGCGGTGCCGATCGGGGCGAGCCGGATGACCCACCACAGGGCCTTCTGGAGCAGCTCCAGGATCGACTCCGAGAGGGAGAGGATCGGCTGGGCCTTCTCGCCCAGCTTCAGGGCGGCGATGCCGGCGACGGCGGCCATGAAGACGATCTGGAGGACGTTCAGCTCGGTGAAGGGCGTGATGACGTCCGTCGGGATGATGCCGGTGAGGAAGTCGATCCAGCTGCCCTGGTGCTCGGGCAGCTTGCCGTCCTTCGGCGTGAGGCCGGTGCCCGCGCCGGGGTTGGTCAGCAGACCGATCGCGAGGCCGATGCCGACCGCGATCAGCGAGGTGATCATGAACCAGATGAGCGTCTGGGCGGCCAGCCGGGCCGCGTTGTTCACCTTGCGGAGGTTGGTGATCGACACCAGGATCGCGAAGAAGACCAGCGGGGCGACGGCCAGCTTGAGCAGCTGGACGAAGATGCCGCCGACCTGGGTCAGCGTCTCCTTCAGCCAGCCGATGTCCTGACTGCGGGCGAGCCAGCCGAGCAGGACACCGATGACGAGACCGGCGACGATCTGGGCCCAGAACGGGACCTTGGGTATGCGGGACTTCGCCACGGGCGCGGACGAGGACGCGGACACAGACACACTCCAGCGGTGCGTATCGGGAAATACGGGGACGGGGGTGCGGCACACCGCGCTCGACGCGCGGACCGCTGCATGATGCCGGGATCGGACCTAGCGGCAACAGACCGCGGACATACAGCGGCACAGATCGACATGCAGGCGCGCCACGAGCGGGGTGCTCGCGGCATGCGGGAGGCGCACTGCTGTCTTCATGTCGAATACGTTAACACTTGAACTTTGAGATCCTCAAAGGGCTTCTTTGAGGTAAGCCCCGCCAAAAACCTTGGAAACACAGAAAACCCCAGGCAGGAGCCTTGAAAGCTCCCACCCGGGGCATCGATGTGAGGTACCTTACGCGGCCTTTACGCGGCGCCGCGCATCGCTCAGACAGCGTCCTCCGCCGACCGGTTGGCGTCCAGGCGGCCCTTGGCGCGGTCGACGCGCTCGACGATCTGGGCGCTCATCGTGTCGCGCTCCTTGCGCAGCAGGACGAAGCTGAGCGGGGCGGAGACGACGACGGAGAGCAGCAGGACCCAGAGCAGGTTGGAGTCGCCGAGGCCGCGCGGCAGGATGCCCGCGTAGACCAGGCCCCAGAGCGCGAGGAAGCTGCCGGCGAAGATGCCGAGGCGCATCAGGGTGTAGCGGAGCATGTCTGTTCCCTCCCATACCGGACGAGCGTCCCTCCAGTGAAGCACGGGGAGGGACGCTCGTCGGGACCGGGGTCGTGGCGCGGTGCGGGGGACGGTCAGATCAGCCAGCGGTGCTCGCGGACCAGGCGCATTTCGGCCCAGCGGCCGCCGAGGCCGTAGTAGCGGCCCGCGCCGGTCGCGGCGGTGATGAGCAGCACCAGGGCGATCATCCAGTGGCTGTCCATGAAGGGGTTGCTGTCGGGCCAGAGGGTGACGAGCCACATGAAGCCCATCATCAGCGTTCCGGAGACGGCGGCGATCCGCATGCCGATGCCGAGGATCATCGCGAGGCCGACGCCGAGCAGGCCGAGCATGAAGAGGGTGTCCAGCCACCAGGTGCCCGCGACCGAGTCGAACATGTGGGCGAAGGGACCCTTGGTGCCGTGCAGCAGGAAGCCCTCGGTGGGGTGTCCGCCGTTGATCCAGGCGCCGGCCGACGGGGTGGCCTTGCCGAGGCCGAAGGTCTTGTCGAGGAACGGCCACAGGAAGAAGAAGCCGACGAGGACGCGGCTGACGGCGAGCAGGGCGCGGGTGGGGCCCGAGCGGACGAGGACGTCGTCCTGGCTGCCGGGCCGGTCGGCGGTGCTGCGGAGGGTGTGACGTTCCGGCGTGTGGACGGCCATGGCGACAGCCTTCTTCCCTGGTCGGGAGCCCGGGATCGGAGCTCGTGAATACATTCACAAGCTACGCCCGTCCCTTATGCCGTACCGACGGGCGAAGGTCCCGAACCGGACGTCCGAAGGTCGGAAATCCTTGAGCGCTCTACCAAGTAATGAATAGGATCAGCCGATGACCCTTACCTTTGAGCTGGATCCGCCCATCGACCCCGCCCTGCGCGACGGCCTGCTCGGCCTCTGGGCGGACGTGTCCAACGCGGGCGGCGCCGTCGGCTTCGTACCGCCCGTGACGCGCGAGGAGGTCCGGCCCGCGCTCCTCACCCACCTCGTGGGGATGGCGCAGGGCACGACCCGGCTGCTCGTCGGCCGGGACGAGCGGGGCGAGGTCGCCGCCACCGCCTTCTTCACGTACAACAGCCACCCCCTGATGACGCACTGGGTGTGGCTGTACACGGTGATGGTGCACCCCCGGCACCAGGGCAAGGGGTACGGGCGCGAGCTCATGGCCGCGGTCGAGCACGCCGCGCGGACCGCCGAGGGCTTCGAGGGCGTCGAGGCCGTCCGGCTCACCTGCCGGGGCGGCACCGGCCTCGACACCTTCTACGCGCGGGCCGGCTACAAGGAGGTCGGCCGCGTCCCGGCCGCCATCCGGGTGGCCCCGGGCGACGACCGCGACGACATCGTGATGCTGCTGCCGCTGACCTAGCGGACCGCTGACCTGGTGGACCGTCAGAAACGCATGAGCTGCGGGGTCTCGCGCCGCTCCGCGTCCGGACCCGGGTACTCGCGGATGATCTCGTAGCGCGTGTTGCGCTCCACCGGACGGAAACCGGCGTCCCGGATGAGCTCCAGGAGGTCCTCGCGGCCCAGCTTGTTCGGGGTGCCGTAGTTGTCCGCGTCGTGGGTGATCTTGTACTCGACGACCGAGCCGTCCATGTCGTCCGCGCCGTGCTGGAGCGCAAGCTGCGCGGTCTGGACGCCGTGCATCACCCAGAAGACCTTGACGTGCGGGACGTTGTCGAAGAGCAGCCGGGAGACCGCGAAGGTCTTCAGGGCCTCGGCGCCCGTCGCCATCGTCGTCCGCGCCTGGAGCTTGTTGCGGACCTTGCCGTCCTTCATGTCCACGAAGTCGTGCTGGTACCGCAGCGGGATGAAGACCTGGAAGCCGCCGGTCTCGTCCTGGAGCTCACGCAGCCGCAGCACATGGTCCACGCGGTGGCGCGGCTCCTCGATGTGCCCGTACAGCATCGTGGCCGGGGTCTTCAGGCCCTTCTCGTGCGCGAGCCGGTGGATCCGGGACCAGTCCTCCCAGTGGGTCCTGTGGTCCACGATGTGCTGCCGGACCTCCCAGTCGAAGATCTCGGCGCCGCCGCCGGTCAGGGACTCCAGACCGGCCTCGATCAGCTCGTCGAGGATCTCGGAGGCCGACAGGCCCGAGATGGTCTCGAAGTGGTGGATCTCGGTGGCGGTGAAGGCCTTGAGCGAGACGTTCGGCAGCGCCTTCTTCAGCTCGGAGAGCGAGCGCGGGTAGTAGCGCCAGGGCAGGCTGGGGTGCAGCCCGTTGACGATGTGCAGCTCGGTGAGGTTCTCGTTCTCCATCGCCTTCGCGAGGCGCACGGCCTCCTCGATGCGCATGGTGTACGCGTCCTTCTCGCCCGGCTTGCGCTGGAAGGAGCAGTAGGCGCAGGAGGCGGTGCACACGTTCGTCATGTTCAGATGACGGTTCACGTTGAAGTGCACCACGTCGCCGTTCTTGCGGGTCCTGACCTCGTGGGCCAGCCCGCCGAGCCAGGCGAGGTCGTCCGATCCGTACAGGGCGATGCCGTCCTCACGGCTCAGCCGCTCGCCGGCGAGGACCTTCTGCTCCAGCTCCCGCTTGAGCCCCGCGTCCATACGGATGCCTCCTTGTTGCTCCGAAACCAGGCTCTCTCAGAAACCAGGCCTGCCCACCGTATCCTCAGCCCTCCTCAGGCAGATCTCCGACCCGGTTCTCCCACTTCGTGGAGAGCACGATCGTCGTACGGGTCCGCGACACCCCCTTCGTCCCGCTCAGCCGCCGGATCGTCTTCTCCAGGCCGTCCACGTCGTCGGAGCGGACCTTGAGCATGAAGGAGTCGTCGCCGGCGATGAACCAGCAGTCCTCGATCTCGGCCAGGTCCTTCAGCCGACGGGCCACGTCCTCGTGGTCGGCGGCGTCGGACAGCGAGATGCCGATCAGCGCGGTGACACCGAGGCCGAGCGAGGCGGCGTCGACGGTGGCGCGGTAGCCGGTGATGACTCCCGCGGCCTCAAGACGGTTGATGCGGTCGGTGACGGAGGGGCCGGAGAGCCCGACGAGCCGGCCGAGCTCGGCGTACGAGGCCCTGCCGTTCTCGCGCAGAGCCTGGATGAGCTGCCTGTCCACGGCGTCCATAGGTATGAAGCCTTCCATTGTCCAGCGATACCGCGAGTTTAGGTATAGAATCTAAGGTACACAGGGGCGACACCCTGTGAATCTTTCGGCAGATCAAAGACGATCTTTGGAGTGGTGATCACCGTGTACACGATCGAGATGGCCTACGCCCGTATGCGCGAGCTGCAGGAGATGGCCAACCGCTCGCGTGCCCACCAGCCGAACCCCGCCTCGAAGCGCGCCGCGAAGAAGCGCGCCAAGAAGGCCTAACCAGCGGACGGGAGCGCGCCACCCAGCTCTCCCTCCCAACGGCGGTACAGCCGGTGCGGCACCCCTGCCGCGTCGAGCACCCGCCCGGCGACGAAGTCCACCAGATCCTGGATGTGCGTCGCCCCCGCGTAGAACGCCGGAGAGGCGGGCAGCACCACTGCGCCCGCCTCGTCCAGCGTCACCATGTGCTTGAGGGTCTGTCCGTTCAGCGGGGTCTCCCGCACCGCGACGACCAGCGGCCGCCGCTCCTTGAGCGTCACGCTCGCGACCCGCTGGAGCAGGTCCTTCGAGAGCCCGAGCGCGACCCCCGCCACCGCGGCCGTCGACGCCGGCACGATCAGCATCCCCTTCACGGCGTACGAGCCGGAGGACGGCCCGGCGGCCAGATCCCCGGCCGCCCAGTACCGCACGTCGTCCAGGCCCTCCGGCACCCCGAAGGTGTCGGGCTTCCCGTCGGCGCCCCGCGCCAGCCACGTCGCCAGGTCCTCGCGCCAGTGCGCGTCCCGGAAGGCGATCCCCGTCTCGTCGAGCAGCGTCAGCCGCGAGGCCCGCGACACGACGAGGTCGACGCTCTCCCCGGCCGCGAGCAGCCCCCGCAGCACGGCGGCTGCGTACGGCGTCCCGGACGCTCCCGACACTCCGACGACCCACGGACGACGCTGCTGCTTGTTCACCTGCTGCTCCACGCCGACGAGCCTAGCCGTCCCCTACAGGGACAGCCCGCGCACCAGCAGGTCGAGCAGCGCGCAGAGGAACAGCACGATCCCGATGAAGCCGTTGACGGTGAAGAAGGCCCGGTTCAGCCGGGACAGGTCGTGCGGCTTCACGATCGAGTGCTCGTAGCAGAAGGCCACCGCCACGATCACCAGACCGGCCCAGAAGAACGCGCCCGCGTCCGTCGCCAGCGCGTACCAGACCAGCAGGCCCGTGGTCACCACGGCGGAGGCGCGGGCGCCCCACAGGGCGGCCGGGATGCCGAAGCGGGCCGGGACCGACATCACGCCGTGGGCGCGGTCCGCCTGCACGTCCTGGCAGGCGAAGATCAGGTCGAAGCCGCCGATCCAGATGCCGACCGCGAGGCCCAGGATCACCGCGTCCCAGGACCACTCGCCGCTGACCGCGAGCCAGGCCCCGATGGGGCCGATCGCCTGGGCGAGGCCCAGGATGGCGTGCGGGAAGTTGGTGAACCGCTTGCCGTACGGATAGATCACCATCGGGATCACGGCGAGCGGCGCGAGCGCCAGGCAGAGCGGGTTGAGCAGGGCCGCGGCGCCCAGGAAGACGACGACCGCGACTCCGGCTCCGGTCCACGCCGAGCGCACCGAGACCGCGCCGGTGACCAGCTCGCGGTGGGCGGTGCGCGGGTTACGGGCGTCGATCTCGCGGTCGATGATCCGGTTGCACGCCATGGCGAAGGTGCGCAGCCCGACCATGCAGACGGTCACCAGGAACAGGGTCCACCAGTGGATCTGCCGGTCCAGCTGGTACATCGCGGTCAGGGCGGCGATGTACGCGAAGGGCAGCGCGAAGACCGAGTGCTCGATCATCACCAGGCGCAGGAAGGCTTTCGTCCGGCCCGGCTGGGCGCCGGGCACCGCGGCCGTGGTCACAGCCCGTACTCCTTCCAGCGGCGGTCCACCAGGGCCGCCGTCGCCGGGTCCGACTCGACCATGTCGGGCCAGCCGCCGTCGCGGGTGTAGCCCTCCTCGGGCAGCTTCTTCGTCGCGTCGATGCCCGCCTTGCCGCCCCAGAACTGCTGGTAGGAGGCGTGGTCCAGGTGGTCCACCGGGCCCTCGACGACGGTCAGGTCACGGGCGTAGTCCGTGTTCCCGAGCGCCCGCCAGGACACCTCGTGCAGGTCGTGCACGTCGCAGTCCTTGTCGACCACGATGATCAGCTTGGTCAGCGACATCATGTGCGCGCCCCAGATGGCGTGCATGACCTTCTGCGCGTGCTTCGGGTACTTCTTGTCGATCGAGACGATCGCGCAGTTGTGGAAGCCGCCCGACTCCGGCAGGTGGTAGTCGACGATGTCCGGCACGATGATCTTGAGGAGCGGCAGGAAGAAACGCTCCGTCGCCCGGCCCAGCGGACCGTCCTCGGTCGGCGGGCGGCCGACCACGATCGACTGGAGCAGCGGACGCTTCCGCATCGTCACGCAGTCGATCGTCAGCGCGGGGAACGGTTCCTGCGGCGTGTAGAAGCCGGTGTGGTCGCCGAACGGGCCCTCGGGCAGCGTCTCGCCCGGCTCCAGCCAGCCCTCGATCACGACCTCCGCCTGCGCGGGGACCTGGAGCGGGACGGTCTTGCAGTCGACCATCTCGATCCGCTTGCCCTGCACGAAGCCCGCGAAGAGGTACTCGTCGATGTCACCCGGCAGCGGCGCCGTCGAGGCGTACGTGACGGCCGGCGGGCAGCCGAAGGCGATGGCGACCGGCAGCCGCTCGCCGCGCGCGGCGGCGACCGCGTAGTGGTTGCGGCTGTCCTTGTGGATCTGCCAGTGCATGCCGATGGTGCGCTTGTCGTGCCGCTGGAGGCGGTAGAGGCCGAGGTTGCGGACGCCGGTCTCGGGGTGCTTGGTGTGGGTGAGGCCCAGGTTGAAGAAGGAGCCGCCGTCCTTGGGCCAGGTGAACAGCGCCGGCAGCAGGTCGAGGTCGACGTCGTCGCCGGTCAGGACCACCTCCTGGACGGGGGCGTCCTTCACCTTCTTCGGCGGCACGTGGACCATCGAGCCCAGCTTCCCGAAGGCCTCGCGGACCCCGACGAAGCCGTGCGGGAGCTCGGGCTTGAGCAGCCCGCCGATCTTCTCGGAGATCTCCTCGTACGACTTGAGGCCGAGCGCCTTGAGGAGCCGGCGGTCCGTCCCGAAGACGTTCATCGCGAGCGGCATGGCGGAGCCCTTCACGTTCTCGAAGAGCAGCGCCGGGCCTCCCGCCTTGTTCACGCGGTCGACGATCTCCCCGACCTCCAGGTACGGGTCGACTTCGGCCTTGATGCGCTTGAGGTCGCCTTCGCGCTCCAGGGCCCTGAGCAGCGAGCGGAGATCGTCGTAAGCCATACGGGCAAGTATCGGTCACCGGTTAGGCTGGACTCGTCACCGGGGCCGTCGAAACGCGCTCCCGCCGCTGCTTCCAGGGGGCTGTCCCACATGCTCAGGGCGCTGATGTTCATCCTGCCGCTGGCACTGACGATCTACGCGTTCATCGACTGTGTGAACACGCCGGAGCAGGAGACCAAGCACCTGCCCAAGGTGGTCTGGGTCATCATCATCCTGCTCTTCTGGGTCGTCGGCCCGGTCGTCTGGTTCGCGGCGGGCAAGCAGCGCCGCGCCGCCGCCCGGGGCGGGTCCGGCGGCTGGGTCGCCCCCGACGACAACCCCGAGTTCCTGAAGTCGCTCCGCGAGGAGAAGGCCGACGACGAGGCCCTCCTCAAGGACTGGGAGGCCGACCTGCGCCGCCGCGAGGACGAGCTGAAGCGCCGGGAACAGGGCGGCGACGCGAAGGACTCAAGGGACCCCAGGGACGCCCAGGACTCCAAGGACACCGACGGCTGATGGAGCTGCGGCTCCTGACCACCTTCGAGAAGGTCGCCACCGTCCTCTCCTTCACCCGGGCGGCGGCCGAGCTGGCGTACGCGCAGTCCAGCGTGACCGCCCAGATCCGCGCCCTCGAATCCTCCCTCGGCGTGGAACTCTTCGAACGCCTCGGCTCCCGCATCCGCCTCACCGAGGCCGGTGAGCGCCTGCTCCCGTACGCCCGGCAGATCATCGGCCTCGCCGAGGAGGCCAGGGCGGCGGTCACGGCGGCCGACGGTCCGGCCGGCACGATCGCGGTCGGCACCGTGGAGTCCCTCACCTCCTACCGGCTGCCGCCGCTCCTGGAGCTCTTCCACCACCGCTACCCCCGGGTGCGGCTGACCCTGCGCCCGACGCTCGGCGACGCCAACCGGCGGGCGCTGCGCGAGGGCACGTACGACCTGGGGCTCCTGATGGAGCGGGAGACGGCGCACGAGGGCCTGGAGAGCGAGGTGCTCGGCGAGGAGCCGCTGGTCCTGGTGGCCGCGCCGGGCCACCCGCTGGCCGCCAGGACGGGGCTCACGGCGGCGGACCTGGCGGCGGTGTCCCTGGTGGGCACGGAGCCGGGCTGCGCCTACCGCGACCTCTTCGAGGCCGAGCTGGCCCCCCACTCCCCCGCCTTCCTCGAATTCGGCACGATCGAGGCGAGCAAGCGGGGCGTGGCCGCGGGCCTCGGGATCGCGCTGCTGCCCCGGATCACCGTCTCCGAGGAGCTGGCGTCCGGGGTGCTGACGGCGCTCGACTGGCGGCCGCCGTTCACGCTCTTCACGCAGATCGCGTGGCGACGCGGGAAGCGCCTGCCCCCGCATGTGCGCCTGTTCGTGGAGCAGGCGCGGCGCCTCGCGCACGAGTCACCCTGAGCCCGGCGAGCACGATCAGCGGGACGCCCAGCGCCTGGACGAGGCCGATGTGGTGCCCGTACACGAGCCAGTCGGCGAGCATCGCGACGGCGGGGTAGGTGAAGGCGAGCACCGCGATCCGGGCGGTGGGCAGCTTGGCGTACGCCGCGTACATGAGCACGTACATCACCCCGGTGTGCAGCAGCCCGAGCCCGGCGAGCCAGCCCCACCCGGCGCCGAGGCCCGCGGCCTCGCCGAAGTCGACGAAGGGCAGCAGCAGCGGGATGCCCACGGTGACCTGGACGAGCGCGATCAGATGCGGCCGGACCCCGCTGATCCGCTTGGTGACGACGGTCGCCACGGCGTAGAGGACGGCGGCGGCCAGCGCGAGGCCGAGCCCCACGACCGAGGCGGTGTCCCCCGGCCGCACCCCCGACACCAGCACGAGCCCCGCGAAGGCGACCACGAGCCACCCCACCGTGGCCCGGCCGATCCGCTCCCGCAGGACGGCGGCGCCGAGCAGCACCAGGAAGAACGGCTGGGTGTGGTAGACGACGGTGGCGAAGGAGATCGAGGTGACCTCGTACGCCTCGAAGAGCAGCACCCAGTTGCCCACGATGAACACCCCGCCGAGCACCGCGAGCCCCAGCTTCCCCGCCGTGAACCCGTGCCCGGCGAAGAACCCGCGCGCCAGGCCGTACGCCCCGAGCGCGACCGCCCCGAACAGGCACCGGAAGAACACCACGGTGAAGGGCGAGGCCCCCGACTCGACGACGAAGACACCGAGGGTGCCGGACAGCACCATGGCAAGGATCAGTTCGAGGGTTCCCCTGGTCTCGTTTCTCATGCCGACGACGCTACGAACGGGGGGCGGGGGCGGTCCACGGGCCGCTGGTGCGTCCTGCCGATGCCCCCATCGGGGGAGCCGATGGGGTCGGCTGGGGTGGACCACGACGGCTCGCCATGTTCAGTAAGCGGTCAAGGCCCGACAGCTCACGCCAGCGACGTCCGCACCGCTTCGGTCAGCGAGGCCGCACGTTGGTCGTCGGGCCCGCTGATGATGTGGTTCATCACGTAACCGAAGGCGATGCCGTGCTTCGGGTCGGCGAAGGCGAGTGAGCCGCCGCGACCGGTGTGGCCGAAGGCGTTCGGGCCGGTCATGAGGTTGTCTTCGGTGGGAAGCATGTAGCCGGTGCTGAATCGGCTCGGGATCAGCATCACCTGGTCCTTCCCGCTGGCCTGCTCGTCAGTCGCTGACGCCAGGGTCTCCGAGGCGAGCAGGCGCACGCCATCAACCTCACCGATCGTTGCGGCGTACATGCGGGCAAGCGCCCGTGCAGTGCCGATGCCGTTGGAGGACGGAAGTTCCGCGGCCTGCACCTCCGAGGAGTCGAAGTCGATCGCGGCCGGGTTGGTGACCGCGAACGCCCGGTTACTGAAGGAGTTCGGGTCGCGCCAGGCGGCGACCTGTTCGCGGAGTTCCTCGGGAACCGACTCGGCAGGCAAGGTAGTGAGGTCGACGGCCGGTCGCCGGTACACCATGCGGCTGACCCTCTCGCGTTCGCTCGCCGGCAGGCCGATGAAGAAGTCCAGCCCTAGCGGGCCCGCGATCTCGTCGGCGAAGAAGCGGCCCGGCGAGCGGCCGGAGACTCGGCGGATCACCTCACCGACCAGCCAGCCCCAGGTCCGACCGTGATACCCGTGTGCGGTGCCGGGAGTCCATAGCGGCCGCTGGGCCGCCAGCGCTGCTGCCATGGGGTCCCAGGCCAGCGCCGCAGCCAGCGGGAGCGGCTCGTCCAGTGCGACCAGGCCGGCCTGGTGGGACTGAAGCCAACGCACGGGGATGTCTGCCTTGCCGTT
The DNA here is from genome assembly GCF_040303965.1 of Streptomyces sp. NPDC094032. Classification (NCBI taxonomy): domain Bacteria; kingdom Bacillati; phylum Actinomycetota; class Actinomycetes; order Kitasatosporales; family Streptomycetaceae; genus Streptomyces; species Streptomyces sp. NPDC094032. The sequence goes on along the minus strand of NZ_JBEOUE010000019.1, from coordinate 60,500 downwards.
CGCCGCGAACTCCGGCCAGTACTTCGCCACCGGGGCGTCGAGGTCGACCATGCCGCGCTCGACCAGCATGTGCGCCGCGGTCGCGGTGGCTCCCTTGGTCGCCGAGTACACCAGTTGCAGGGTGTCCCGCGTCCACGGACGGCCGGTGTCAACGTCGGCGACGCCACCCCACAGGTCGACCACCGGCCGGCCGTGCCAGTAGACGCACACGGCCGCGCCGATGTCCCCGTGCTGGGTGAAGTTCGCTGCGAACGCCTCGCGGACCGGTTCGAATCCCGGCGCTACCTCACCGTCAATCGTCGTCATACCGTTCATCCTGGCAGCCGCGCTGCCCCAGCTGACAGGGGAAGTGGCCTCTGCTCAGAGGCGTTCGGCATCGACGCGTACGACGAGGGTCACGCGTTCGCCCCTAGTGATCGGCCGTACGCCGTGGATGTGGTCGCGGATGGCGGGGAAGGCGACCAGGGTGCCGCAGGGCGGCTTGATCTCCTGGGCAGGGTTCTCGAAGAACAGCTCGCCCCCGCCGTAGGAGTCCGGCGTGTTGAGCCAGACCACGAGGGTGAGGTCGCCGCCGACGACGGGCTGGCCGTTGGTCCGGGCCCGTTCGCGCTCGATGTCGGTGACCTCGTCGTGGTGGGCGACGAAGCCGACTCCGGGGCCGTAGCGGTAGACGACCGCCGACTGGGTGGGGATCCGCTTCGGGGCGATCTCGAAGTGGCTGCGGACGTGGGCGACGCTGTGGGAGACGAACGCCTCCTCCAGGTGCGTCGGGACCTCGACGTACTCACTCTTGCGCAGCGATTCGTCGATGACGCCCTGGTAGGTACGCGGGCGGGCGGTGTGGTTTTTCACGTGGTCCATCAGCGCTCCGCAGAGGCTGAGCGGAATGGCGCTCTCTACGACGAGCGGTAAGCGGCTCTTCCAGGTCATGAGGTGGTCTCCTTCCACCAACGGGTGCCTTCGGGCGAGTCCTCAAGGACGACGCCCTGCTGGGTGAGCTGTTCGCGGATTGCGTCGGCCTCGGCGAACTTCCTCGCCGCGCGGAGCCGGTCGCGTTCCTTCACGAGTTCGTCGACGGCGGCGTCGCTCTGGACGGAGCCGGGGATGTCGAAGGTTCCGAAGAGGTTGTTCACGTCCTCGATCAGCCGCAGGGCGGCCGGACCGGCCGGCTCCTCCATGCGGTTCTGCTCACGGATGTACTGGAACAGGACGGCGAGGGCACCGGGGGTGTCGAAGTCGTCGTCCAGGCGCTCGCGCATCTCCTTCCAGGCGACCTTCGCGCGCACGGTGTTCGCCTGACTGTCGGTGTGCGCGGCGTCGATGGCCCGGGCGAAGTTCTCGATCCGGCGGCGTGCTCCTCGGGCCTGTTCCAGCGTGGAGTCGCTCAGCTCCATGGAGGAGCGGTAGTGCTGGGAGAGAAAGGCGTGCCGCAGGGTACGGAAGTCCGTCCTGGCGAGGGCGTCGCGGATGGTGAGGAAGTTGCCGGTGCTCTTCGACATCTTCTCGCCGTCGACCCGCAGGAGACCGGTGTGCATCCAGTAGCGGGCCAGGGGCTCGATGCCGGAGGCGGCTTCCATCTGGGCGACCTCGGCCTCGTGGTGCGGGAAGATGAGGTCGACGGCGCCGCCGTGCAGGTCGTACGAGGGCCCGAAGAAGGTCTCCGTGATCGCGGTGTCCTCGATGTGCCAGCCCGGCCGGCCGGGGCCGAGGTCGGTCTCCCAGAACGGCTCGCCGTCCTTGCGCCCCTTCCACAGGGCGAAGTCGCCGGGGTTGCGCTTCTTCGAGTTGTCGTCGATCCGCGACACCGAGTCCTCGGGGCGCAGGTCAGTGCGACCGGAGAGCTTGCCGTACGCGGGGAACGAGGCCAGGTCGAAGTACCAGCCGTCGTCGAGCTGGTAGGCGTGTCCGCGCTCGATGAGCCGCTTGATCTGGTCCACGATCGCGTCGATGTGGTCGTGGGCCCGCGCGTGGACGTCGACACGGGTGTTGCCCAGCGCGGCCATGTCGTCCAGGTACTGCTTCTCGAAGTGAGCCGCGATCTCCTCCGTCGGGGTGCCCTCCTCCGCCGAGCGTCGGATGATCTTGTCGTCGACGTCGGTGATGTTCTGGAGGTACGTGACCTTGTAGCCGCTCGCCTCCAGGTACCGGGCGATGAAGTCGAACTGCGTGTACGTCTTCGCGTGCCCGACGTGGCTGGGGCCGTACACGGTGGGTCCGCACACGAACATCCGCACCTCGGCCTCCCGCTCGGGGCGGAACTCCTCGGTCTGGCCGGTCAGCGTGTTGTGGACCTTGATCGACATCATGCCTCCTGTGTAAGCGGATCAAGCAGCGTACTGACGCCTGGACACAAGCGCCTAACCAGAACCGCCGCGCTCGCCGAAGGGAAAGAATCGCGGGGCCGGCAGAGTGCCGAAGACCGCCGCCTCGCCTCCGAGGAGGTGGTGATTGGCCTGCTGGTACGCCTTGCGCACGACCTCGATCGCCCCGGGGCTGAGGTCCATCCCGACCGCGCGGCAGAACTCACTCAGGGCCTCGCACCGCCGCTCCAGGTCGGCCATCGACAGCGGGTCGCACTGCTGGGCCTCGATCAGCAGGTTCTCCTGATCGCTGCTGATCAGGCCGAGTGCGCCGAGGGAGTACAGCTTCCACTTCATGTTCGGCAGCAGCTGGCCCGATCGCGCGTACATCCAGTCCACGACCTCGTCCAGCGCTCCCGAGAGGACGAAGTGGCCCGTGGGTACGCCGACCCGCCTCGCCATGCGCAGCGGAATCTCGCGCACGTCCCAGGTGATCCGGTTGTGGAGCCGGTAGGTCTCGCCCTCCAGGCGCTGGAGCTGCTGGCGCGTCTTGTGGGAGATCAGCGCCCCGAAGGCTTCCTCGCGGTCGAACAGCGGCTCGCCCTTGTTCCCGTAGGCGTCGCACTTGTCGCTGTTCCACGCCGTGCGCGGGTCGGCCTCGTACTGGAAGAGGAGCTGGTGGACATTGACCTCCATGCGTCCCCAGGGGACCGGCAGGTGGAAGCTGAACTCCGGGATCCAGGCGGGGAGCCGGTCGCGGATCAGGGCGTACGTGTCCGCCGGCCGCGACCTCCACTCGTCCTCCTTGATCGGGACATCGAGGACGACGGCCAGGTCGAAGTCGGAGTCGGTACTGAATCGGGTGACGTTCCGGGGCGCGACCGCCGAGGAGGACAGGACGTAGAGCGCCTGGACCGCGGGCATCGTCTTGAGCGTGTCGAGCAGACCCCCGGCCGCGGCGCGGGCCTGCATTCTCAGGTTTTCCACGGGAACTCCTTGGTCAGAGGATCGGGCGGTCCATCACGGAGCGGAGCGCGGGAACGAGGTCCGGCGCGACGCCGCCGTGGGTGCGCTGGATGTGTGCGAGGGAGGGGCTGCTGTTGCCCTCGATGACCACGGGGCCGCCGGGCGTGAGAGCGATGTCCCAGCCGATGAAGGGCACTTGCGGGAACAGGCGGGCACAGCGCTCGGCCAGCTCTCGGACCTCCGTTATGCGGGAGATCCGGTGGTCGGCGAACGGCACCGAACTGACCTCGTGGCGTGTGTGGGCGTTCAGGTACCGGTCATAGCCGTGGCGATCGAGTCGCCCGTCGGGGCGGACACGGATCTGCATGCCTCCGGACGCCGAGTTGTCCGTGGTGCTCTCGGCGCCGCCGAGCTTCAGCATCACGTACAGGACCTCGACGGCGCCTTCACGCAGCAGGGTGATCACGCGGAACGTGTTGAGGGCGTACGGGTTCAGCACGTCCAGGTCGGGATGCTGGGGCACGTGCTGTTCCACCAGCCACGTGCCCCATCGCTGCGCGTAGGCCGGGAGGTTGAAGGAGTCCTCGCCGGGCCGCACGATCACGACGCCGGACCCACCACTGGAGTAGCGGGAAGGCTTGACCACCACGCGGCCGAGGCCGGAAGCGTGGTCGAGGATCTCCGCCAGCGGCACCGCCTCGCCGTTGGACGTCACACCCGCACGGCGGTCGCCGTTGGCGATGAGCGCGGGCTGCGGGATGCCGGCAGAGGCGAGGATCTTCTTGCAGGTCGTCTTGTCGTCCAGGGCGATCGTGTCCCGGTTCACGCGGGGAAGGAGCCGGTGGAACAGGGCGCTCTCCGGCAGGTACGAGCAGGCCCGCTCGGCGGACACCTCACGCCGGTACCCGCCGTAGCGGAAGTAATGGAACGGCAGGCAGCGCCACCGCACGGAGACCTTCACCAGGTCCCCGGCGATACCGGCCAGGCTCTTCCGGTCCTCGTCACGCAACATCGCGGGAAGGTGCTCGTGCCGCATCTGTCGCACCTGGTAGGGGAGAAACCGTACGCCGGACACGCGAGGAAGGACCTGGGTGCGGAACCACTCCTCGGTCACGGCCTGGCGGTGGTTGAAGCCGCGGTTCGCGGTACGTCTCATGGTGCTGCTCCTCCCGTTTCTCACTGGTCCGGGGTTCCGGCGATGGCCAACGTGACGACGAGCGCACTGACGACGATCACGTAGGCCACGACAGCGAGGCGCTGCCTCATCGGGCGGGCCCGATGTTGTCGGCAGCCGTCGACCAGGCGACGCCGTTCGCGGGCTGGATGTGGGCGATACGGATGAGCCGGCCGCCGTGCCTCTCATGGACGACGGCCGTCAGCTCCCCTTCGCCCCGGCTCGCGATGTCGCGTACCAGGCGGTGAAGGAGGGGGTGGTCCTCCCGGCCTTCGGCGTCGACCGGATTCACCGCTCGGACTCCTCGCGGTCGCTCGCTCCGCGCCGGAGGAATCTCTCCCAGCCGGACTTGGCGCGGGCGCGAAGGGCCGGACTCGGACCGGCCGGCGGCTCGGGAACCGTGTGCTGTCTTCCGCTGTCACCCGGCGTACGGACGGGCAGAGGCTGGCTCATCACGACCTCCTCGGGGGTGATGCAGCCCGTCACCCACGCGAGGGACGCCGATGACGGGCTGCGGTCCTGGAAGCCGTCCGGAGCGGGGCGGGGGAGCCGGTTAACCCGGGTGCTCGGCTCCGAACGGCGTGGGCCCAGTGAACGACCGTGGACCACGGGTCCGGAACGTTTCCAGGGGGTTCCTCCAGCGAGAGAAACCCCCGTTTCTCGCACGCACGGGGAGTAACCTCCTGACTACCAACCTGAGGGGAGGGTGGGATGTCTGACCCGACGGCTCTGCACCCGCTGACCTACGTGCGAGAAGGCAAGGGCTGGGGCAAGGCCGAGTTAGCACGGCTCATGCGCGAACGCGGGGCCGCGCTGGGCGTACAACTGGCCACCAACCGGACGACCGTCTGGAAGTGGGAGCAGGGGCAGGCACCCGACGCGGACACGCAACGGGTGCTCGCCGACCTGTTGGGCGTCGCCGAGGACCACGTACGCTCGGTGCCCTGGCCCCGATGGCTGCCGGCCTGGGAGTCGACGGCCCTGGCGGCCCCGTGGACTCCGACCGGGACCGTGACGGTATTCGCCGATCTGGTCAGGAGCGGCCACATGGATCGCCGAGGATTCCTGTCCATCACCGGCGTCGCACTGACAGGAGTCGCCGCCAACTGGGCAGCCGCACCAGAGGCGTTCGCCTCGGCAATCGAAGGCGACCGCGTCACCGACGCGATGGTGACCACCATCGAAGCGCGCGTGGACACCCTCCGCACCCTCGACGACCAGATGGGCGGCGCCCGCCTCCTGGACCAGGCCACCAGCGACCTCGCACTGATCACCAGCCTCCTCGACCACGGGCGCTACTCCGACGCCGTCGAGCACCGCCTCTACGCCACGGCCGCCCGCGCGTCCTACCTCGCCGGATGGATGGCCTACGACAAAGGCCTCCGCTCACTCGGCCAGCGCTACTACATTGGCGCTCTCCGCAGCGCTCACAGCGCCAAAGACGACGGCTTCGGCGCCTTCATCCTGGCCGAGATGGGCGTCCACATCTCCGACTCGGGCGACACGGCCGCGCGCGTGAAGCTCATCGACACGGCCATCGACAACGCCCAGTCGGCCCTACCACCCTCGGCGACTTCATACCTCTACCTCCACCAAGCCGAGGCGCTCTCCAGGGACACCCGACACGAGGCTGCTGGCCAGTCGCTCAACCGGGCCTACGACCTGTGGGACACCCACCTCGAAGGCGACCGTCCGGACTGGCTCGGCTGGTACGGCGAGGCCCAACTCAAGTCGACCGAGGGCAAGATCATGCTGCGATCCGGTTTCCCCGAGCGGGCGACCAGCGCACTCGCCGTGGCGGTGAACCAAGCGGTCCCCCGCGACCGCGCCGTACGCTCCGGCCGCCTCGCCACGGCACGGCTGGCCGCCAGGGACCTGGACGGTGCCCTGGACGCCGCGAACGTCGGCCTGGAGCTGCTGGAGAACCGAGTCCGCTCCGACCGAGCACACGTCCGGCTGACGAAGTTCAGCCACTACCTCGAACCGCACTCTTCGGCGCCGACCGTACGGGAGTTCCGGGAGCGCCTCCGGGCTCTTCCATCCGGGGCCTGATACTTCCCGCCGCCATGGGCATCATCAGCCTCGACCTCGGCCCGCTGAAGAAGCGGGCCGAGGCGGAACGGCGCTACTGACCGTGACAGAGGCACCCCCGACTACGGGCCGACGCGCCCCACAGCGGTTCAACGGACACCCCCGGCGTGGATGTTGCGGTGGTCGATGTCCACTCCGACGGTCGCCAGCCAGAGCGCGCGTCGGCGCCTGCGCTGCACTGCCTCCAGGTACGGGCGTTCCAGGGGCGATCGGGAGCCGTCGAGGAGCGCCGTCTGCTCCCGGGCGTACGGCGACCGCCGGATGGGGGCGCGGTGGCGTGGCGCCGGGGACGGCGCTGCCGGGCGGGGCCGGTGCCTGCCGGTGGGCGGCAGGGTGAGCATGAGCAGCCGGAGGAGGAGCGGGATCAGGGCACGCGCGATAGGGTTCCGCACGTCATCAACTCCCTTACGAGTTGGTGGCCATGCCCCGGGGCCGATTCCAGCGGTCGCCGGGGTCTTTGTGCCACACGACCCTATAAGGCCATGTATAGCTCTACATAGCTCACCGATGGTTCGCATAGGTCTTCGATGCTTACGCTCGTCGTGTGACCGACCACAACCAGATCCCCGAGTTCGACCCGCAGGGCCCCCAGCTGGTGTACGTCGCGATGGCCGACCACATCGCCGCCCGTATCGCGGCCGGAGAGCTGGCCGCAGGCGCCCGGCTGCCCGCCGAGCGGGACCTCGCCAAGGAGTACGGGGTGGCGTACCTGACAGTCCGCCGCGCAGCCGGAGTCCTCCGCGAGCGAGGCCTGATCCTCACGGTTCACGGCAAGGGCACATTCGTCGCCGATCCACTGCCCGAGGGCTACCAGGTGTGACGCTCCCGGTCCGCCGGGGAAGGCTCCCCTCATGAATCAGGAACAGGCCCGCCAGTGGCTCGCCACCGCCCTGGCCGAGGCCCGGGCCGGGCTCGCCGAGGGCGGGATCCCGATCGGGGCCGTGCTGTACGGCGCGGACGGGGTGCCGCTCGGGCGGGGGCGGAACCGGCGGGTGCAGGGTGGGGATCCTTCGGCGCACGCGGAGACCGAGGCGTTTCGGGCGGCGGGGCGGCAGCGGTCGTACCGGGGGGCGACGATGGTGACCACGCTGTCGCCGTGCTGGTACTGCTCCGGTCTGGTGCGGCAGTTCGGGATCTCGCGGGTGGTGGTCGGCGAGGCGCGGACCTTCGTGGGCGGGCACGAGTGGCTCGCGGCGCACGGGGTGGAGGTGCTGGTCCTCGACGACGCCGAGTGCGCGGCGCTGATGCGGGAGTTCGTCGAGAGGAATCCGCGGCTGTGGAACGAGGACATCGGGGATGAGTGACGGCGGCGTTCCGGGCACGGGGGTCCGGGGCGGCCCGGAGCCGGGGGCTCCGGTGAGATCGCGTCGGAAACTCTGGTCTATTCCCAACAGGCGCTCTATATCCTGGACTTGAGGATGTGACGGGGCACGTCTGGTGGGATGCGGGGGGGGTGGCGGGTGGACAGGGTCCTCTACGGTCGCGAGGCGGTGTTCCATGAGACGGGGCTCGCGGCGCGGCTCATCGGGCTCCGCGGGCAGGACTTCGCCCGCGTCCCGTTCGAGCACGGCGAGGATCCGCCCGTCGTCGTCTTCACCGGCGGGCGCGGCATGGGCAAGACCGCCCTGCTCAAACAGCTCCGCACCACCTACAAGGGCGCCACGCCGCTCGCGCTGATCGACTGCGACCGGATCGAGCGGCCCGCCGACCACGGGCCCGGCTGGACCGAGCTCACGGGGGCGCTCGCCGAGCTCGCCGTGCAGTTGTCGCCGCGGGTGACCGGGGCGAAGTCCGTGCAGTTCCCCCGGCTCTCGCTCGGCCTGGTCGCGGTCGCCTCCCTCAGCTGGACCCAGGAGGACGGGGAACGGGCCCAGCGCGACCTCCAGCGGCTCGGCCCGGTCCTGGCGACCGTCGACGCCACCAAGGGTGCCGCCACCAACTGGGTCACCAAGGTCCTGACCAAGCTGGCCGCCACCGTCGCCGACGCCGCCGTCCCGCTGGCCGGACTGCTCGCCGAGGCCACCGTCGAGACGGTCCTGGAGGAGGTGTTCGGCCGCTTCCACCAGAAGTCCGAGAGCTGGTACGGGAGTTACCGCAACGCGGGCGGGCGCGGCAAGGCCGGGCTCCAGCAGCTCGCCATCGACTTCGAGGCGGGCGGGCGGCGCCGCCAGGAGGCCGAGGACTTCCTCGTCGGCGCGCTCGTCGAGGACCTGGGGCAGGCCTACAAGGGCCTCACCCGGGTCGGCACCCGGCGCGGCCGGCCCGTGCTGCTCCTCGACAACGCCCACGGCGACCTCGGCCGCCGAATCGTCGAACCGGTCCTGCGCGCCCGCCACGACGGCCGCCGCGACAAGGTGGTCGTCTTCGCCACCTCCCGGGTCGCCCGGCACGAGGGCCTGCGGCACGCCCGCCGGCTGCGGCTGCCCGAGACCACGCACCGGGCGCCCTGCGAGCGGGGCGGCGACGTCACCTCCGGCATCCTCGCCGTCGAGCTCACCCCGCTGTCCGCCGCCCAGACCCAGGCCGCCTTCGACCGCCTCGACCCCTCGGGGCTCGCCCCCGCCGACCTGGCCCGGGGCGTCCACCGGCTGACCGGCGGGCGCCCGCTGGGCGTGATCTTGCTCGGGCAGGCCGCCGCCGAGACCCCGCGCGCCCGCCGGCCCGCGCTCACCCCCGGCGCCCTGCTCGACCTCGACGTGGAGCTCCGCGAGGACGCCCACCCCGTGCCCGTCGCCCCCGCCCTGCTCGCCGCGCTCCTCCCGCAGCCGCGCCTTGAGCCCTTCACCGTGCTCGCCGCCGCCCACGACGAGGTGTCGGCCCGGCTGCTCGCCCGCACCCGGCTGCACACCGAGTCCCGCGACGGCGACATGGCCCTCCAGGTCCGCGACCGACTGCGCGCCGAGGACTGGCCGGAGGGCCCCGAGCACTTCGTCGCCGACCCGCTGCTGCGCGCCCTGCTGCTGCACCGGCTGCGCTTCGCCGACGGCGACCACCCGCGCCACGCGGCCTGGCGGGCCGTCCACGAGACGATGCACCGGCACTACGGCGAGGAGGCGGCCCGCCCGTACCGGCTCCATCACGAGCTGGCGCTTGGGCGGACCGCGGACGCCGTCGCCCATCTGCGGAGCACCTTCCACGAGACCGACGTGGTGGGCTGGCTCGGCCGGCTGCGGTTCATCGCCTCCGCGCCCTACCCGCGCACCGCCGACGGCACCGGCACCACCGGCCCCGATCCGCGCCGCGACGCCGCCCTCGGCCGGCAGGTGCCCGACCGGCTGCCCGCCGGGCTCGACGCCGAGGCGACCGAACTCCACCTGTCCGTACGGCGCCTGCTGCACGCCGTATGGCTGCTCACCGATCCGCTCGCCCTGCCCGACGAGGACGTCACCGAGAAGCTGGCGCACGAGCTGCGCCAGCTGTCCGGGCGCCATCTGACCGGCAACAGCCCGTTGTGGGACGCGGCCACCCACTGGCCGAAGGACATTCACGCCTGGCGGCGCCTCTCGCTGCCGCCGGGCCGCGAGGACGGAGTCTGAGGCCATGGCCAACCGGCTGCGCAACCGTTACCTCTACACCCCCCGACAGAAACTGTTCGCCGGCCTGGTCGCCCTGGTCGTGCTCGGCGTGCCGCTGTTCTACGGGATCCGCGCCTGGGTCACTCCGGAGGACCGTTCCTGCGCGGCGGGCGTCGAACGCCCCCAGGGCTCCACCGAGTGCATCGGCGTGAACGGCGACGGGTACGCCTTCGGCGTCGACGGCCTCGCCGAGATCGCCGGGCTCGTGCAGCGCGAGAACGCCACGCTGAAGCCCGACACGTACGCCACCGTCGCCGTCCTGCTCCCGCTGACCTCGCCCGACCCCGGCATGCGGACCAAGGTCCTGCACGAGCTCCAGGGCGCCTACGCCCGCCAGTACCGGGCCAACCACGAGTCCAACAGCGAGACCCCGAAGATCCGTCTGGTGCTCGCCAACACCGGCAAGGGCAACGCGCACTGGCAGAGCGTCGTCGAGCAGCTGAAGGGGATGACCGACGGTCCCGCCCGGCTCCGCGCGGTCACCGGCGTCGCCACCTCGTCCACCGAGATACGCCAGGCGGTGGCGGCCCTGACCGGCGCGGGCATCGCCGTCGTCGGCACGACCATCACCGCCGACGACATCGCCAACGGACCCGGCCAGAACAAGTACCCCGGCCTCGCCCGGGTCTCCCCCACCAACAGCGACGAGGCCAAGGCCCTCGCCCACTTCGGCAAGGTGGACGCGGCCAAGGCGATCCTCGTCCAGGACACCCGCACCGGCGACCACTACACCGACACCCTCAAGGCGGCGTTCTCCGCCTCCCTCAAGGGCGCCCCCTACGAGCCGCAGCTGTTCACCTCGCCGCCCGACACCACCGACGAGGGCACCACCGCCAACACCTTCCGGCAGATCACCCACCTCATCTGCGACACCCGCGCCGAGACGGTCTTCTTCGCCGGCCGCCACACCCAGCTGCGCCAGTTCATCAACGCCCTGGGCGCCCGCGGCTGCGTCGAGCGCCCGTTCACCGTCCTCACCGGCGACGAGGGCTCCTACCTGGGCAACGACGCCAAGCTGGACCGCAACGCCCTCAAGGCCCGGCTGACCGTCCGCTACGCCGCGCTCGCCCACCCCGACGCCTGGCGCGCCGCCCCCGGGCGGCCGGTCCCGGCGACGGGCGGCTCCACCATCGCGTACGACACCTTCGTCGGCGACATCGCCCGCGCCGCCAAGAAGCCGCCGCCGCTCGCCGACGGGCAGGCGATCGTCGCGTACGACGCGATGGCGACGGCCGTGCACGCGATCCGGCAGGCCACCCCGGACAAGGCCGCCTACCCGGAGCTCGCGGACGTCCCGGTGCAGTGGCCGCAGGTGAAGGGCTCGCTGCGGGTGCAGGGCGCGAGCGGCTGGATCTGCCTGGACAACTACGGCAACCCGTACAACAAGGCCGTCCCGATCGTGCAGCTCGCCCAGGACGGCACCCAGCGCTTCGTCGAGATCGCCTGGCCGGAGGGGAGGCCCCCGGCGGAGAGCTGCCTGCCGCCCGCCAAGGGGTGAGGTGCTGAGACTCAGGGCTCCCACTTCGGCCAGGGCGCGTCGTCCCGCGCGTACAGCGCGCGCAGCTCCTGCCAGCGCTCGGGTGTCCACTCCCGCCAGTCCGTGGGGTGTCCGTCCAGCGCGCGGCCGAGGCGCTCCAGGTGCTCGTGCCAGCCGGCGAGCATGTCCAGCTTCACGCCCCGCGTGCCCCGGAAACCGGCCGTGAGACGCAGCACGGCCGACCCGCCGCCGTCCGGGCCCGGCTCCAGATGGAACCGGATCCGGCCGTGCGGCGGGCCGACCGTGTACTCGGCGACGTACTCCGGGTCCCAGGCCGTCACCCGGCCCGAGACCACCGTGTCGCTGTTGAGCCAGCGCAGCGTGACGTGTCCGTCGAGCCTCGGCTCCAGGGGGTCGGCCGCGCAGAGCCAGCCCGGCAGACCCTCCGGCGTGGCGACGGCCGCCCACACCGCGGGCAGCGGATGCGGGAAGGCGGCCGTGAAGCGCAGCAGATGCGTGTCGCCTTCGTGGGTCTCGCTCCTGCCCCGGGGGATCGCGCTCATACCTCCAGCGTGGCCCCGGGGCCGGTCACCCGCTAGCTCAGACGCCCGCGTAGGAGTGCTTGCTGCTCACGAAGATGTTGACGCCGTAGTAGTTGAAGAGGAAGCAGCCGAAGGCGATGAGCGCGATGTACGCGGCCTTGCGGCCCTTCCAGCCGGCCGTCGCCCGGGCGTGCAGATAGGCCGCGTAGCCGACCCAGGTGATGAAGGCCCAGACCTCCTTGGCGTCCCAGCCCCAGTAGCGGCCCCACGCGTCGCCGGCCCAGATCGCGCCCGCGATGATCGTGAAGGTCCACAGCGGGAAGGTCGCCGCGTTGACCCGGTACGCGAACTTGTCCAGGGTCGCCGCCGAGGGCAGCCGCTCCATCACCGAGGTGGTGAAGGCGCTGGGCTTGCCGCCGTTCGCCAGCTTGTTCTCGTACGAGTCGCGCAGCAGGTACGCGACGGTGCCGACGGCGCCGAGGAAGAGCACCGAGCCGCAGATGATCGCGGTCGAGACGTGGATCCACATCCAGTACGAGTGCAGCGCGGGGACGAGCTGGTCGCTGGAGGTGTAGAGCACGGTCGTGGCGACACCGAGGTCCAGCAGGACGACCGTCACCAGCGGCAGACCGATCCAGCGGACGTTCTTCTTCGCCAGCAGGAAGCCGAGGAACGCGCCGACCGCCACCGTGGAGAAGGTCGTCGAGAACTCGTACATGTTGCCCCAGGGGGCCCGCTGCACGGCGAGCGCGCGGACGACCACGCTGGTCGCCTGGATCGCGAAGGCGAGGACGGTCAGCGAGATCGCCATCCGGCCGTAGAGGTCGCCCTTGACGGTGCCGCCGGCCGCGCCGGGGCCGTCCGGGACGTCCCGCGCGCCGGCCGCCGAGCGGACGACGACCTTCGGGCGGTCGAGGACGGCGGTGCCGCCCGCCGCGGCGGTGACGGTGACCTCGGGGGCCTTCGCGGCCGCCTCGGGGCCGGTCAGCGCGGCGGCCGTACGGGCCACCTTGCTGCGGCTGCCGAGCACCCACTCGGCGATGTAGAGCAGGAAGGCCAGGGTGTAGACGGCCATCGAGGAGTAGATGAGCGTGTTGCTCATCTGCGCCATGCTCTCGTTGGTCGTCGCCGCGAGGGTCGTGGCGGCGGTGGCGGCGAGATTCACTTCTCAGCCCCTTCGGCAGGTTCTTCGGAAGACGGTTCCGGCGCGGTCGGCGCCTCGGTGTTGAGCGTGACCGCGAGCTCGGCCAGCTCCTCGGGCAGCTTGGCGGACTCGCTCCGGCCAAGGCCTGCCATCTCGACGACGGTGACGCCGTCCTCGCCCCGTACGGCCCGGACCCAGACCCGGCGGCGCTGGATGAACAGCGAGCCGCTGAGGCCGAGGATCGCGGCGACCGCCCCGGCGAGGGCGAGGCCGTTGCCGGGCTGCTGGGTGATGGAGAAGCTGGCCCACTCCTTGATCTCCTTCTCGAAGGTGATCGAGCCCGCTCCGTCCGGCAGCGTCATGGTCTCGCCGGGCAGCAGCCGGTTGGCGCTGCCCGTGCCCCCCTTGACCTTGAACTGCTTCATCTTGGAGGTGTCCAGCTGGTACACGTTCTGCGGCAGACCGGAGTCCACCCGCAGGTCGCCGTGGTAGCCGGTGACGGCCATCACGGGGAAGTCGAGCGCCGGGAACTGGGAGAACATCTGGCCCTTGCCGGCGCCCGCGAAGGTCGGCACGAAGAAGGCGTTGAAGCCCAGCTGCTCCTTCTTGCCGTTCTTGTCGCGGTAGCCGTCCATCACCTTGATGGCGCCGGTGGAGGTGACGTTGTTGTCGAAGGGCAGCAGCGGGACGGCGCCGTGGTAGACGACCTTGCCGCGCCCGTCCTTGACGGTGACGACGGGCGCGTATCCGTGGGCGATCAGGAAGACCTTGGCGTCGCCGACCTTCAGCGGCTCGTTGACGCGGATGATCGCCTTCTTCTCGGGCTTGCCGACCTCGTTGTAGCGCACGGCCGCCTCGAAGGTGCGCGGGGTGCCGCGCTGCGGGCCGCTCTTCTCGTACGTGCCGGTGAAGCTGTCGAGGGTGAAGCCGAACGGCTGGAGCTCGTCGGTGCCGAACTGCGAGCCGGACTTGAAGTCGTCGTACTGCGTGAGCGTGTTGGAGAACCCGTCCCCCTCCACGATCAGCTTGCCGCCCTCGGACTTGAACATCACGCCCCAGGCGAAGGCGACCAGCATCACGATCAGCGCGACATGGAACATGAGGTTGCCGGCCTCGCGCAGATAGCCCTTCTCGGCGGCGACGGCGTCACCGACGGCGTGGGCCCGGTAGCGGCGGCCCTTGAGCATCTTCAGGGCGGCCTCGCGGACGTCCTCGGGCTCGGCCTCGGTGCGCCAGGTCGTGTACGCGGGGAGGCGGGTGAGCCGCTTGGGGGCGCCCGGCGGGCGGCTGCGGAGCTGGCCGACGAACTGCCAGGTGCGGGGCACGATGCAGCCGATGAGCGAGACGAAGAGCAGGATGTAGATCGCGGAGAACCACACCGAGCTGTAGACGTCGAAGAGCTGGAGCTTCTCGTAGATCGGCGTGAGGGTCTCGTGCGCCTCCTTGAAGGTGCGCACCTTCACCTCGTCCGCGCTGGTCTGCGGGATGAGGGAGCCCGGGATCGAGCCGAGCGAGAGCATGAAGAGCAGGATCAGGGCGACCCGCATGGAGGTCAGCTGGCGCCAGCACCAGCGGACCCAGCCGAGCGGGCCGAGGGTGGGGCCGCCGACGAGGGGCTCTTCCCTGGGGGCGGTGGACAGCTGTGCCCCGGCTTCGCCGAGGTGCTCCTGCTGTTCCGTCGTTTCGGTGTTGCTCATGTCGTTAAACCCTCAGATCCCCACCGTGAAACCGCTGGACCAGCCCTGCATGTCGGCGACCATGCTGTCCCACACTCCTGTGAGCAGGAGCAGACCGGTGACGATCATCATCCCGCCGCCGATCCGCATCACCCAGGTGTAGTGCTTCTTGACCCAGCCGAACGCGCCGAGCGCCTTGCGGAAGGCGATGGCGGTGAGGATGAAGGGAAGCCCCAGACCGAGGCAGTACGCGACGGTCAGCAGCGCCCCGCGCCCGGCGCTGGCCTCGTTGGCGGCGAGCGCGGTGACGGAGGCGAGCGTGGGGCCGATGCAGGGCGTCCAGCCGATGCCGAACAGGGCGCCGAGCAGCGGCGCGCCGACGAGGCCGGTGACGGGCTTCTTGTGGAAGCGGAACTCGCGCTGCGTGAACCAGGGCATCAGGCCGATGAAGAAGACACCCATGAGGATCATGAGCACACCGAGGACGTTGGTGAGCGTCCCCCGGTACTCCTGGAGCGTCGAGCCGAAGTAGCCGAAGAGCGCGCCGCCGGAGACGAACACGACGGTGAAGCCGAGGACGAACAGCGCGGCCCCGCCCGCCAGCCTGCCGCGCCGGGCCTCCGCCAGGTCGGTGCCGGTGACCCCGGTGACGTAGCTCAGGTAGCCGGGGACGAGCGGCAGCACGCACGGCGAGAAGAAGGAGACCAGACCGCCGAGCACGGCGATGGGCAGGGCCAGCAGAAGGGCTCCGCTGAAGACCGTCTCGTTCACGTCGTCTCTCTCACTTCTCCGCGATCAAGGGTTCGATCATGGAGCGGAGCTTGGTCTCGTCGAGCGCCATCAGCGAGCGCGCGGCGACCTTGCCGTCCTTGTCGAGGACGACGGTGGACGGGATGGCCTGCGGGTTGAGCGTGCCCTTGGGGAAGCCGCCCACGATGAGCTTGCCCGCCGGGTCGTAGAGGCTCGGGTAGGGCACGCCGTAGTCCGCCTCGAAGGCGAGCGCGGGCTGCTTGTTGGGGTCGCGGGTGTTGATGCCGACGAACTCCACGCCCTTGGCCTTGAGGTCCTTGGAGACCTTGGCGAAATGCGGTGCCTCGGCGCGGCAGGGCGGGCACCAGGAGCCCCAGACGTTGAGGACGACGACCTTGCCCTTGAGGTCGGCGACGTCGAGCCGCTTGCCTTCGAGGGTCTCGCCGGCGAGCACGGAGACCGGCTTGCGCTCGCTCTTGGCCACGGTGGAGATACCACCCGTGTTGGTGACGAAGTTGGTGTCGCCGCCGCCCCCGGACTTGCCGTTGGTGTCCGAGCTGCAGGCCGAGAGGACAAGGGCGGTCGTCAACGTTCCGACCGCGAGCAGGGTGCGTCGCGAGGCACGGCTAAGACTCATGTGAAAAGTTTCGCATGGGCGTTTCGCGGATCTTGGGCACCCCCCTACGTGCCCAAGATGCCCCTTGTCAAGATCGCTTAAGCCGGCCTGAGGAACGCGTTCCAGCCACCGGCCGGCTGCTGTCCGACCTCCAGGGTCCGCAGCTTGGCGAGGATCTTCGGGTCCTGGACGTCCAGCCAGTCGCAGAACTGCCGGAAGGAGACGAGCCGGACGTCCTTCTTCCCGGCCATGCCCTTGAGGGCCTCCTCGACGGCGTCCATGTAGATGCCGCCGTTCCACTGCTCGAAGTGGTTGCCGATGTAGAAGGGGGCGCGGTTCGACTCGTACGCGCGGCGGAAGCCGGACAGGTAGGCCTCGGTGGCCTGCTTGCGCCAGCCCGGGTAGCGGGAGGGCATGCCCTTGGTCGAGTTCTTCGACTGGTTGGCGAGCATGTTGTAGTCCATCGACAGGACCTCGAAGGAGTGCCCGGGGAAGGGCACCGCCTGGAGCGGCAGGTCCCACAGGCCGCCGCGCTTGACCGGCCACATCTGGCGGCCGCCCGGGGAGCTGGCGTCGTAGCGCCAGCCGAGCCGCTTGGCGGTGGGCAGCAGGTTGTCCTGGCCGAGGAGGCAGGGCGTGCGGCCGCCGACGAGCTCCTTGGTGTAGTCGAAGGGCAGCGGGTCGAGGTCGCTCCAGCCGCTGTTCGTCTTCCACTTCGTGACGAAGCCGATCGCCTGGTCGATCTCGCTCTGCCACTGGGCGGGCGTCCAGTTGGCGACCGAGCCGGAGCCGCCGCAGAAGTGCCCGTTGAAGTGGGTGCCGATCTCGTGGCCCTCCAGCCAGGCCTGGCGGGTGTACTTCAGGGTCTGCTTGACGTGGTCGTCGGTGAGGTAGCCGATGTCGGAGGCGCCGACGCGGTTGTTCGGCGGGCGGTAGAGCTGGGCCTTCGACTCGGGCAGCAGGTAGAGCCCGGAGAGGAAGAAGGTCATCGCCGCGTCGTGGTTCTTGGCCAGTTCGAGGAAGCGCGGGAAGAGGCCGTTGCCGACCTCGCCGGCGCCGTCCCAGGAGAAGATCACGAACTGCGGCGGGGTCTGACCGGGTTCGAGCGGCACGGGGGCGTCGGGCTGGTTCGGCTGCTTCCCGGTGTCGGCGGTGGAACCGTCGCCGATGAGCCGGCCGTCGTCCTTGGTGGGCGCGGGCGTGTCCGGTCCACCGGTCGCGTCCCCGCCCTTACCGGGTCCGGAACGTCCCGACTTGTCCTGATCGCTACCGCTGCACCCGGCAATACCGAGCGCCGCGGCGGCACCGACACCGGCCCCCAGAAGTCCCCTTCGACTGATCCCGCGCATGACATCCCCATTCGCGCTGACGTATGACCTGAAGTCATTCCAAACCGACAAACAGTGAGATGTCGTGAGGAACACGGAGGTTCCGGAAAACAGAACAAAAATTTCAGGGCGGCCCAGGCGAACGATCACCACCGGGCCGCCCCGAACGATAGAGCGGAAAAGCTACGCGCCGAAGGCCTTGGCCTTACCCTTCACAGGCTTCGCACCGGCCCGCAGGTGCACCGGCACCAGATCGAGCGCCGGCTCGCTGTAGCCGACCGACACGATCCGGTCGCCCCGGTACGTGAAGGAGGTCAGCGAGGCCAGCGTGCACTGCCGCCGCCGCGGGTCGTGCCACAGCCTGCGCTTCTCCACGAAGCTGCGCACGATCCAGATCGGCAGCTGGTGGCTCACGCACACCGCCTCGTGCCCGCGCGCCGCGTCCTTCGCCGCGTCGAGCGCGCCCATCATCCGGACGACCTGCTCCACGTACGGCTCGCCCCAGGACGGCTGGAACGGGTTGGTGAGGTGCTTCCAGTTGCCCGGCTTGCGCAGCGCCCCGTCGCCGACGCCGAAGGTCTTGCCCTCGAAGACGTTCGCCGCCTCGATCAGGCGCCCGTCCGAGGCCAGGTCCAGGCCGTGGGTCTTGGCGATCGGCGTGGCCGTCTCCTGCGCCCGCTCCAGCGGGGAGGCCACGACATGGGTGATGTCCCGGCCCGCCAGGTGCTCGGCGACCCGGTCGGCCATCTGCCGGCCGAGCTCGGACAGGTGGTAGCCGGGGCGGCGCCCGTACAGGACCCCGTCCGGGTTGTGGACCTCGCCGTGCCGCATCAGGTGGACGACGGTGATGTCGTCGGGGCTCGCGGGGTTGGCGGGCTGTGCCGGGCTCTCCGGGCGTACGTCGCTCATGCCGTGGCCTCCGCGGCGGCGCGGGCGGCGGCCGGCAGCGCGGCGGCGACGCGCTCGACGGCGCGCTCGTCGTGGGCGGCCGACACGAACCAGGACTCGAACGCCGACGGCGGCAGGTAGACCCCGTCCGCGAGCATCGAGTGGAAGAAGGCGTTGAAGCGGAACGCCTCCTGCTTCTTCGCCTCCTCGTAGTTGCGCACCTCGGAGGAGGTGAAGAAGACCGAGAACATGTTGGACGCGGTCTGCAGCCGGTGCGCCACGCCCTCCTTGGTGAGCGCGTCGGTGACCAGACCCTGGATCTCCGTGGAGACCGCGTCGACCTTCTCGTACGCGGCGGCGTCGAGCAGCCGCAGCTGCGCGAGGCCGGCGGCGGTGGCGATCGGGTTACCGGACAGGGTGCCCGCCTGGTAGACCGGGCCCGCCGGGGCGAGGTGGCCCATCACGTCGGCGCGGCCGCCGAAGGCCGCCGCCGGGAAGCCGCCGCCCATGACCTTGCCGAAGGTCATCAGGTCCGGCTTCACGCCGTCGACGCCGTACCAGCCGGCCCGCGAGGTGCGGAAACCGGTCATGACCTCGTCGGAGATGAACAGCGCGCCGTTCTTCTCGCAGGCGTCCTTCAGGCCCTGGTTGAAGCCCGGCAGCGGCGGGACGACGCCCATGTTGCCCGGCGACGCCTCGGTGATCACACAGGCGATCTCGCCCGGGTACCGGTGGAAGGCCTCGTGCACCGCCTCCAGGTCGTTGTACGGCAGCACGATGGTGTCCCCCGCTTGCGCGCCCGTCACACCGGGCGTGTCCGGCAGACCGAAGGTGGCGACGCCCGAGCCGGCCGCGGCGAGCAGCGCGTCCACGTGCCCGTGGTAGCAGCCGGCGAACTTGACGACCTTGGCGCGGCCGGTGAACCCGCGGGCCAGCCGGATGGCCGACATGGTGGCCTCGGTGCCGCTGGAGACCAGCCGGACCTGCTCGACGGGCTCGACCCGCGCGACGATCTCCTCCGCCAGCGCGACCTCGCCCTCGCCCGGCGTGCCGAACGAGGTGCCGCGGGTCACCGCCTCCTGCACGGCGGCGGTCACCTCGGGGTGCGCGTGACCGAGGATCATCGGCCCCCACGAGCAGACGAGGTCGACGTACTCACGCCCGTCGGCGTCGGTGAGGTACGGACCGGTACCGGACACCATGAACCGGGGCGTACCGCCCACGGCTCGGAAGGCACGCACCGGTGAGTTCACGCCGCCGGGCGTCACAAGGGACGCGCGGTCGAAAAGCGTCTGTGAGACTGGGGCTTCGTATGAATACGGCACTGGGATCCTGACCTGCGAGTACGGAGGGATGGAGTGAGCACCCTCTGAATTACGCCGGGGCGTCTGTCCTCCGCGTCTGCGAAACTGGGGCGTCATAGGGATGGCTCACGGAATCCATGGTGTCAGAGGCCACGGCGTTCTTGCGGACAGGTGTTTCACCGTACGAACGTGGGGGAGGTCATTGTCACGATGATCGGGTCACGCCGCGGAGACGCGCGGCCCGGAACAGCAGTCGGGTGGAGATATGCATCGCGGTGGCGGACCGGGCGAGGGGACTGACGACCTGGGTCCCGAGCCTGTCCGGCGGGGGAGGCACCGGCGCCGGCGGGCCGAGGAGCCCAGGGCGAACTCCCCGAGGACGGGCGAGCCGGGGGAGCCGGGCGGACCGGGGGCGGACGAGCCGAAGGCCGGGGAATCGCGGGGTGGCCGCTTGGGGGTGACGTACAAGTACTTCGGCGCGCCCGACGGCGCGACCGCGGCCCGGGTGCCCATCTCGATGCGCCCCGAGGAGCTGGGCGGCGACGAGCTCGGCATGGGCGGCATGTTCACCAAGATCAAGCCGGAGACCATAGCCGCGATGGTGCTCACCGGCATCCAGGGCATGCCCCTGTACAAGGTGCCGCCGCTGGAACTGGTGGTGCTGCACCCCGACTACGCCGTGGTGAAGCTGCCCATGACCGTGGTCGACCCGCTGCGCGGCATCGGCGAGGAGTCGGTCGGCGCCGCCGCCTTCATCTGGTCCACCGTCCCCGACCGCGGCGGCCCCCGGGACGCGTTCAACGTCTACCAGCTGCTCCACGAGTGGCAGGACTTCTCGGTCCGCCTGCACGAGGCGGGGCATCAGCCGTACTGCCTGGTGTGGCCGTAGGACGTACGTCGGGTCGGTCACGTCCTAGGAGTCCCGGCGCGCCGCCTCGGCGGCGGCCCTCGCGCGCTCGGCGGCCAGCTCCCGGGCCGAGGCGAGCCGGTAGGGCACGTCGATGACGACGACGTTCTTCATGAACAGCAGCCGGGCCTTGAGCCGGAACGCGCTCTGGTTGTGCAGCGGCTGCTCCCACCAGCGCCCGACGACGTACTCGGGGATGACGACGGAGAGCACCGAGTCGGGCGAACGCTCGGGCGCGTCGCGGATGTGCCGCAGCAGCGGCTGGACGATCGAGCGGTAGGGCGAGCTCAGCACCCGCAGCGGTACGTCGATGCCGTGGGCCTCCCAGGAGGCGCGCAGGGCCTCCGCCGCGGCCGGGTCCTCGGCGACGGTGACCGCCGCCAGCGAGGCCGGCTTCAGGGTCTTCGCGTACGACAGGGCGCGCAGGCTCGGCGCGCTGACCGAGGACACCAGGACCAGCACGTGGTTGGCGGCGAGCGGGTGCGGGTGGGCGTCGGGGGCGACGGCCACCTCGGCGGCGACGGCGTCGTAGTGCTTGCGCACCCCCTTCATCCCGGCGAAGAGCAGCGGCATCGCGATGACGACGATCCAGGCGCCGTGGGTGAACTTGGTGATCAGGACGATGACGAGGACGACCGCCGTCAGACAGGCCCCGAACGCGTTGATCGACAGCCGCCGCAGGATGTGCACCCGCTGGGCGGCCCCCTCCGGCGTGGCGAGTTCTCGCCGCCAGTGCTTGACCATGCCCGCCTGGGACAGGGTGAAGGAGACGAAGACGCCGAGGATGTAGAGCTGGATGAGCCGGGTGAGGTTGGCGTCGAAGGCGACGATCAGGGCGATGGCGGCCAGCGCCAGGAGGAGGACGCCGTTGGAGTGGACGAGCCGGTCGCCGCGGTGGACCAGCTGCCGGGGCGCGAAGCGGTCGCGGCCCAGGACGGAGGCGAGCATCGGGAAGCCGTTGAAGGCGGTGTTGGCCGCCAGGACGAGGACGCCCGCGGTGACGGCCTGGAGGGCGTAGAAGAGGACGTGCCAGTCGCCGAAGGTGGCGCGCCCGATCTGCGCGAGGGCGGTCGAGGTGGGGGTGCCGGGGGGCAGCCCCAACTGGGTCGGGTTCTCGGCGACATGCACCTTGTAGACCATGGCGAGCACCGTGATCCCGAAGAACATGGTCACGGAGAGCCCGCCCATGACCGCCAGGGTGGTGGCCGCGTTGCGGCTCTTGGGCTTCGTGAAGGCGGGCACGCCGTTGCTGATCGCCTCGACGCCGGTCAGCGCCGTGCAGCCGGAGGCGAAGGCCCGCAGCCCCAGCAGCACGAGCGCGAGCCCCGAGTAGGTGGAGACCGCCTCGACGGGCAGGTCCGCCGACTCGGCGCGGATCGTCTCGCCGCTCGCCATCCGCACCGCCGCGACCGCGAACATCAGGTAGATCACGGTGATGAACGCGTAGGTGGGCAGGGCGAACCAGCGGCCCGACTCCCGTACCCCGCGCAGGTTCAGCCAGGCGAGCACGGCCACGAACCCCACCGACATCAGCGTCGCGTGCCCGTCGAGCGCCGGGACCGCGGAGGTGATCGCGGCGACCCCGGAGACGACGGAGACGGCGACGGTCATCACGTAGTCGATGAGCAGCGCGCTGGCCGCGGTGAGGGCCGCGGTGGTGCCCAGGTTCTCGGCGGAGACGACGTACGCCCCGCCGCCGCCCGGGTAGGCGTAGCAGGTCTGCCGGTAGGAGGCGACGACCACGAGCAGCAGGACGACGATGCCGACCGCCGCGTACCAGGCCAGATGGAGCACGGCGAGGCCGCCGAGGGCCAGGATCAGCAGGATCTCCTCCGTGGCGTAGGCCACCGAGGAGAGCGGGTCGCTGCAGAAGATCGGCAGGGCGAGGCGCTTGGGCAGCAGGGTCTCACCGAGCCGCGCGCTGTCCAACGGACGTCCTACCAGCAGGCGTTTCGCCACGCTTCCAGCTCTCATAAGTGCTGAAGTTAGGACGAATCGGATGTAATGCGCGGAAGCCGCGCCCGCCGGCGGCCCGGACGGGGCCCGCCCGTACGAGGAAGGACCCGACCAGCGTGAGCACAGCCCCCACAGCCCCCCGCGCCACCGGCGACCCCCTGCACATCGGCGAGGTCGCCGCGCGCACCGAGCTGCCCCTGCGCACCATCCGCCAGTACGAGGACAGCGGCCTCGTCGTCCCGTCCGCGGCCTCCGAGGGCGGCTTCCCGCTCTACACGGACGCCGACGTGGCCCGCCTGATGGTGATCCGCCGGATGAAGCCGCTCGGCTTCACCCTCGACGAGACCCGCGACCTGCTCACCGCCGTCGACCGCCTCGCCGCCGACACCCCGGACACCCCCGACGAACTCGACCCGCCCACCCGCGCCACCCTCGTCGCCCGCGTCCGCGGCTACGAACGCGCCGCGACCGCCCGCGTCGCGGAACTCCACGCCCAGCTGACGAGGGCGGAGGAGTTCGCGGCGTCGTTGCGGGCGCGGTTGCCGTAGGGGTGCTCGGGGGGCGTCGGTGCTACTCCCGCTCGATCTCCAGCGCCGCCGCCAGGTCCTGGAAGAAGCGGGCGCAGGCGGTGGGGCTCGGCGGGGTCTCCGGGTTCCAGGGGGCCAGCCGGGCCCCCGGCGGGACCGCGTGCGGCGGCACCGCGTTGGCCCGGCTGTCGAACAGCACCAGGTCCGGCGCGAGCCCCACCGCGTGCTCCCAGTCGGTCGTCAGCCAGTTCGCGCCGGGACCCGGCCCCGGATCCACGAACCGCACCCCCAGCTCGGCCAGCCGCGCCAGCTCCGGCCAGGCCTGCGGCCGCGCCAGGTGCACCTGCTCGGGCCCGGCCCCGGACAGCGCAAGCACCCCCACGTCCGCGCGCCCCGCCGCCGCCCGCAGCGCCGCCTCCGCGTCGCCCACCCGGCCCGAGGGCCCCGCCGCCGCGCCCAGCGCGCCCGCCAGCTCCCCGAACCGGTCCACGATCGCCGCCAGCGTCAACTCGTTGCCGACCGACAGCGCCACCAGCGGCACCCCGAGCCCCTCGACGAGCGCCTCGTCCACCGCGTACGGGCTCTTCCCGTCGTACGTCACGTCCACGACCAGGTCCACGCCGCCCAGCGCCCGCAGCCGCGCCACGTCCAGCGCCCGGCCAGGACCGAGATACGGCACGCCGGCCGCCGCCAGACCGCCCGCCTTGACCGGATCGAGCAGGTCGCCGTCGTGCCCGGAGCCGTACACGGCGACCGGCCGCACCCCCAGGTCCAGCAGGGCCGCCCCGGCCCGTACGTACGCCACCACCCGCTCCGGCCTGCGCCCCGCCGCCAGGGCCGTACCCCGGTCGTCCGTGAAACCCCACCCGCCCGTACCCGTCGCGTCAGTCATGGGCCCGCTCCCTCCCCGGCCGGAAACCTCCGTCCCCGCCACCTTGAAGCGGTTCCACCACGCGCACAAGAGGGCCTCCGCTCCGGCGCGCACCCCGGGACTTTGGTCCCGTACCCCCCTGCCGAAAGACCCCCAGGGTGGTGTTAACTGAACGGGTCGGGAGGAAGCAGTAGGAATCGACAGCACCGTACGGGCGTGCGCCCCCTGCCATGGGCCCCGCCGCCGCACGGTCCCCCGCCCTGGAGTCAGCCATGACCTTGCCCGGCCAGTTCTCGGACCCCCGCGTGATCACCCTCTTCGGCCTCCTCGCCCTGTCCGCCGCGGTCTGGTTCGCCCTCGGCCTGCGCGCCCGCGCCCGCCGCGACCGGGCGAACACCCCGCTGGAGCGGATCTGGCACCCGCAGGAGACGGTCGCCCTCACCCCCGCCGAGGAACACGCCTTCGGCCAGGTCGTCTCCCGCCTCTCCCTCGGCACGGCGGGGCGGCTGCGCTGAGACGGGGGGAGGGCCCTCGGCCGCGCCTCCCCGCCCAGGTCCTTGGGCGGACCTCGGCCGGACCCCCTCCTGTCCGCGCCCGGACCCCCGCCCAGGTCCTTGAAGGATCCCCCCGGACCGGACACCATGCCCCGCATGACCTCCGCCCCAGGACCCCGCCGTGACACCCGGGGCATCGTGGACCCCGCCGAACTCCTCGCCCGCGTCCGCTTCCGCCGCCACTCCCCCGCGCCCGCGCTCCGCCCGTACCTGGAGCACTACTGGCTGATCGACTGGGACCTGACGGAGCCGTACGCGTCCCAGGTGGTCCCGCACCCCTCGGTGAACGTGGTGTTCGAGCGCGGTGAGGAGACGGGGGACTCCGCCGTGCTCTCCGGCATCGGCCTCGGGCTCTACACGAAGACGCTGACCGGCACCGGCCGAGCCTGCGGTGTGCAGTTCCGCCCGGGCGGCTTCCGCCCGTTCGCTCCGGCGTGGCCGCTCTCGCAGTGGACGGGCCGGATCCTCCCGCTCACGGAGGCGTTCCCCGCCACCGGCCCCGCCGAGCGCGCGGACGTCCTCTCCCCCGCCGACGACGCGGCCCGCGTGGCCGCCCTCGACGCCTTCCTGCTGGCCCACGGCCCCGCCCCCGACCCGGCCGCCGACCAGGCGATGGCGCTGGTCGACCTGGTCCGCACGGACCGCGCGATGCGCCGCGTCTCGGTCCTCGCCCACGAGGCCGGGCTCACGCCGCGCTCGCTCCAGCGCCTGTTCGCGGCGTACGTCGGCGTCGGCCCGAAGTGGGTCATCCTCCGCTACCGCATCCACGAGGCCCTGGAACGGGCCCGCCCGGAGCCCGGCGCCCCGGACTGGGCCCGGCTCGCCGCCGAACTCGGCTACAGCGACCAGGCCCATCTCGTACGGGACTTCACGGCGATGGTGGGCGTGCCGCCGACGACGTACGCGAAGGCACTGTCAGTGCCGTGACCTAGGGTGCGCGCATGGACCACGAGCGCGGAAACGGCACGGTACGGCTCGAACCCTGGGCGGAGGGGGACTTCTGGCTGCTCCAGGCCATGAACGCACCGGAGCTGATGGAGCATCTGGGCGGCCCGGAGACCGAGAAGCAGCTCGCGGCCCGGCAGCTGCGCTACGAGCGCCTGAGCGTGGACCCCGACCGCGCGGGGTGCATGTTCCGGATCGTGCTGCTGCCGGAGGAGCGGGCGGTGGGCGCGATCGGCTTCTGGGAGCACAGGTCGGAGGAGGCCGGGGCCTCGGCCTACGAGACGGGCTGGACCGTGCTCCCGGGCTTCCAGGGCCGCGGCGTGGCGACGGCGGCGACGCTCGCGGTGGTGGAACGGGCCCGCGCCGAGGGCCGCTTCCCCCACCTGCACGCCTACCCGTCCACGAAGAACGCGCCGTCGAACGCGGTGTGCCGCAAGGCGGGCTTCACGCTCCTCGCGGAGCGGGAGCTCGAATACCCGCCGGGTCACCCGATGCGGTGCAACGACTGGCGGCTCGACCTCACTCCCCCCGGGGCTTGAGCATCCGGGTGAAGTGGAAGGCGACGATGTCGAAGCGCTCGCGCAGATAGAAGCGGTGGGCTCCGGTGCGGTGGGTGCCGGAGTCCAGGTTCAGCTCGAAGCAGCCGGCCGCGCGGGCGTGCCCTTCGAGGTGCTCGACGAGCGCGTGCCCGACCCCGCCGGACCGGCTGACGGCCTTGGTCACCAGATCGTCCACGTACAGCTTCTTCACGGAGCTGGTGTTGTGGACGATCCGCCACCCGGCCACGCCCACGCACGCCCCGTCGTCGGCGTAGGCGGCGCTGAACCGCAGCCCCTGCGGGTGCCCCCGCTCGTACACGTCCCGGAACAGCTCCGGCGTCAGATGCGGCCGCAGCTCGCCGAGGACGGGCAGGAGATCGGACTCAAGGCGCGGGTCGCCAGGCTCGACATCGATGATCTTCATGCCGGGACCGTACCCCGGGCCCTCGCGCGCGACAGGAAATCCGTGGCCGGGCGGGTGCTCCGGTGCCATCCTGTCCCCGTGAACGGACCGGAGATCCAGATCAGTTTCGCCCCCGCCCTGCGCCTCTTCGTCGCGGCCGACCGCCGCACGGGCCGCAGCGCCGTGACGACCGACGGCTCGTCCTCGCTCGGCCATGTGGTCGAGTCGCTGGGCGTACCGCTGACCGAGGCCGGGCGGCTGCTCGTGGACGGGCGCCCGGTGGAGCCCTCGCACGTCCCCGCGGCCGGCGAGACCGTCGAGGTCGAGGGCGTCGAACGCCCCCAGCCGGTCCCCGGCGCCCCGCTCCGGTTCCTGCTCGACGTCCACCTCGGCACGCTCGCCCGGCGGCTGCGCCTGCTCGGCGTCGACGCGGCGTACGAGAGCGAGGACATCGGCGACCCGGCGCTGGCCGCGCTGTCGGCGAAGGACCGGCGCGTGCTGCTCTCCCGCGACCGCGGCCTGCTGCGCCGCCGGGAGCTGTGGGCGGGCGCGTACGTCTACAGCGACCAGCCCGACGCGCAGCTCCGCGACGTCCTCGGCCGCTTCGCGCCGCGGCTCGCGCCCTGGACCCGCTGCACCGCGTGCAACGGGCCGCTGGCGGAGGCCGACAAGGACATGGTGCGCGAGCGGATCGAGCACGGCACGGAGCGGACGTACGACGTCTTCGCGCAGTGCACGGAGTGCGACCGGGTCTACTGGCGGGGCGCGCACCACGCCCGCCTGGAGACGATCGTCGCGGACGCCGTACGGGAGTTCGGCGACGCGACGGCCCGCCGCTAGACAAGCCGGCTCGGCTCAGGGCTGCTCGGCCGTGAGGTAGCGCTGGATGGTCGGCCCGAGCCATTCGGCGACCTCCTCGCGGGACATCTCGGCGGCGGGCGGCAGGCGCAGCACATAGCGGACGAGCGCCATGCCGAGGATCTGGGAGGCGACGAGCGCGGCCCGGCGCGGCGCCTCGTCGGGGTCGGGGCAGACGCCGCGCGTGATCGGCCCGAGCTGCTGGGCGAATATCTCCCGCATCCGCTCGGTCCCGGCGGGGTTGGTGACGCCGACCCGCAGCAGCCCGGTCAGGACGTCGTCGCGCTCCCAGCGGTCGAGGAAGTGCGTGACGAGCGCGGCGCCGATGTGCCGGGCGGGCAGCCCGCCGAGCTCGGCGAGCTCCAGCTCGAAGTCGGAGGCCGCGGCGAACAGCCCCTCCTTGTTGCCGTAGTAGCGCATGACCATCGACGGGTCGATCCCGGCGTCGCGGGCGATGGCCCGGATGGTGGCGCGCTCGTACCCCTCGCTGGCGAAGTGCTCGCGGGCGGCCTCCAGGATCGCGGCGCGGGTGGCGTCGGAGCGGCGTGCGGTCGTCATGCCAACAACTGTAGGCCAACAGGCGTTGACACACCATGCCGAGCGGGTCCAGAATTGCCAACAAGCGTTGACCAACAGGCGTTGGCCAACGGCCGTTGATGTGCGACCAGGACCCTCCCGGAGGCACCGATGAGCACCCAGGACACGACGGATCCCACCCACACGACCGACACCGACGTCCTCGTCGTCGGCGCGGGCCCCACCGGCCTCCTCCTCGCCGGCGACCTCGCCGCCGCGGGCCTGCGCGTCACCCTGGCCGAACGCAGAGCGCCCGGCATCAGCAACCTCACCCGGGCCTTCAGCGTCCACGCCCGCACCCTGGAGCAGCTCGACGCCCGCGGCCTCGCCGACGAGCTCGTCGCCACCGGCACCCCCGTCACCGACCTCCGCCTCTTCGGCCGCCTCGCCCTCGACCTGTCCCGGCTGCCCTCCCGCTTCCCGTACCTGCTCCTCACCCCGCAGTACGAGGTCGAGCGCCTCCTCGAACGCCGGGCGCGCGCCGCGGGCGTGGACTTCCGGTACGGGACGGAGCTCCGCGGCCTGCACCAGAACACGGACTCGGTGACCGCCGACCTGCTCACGGCGGGGGCCCCTTCCCCCCTCCGCGCCCGCTACCTCGTCGGCACGGACGGCTCACGCAGCACCGTGCGGACCGCCCTCGGCCTCCCCTTCCCCGGCTCGTCGGTGATCCGCTCCATGGTCCTGGCCGACGTCCGCCTCGCCGAGGAGCCGGGCAAGCTGCTCACCGTCACCGCCTCCGAGGACGCCTTCGCCTTCATCGCCCCCTTCGGCGACGGCTGGTACCGGGTGATGGGCTGGGACCGCACCCATCAGGCCGCCGACGACGACCCGGTCGGTCTCGACGAGGTACGGGACATCACCCGCCGCGCCCTCGGCAGCGACCTCGGCATGCACGACGCCCGCTGGATCTCCCGCTTCCACAGCGACGAGCGCCAGGCCCCCGCCTACCGCTCCGGACGCGTCTTCCTCGCCGGGGACGCCGCCCACGTCCACTCCCCGGCCGGCGGGCAGGGCATGAACACCGGCCTCCAGGACGCCGCCAACCTCTCCTGGAAGCTGGCCGCCACCCTGCGCGGCGAGGCCCGGGACCCCGAGGCGCTCCTCGACAGCTACCAGGCCGAACGGCACCCGGTCGGCGCCACCGTCCTGCGCAGCAGCGGCACCCTGGTCCGCCTCGCGATGGCCCACACCCCGCTCCAGCGCACCGCCCGCACCCTCGCGACCCGCCTGCTCGGCACCGTCCGCCCGGCCGCCGACCGCGCCATGGGCCAGATCAGCGGCATCGGCATCGCGTACGCGTACGCGTCCGGGGCCCGGCGCGCCCCGGACGAGCCCCTGCGCGAGGGCCGCCTGTACGAGGCACTGCGCGAAGGCCACTTCGTCCTGATCACCCCGAGGACCACACCCGCCACGTTGCCCCCGGCCGCTCCGATCGCGATGGACCGCCTCACCCGGACCACCTGGGCAGACCCGACCCGCCGCGACACCCTCCTGGTCCGCCCGGACGGCTACACGGTCCCGCTCAGGAGGCCCTAGCCACTAGCCCGCATCAGAAGACATACGGATCCCCGGTGGCGAGCACGAGCACCCGATGCCGGTCGTTCCGCGAGTTCCGGTCGACGACCCCGTCCCGCCAGACCGTACGGATGTCCACGGTCAGCTCGTCCGGCCGCCCGGCGGTCCGCAGATCCAGGGCCAGCTCCCCGACCGCCCCGGCCGCCCGCAGCGCGCCGGTGCGGCAGGACACCACCCGGTCGCTGCTCCACAGGCAGGCCGGCGGCAGCTCCTGGCCGCCCGCCATGGGCTCCGAGAAGGCGAGCCGCACGGTCGCCTGGGAGACGTTCGAGGGCCCGTGGTTCTCGCTGACCAGCCACACTCCGAGCCGCCCGTCCCACAGGGAGACATGGCCGTGGTGGGCCAGATCCGCCTCCGCCTCGGGCCCGACGGCGACGGCGCCGCTTCCCGCACCGGCCACCAGGGCAGCGGCGAGGGCCGCGCCGAGCAGAGCCTTACGCATCACACTCATGCCCAGAAGATACCGAAATAACCCACATTTTCTGACGATCAGTCAGCCAGCGTGTCCCACGGAGCCCGGAGCCCACCCTCCCCCCACCCCGGATGACACCCTTCCCCCATGCTGATCGCCCGCTCCATCGCCCTGTTCGTCCTCGCCGCCCTCCTTGAGATCGGCGGCGCCTGGCTCGTCTGGCAAGGCGTCCGGGAACACCGCGGCTGGATCTGGATCGGCGCCGGAGTCATCGCCCTCGGCGTCTACGGCTTCGTGGCCACCCTCCAGCCCGACGCCGAGTTCGGCCGGGTCCTCGCCGCCTACGGCGGCGTGTTCGTCGCCGGCTCCCTCGCCTGGGGCATGGTCGCCGACGGCTACCGCCCGGACCGCTGGGACGTCACCGGCGCCCTGATCTGCCTCGCGGGCATGGCCGTGATCATGTACGCCCCGCGCGGCCACTGACCCCCGCCCGCCTATCCTGACCGGGCGATCGACCCGTAATCGACCACACGCGCGAGGAGCACGTCATGACTGCCGCCGGTACCCCCATCGCCGTCGTCACCGGAGCGAGCGGCGGAATCGGCGCCGCCACCGCCCGACAGCTGGCCGCCGCCGGCTACCGCGTGGTCCTGACCGCCCGCCGCAAGGACCGCATCGAGGCCCTCGCCGCCGAGATCAACGAGGCCGGCCACCAGGCCACCGCCTACGCCCTCGACGTCACCGACCGCGCGGCCGTCGACGAGTTCGCCACCGCGTTCCGCAGCCTCGCCGTCCTGGTCAACAACGCGGGCGGCGCACTCGGCGCCGACCCCGTCGCCACCGGCGACCCGGAGGACTGGCGCCGGATGTACGAGGTCAACGTCATCGGCACGCTCCACATCACCCAGGCCCTCCTCCCGGCCCTCACCGCGAGCGGCGACGGCACCGTGGTCGTCCTCTCCTCCACCGCGGGCCACGCCACCTACGAGGGCGGCGCGGGCTACGTGGCGGCCAAGAACGGCGCCCGCGTCCTCGCCGAGACCCTCCGCCTGGAGATCGTCGGCACCCCGGTCCGCGTCATCGAGATCGCCCCCGGCATGGTCAAGACCGAGGAGTTCGCCACCACCCGCTTCCGCGGCGACACCGAGAAGGCCGCCAAGGTCTACGCGGGCGTGGCCGAGCCCCTCACGGCCGACGACGTGGCCGACACGATCACCTGGGCCTGCACCCGCCCCCCACACGTCAACATCGACCTCCTCGTCGTCCGCCCCCGAGCCCAGGCCTCCAACACCAAGGTCCACCGCGAACTCTGACGACCACCGCCCACTCATTCGAGTGAACGGCCCCAAAGCCCCTACCGAGTGCGAAACCCGAACCTAGGCTCGACACAACTCCATACAGAACGGCCCTCGGCCGGGACTGCAATCCCCACCGAGGGCCTCACCATCAGGAAGGCGAAAACTTCCCATGGCTGAACACGACCCTAACCCGCCGACCCTCTTCGACCTCGCCGCACCCACGACACCGTTCATGGACCTCGAAGACCCCGAGTACGCCTACATGTTCGGCTTCCTCCAGGCGGACGGCCACCTCTCGCACGGCGCAGGCCAGAAGGGCAGACTGGCTGTCGAGATCAACGCGCGGGACGCCCACATCCTCGGCGAGTTCCAGCGCCTGACCCCGTACTACAGCTCCATCACGCACCGAGTTCGCGACACCAACTTCGCCGAGCAGCACCACTCCGCCACATGGTCCCTGTTCGCGCTCGAAGCCAGGACCATCGTCAACGAGCTCGGGATCCCCTACGGCAAGAAGTCGCGCACCATCAAACCTCCCCGGGTCGAGTTCTCCCGAGCGGACTACATCCGCGGACTCATCGACGCCGACGGATCGCTCGGCTGGACGGCGCAGGGCCTCCCGTTCCTCTCGTTCACGTCGGCCAGCACAGCCGTGGCCGTATACCTGTGCCACTACGCGAAGAAGGTCACGGGTGCGGAGCGCATCGCCCGGCGGAACACCCGCGACCAGGTCTACGTCACCACCTACCACAAGGAACAGGCACAGCAGCTCGCCGAGCACCTCTACTACCCCGGCTGCCTGGCCCTGGACCACAAGAAGGCCAACGCCGCGGCGATCCAGACCTGGGTACGCCCGGCACATATGAGGTTCGCACCGCCCCGCCGACGCTGGACCGAGGCGGACGACCGCGAGTTGCTCCGCCTCGGCGACCCCGCCGCCGCGGCCACCGCCCTCGACCGTACCGAGCAGAGCTGCGCCATGCGCCTGTGGCGGCTCCGCACCGGCCAGGCATCGAAACCCGTCAGCCGGCCCGCCGTCAGCCACGCTGTCAGCCCTTGACGCAGATGACCTGCTTCAGCTTCGCGACCACCTCGACCAGGTCCCGCTGCTGCTCCATGACCTGCTCGATCGGCTTGTAGGCGCCGGGGATCTCGTCCACGACGCCGGAGTCCTTGCGGCACTCCACGCCCCGGGTCTGCTCCTCCAAGTCCCGCGTCGAGAAGTGCCGCTTGGCCGCGCTCCGGCTCATCCGGCGGCCCGCGCCGTGCGAGGCGGAGTTGAACGACGCCGCATTGCCCAGGCCCTTCACGATGTACGAACCGGTGCCCATCGAACCGGGGATGATCCCGAACTCCCCGGATCCGGCCCTGATCGCTCCCTTACGGGTGACGAGCATGTCCATGCCCTCGTACCGCTCCTCCGCCACGTAGTTGTGGTGGCAGGAGATCACCGGCTCGAAGGTCACCTTCGCCTTGCGGAACTCACGGCGGACGACCTCCTGGAACAGCGCCATCATGATCGCGCGGTTGTACTTGGCGTACTCCTGAGCCCAGAACAGGTCGTTGCGGTACGCCGCCATCTGCGGCGTGTCCGCGATGAACACCGCGAGGTCGCGGTCGACCAGACCCTGGTTGTGCGGCAGCTTCTGCGCCTCGCCGATGTGGTACTCGGCGAGCTCCTTGCCGACGTTCCGTGAACCCGAGTGCAGCATGAGCCACACCGAATCGGACATATCGATACAAAGCTCCACAAAGTGGTTGCCTTGGCCAAGGCTTCCCATCTGCTTCTCGGCCCGCTCCCGCCGGAACTTCACCGAGTCCGCGACCGTGTCGAACCGCGACCACAGCTCGTCGAAGCCCGCCGTCGGGAACTGGAAGAGCCGGCCCGGGTTCACCATCTCGCGGTGCATCCCGCGGCCCACCGGGATGGCCTGCTCGATCTTCGAGCGGAGCCGGGACAGGTCGCCCGGCAGGTCGTTCGCGGTCAGGGAGGTCTTGACGGCGGACATGCCGCAGCCGATGTCCACACCCACCGCCGCCGGGCACACCGCGCCCTGCATCGCGATCACCGAGCCGACCGTCGCGCCCTTGCCGTAATGCACGTCCGGCATGACCGCCAGGCCCTTGATCCACGGGAGGGTCGCCGTGTTCTGGAGCTGCCGCATCGCGCCCTCGTCGACCGACGCCGGGTCGGTCCACAGGCGGATGGGGACCTTCGCGCCCGCCACCTCTACATACGACATACTTCCTCGATTCCCCCATTAAGTCTGATAGCGCAAAAACCGGAGCACAAGCCCGTACAGGTGACTACGGACCGGCATCAACAGCGGCGCGTGCGATAGACATTGTGTTCATCGCCCCATAGGGAGCGACAAACGGTTTTCGGGGATGTCTCCGGGAGAAGGGAGCCTGGGATCGTGCAGCGAAAGGCGTACGTGCCCGGCCGGTCCAGGCCCGCGGTGCTCACCGCGGCCGCCCTCGCCCTCGGTCTGGGAATCGGCCTGAGCGGCTGCTCCGCCGGCCCGACGGCGAACGTCGACGCCGTCGACTCCAAGGCCGGCCCCGCCACCCCGGCCGCGCCCCCAGGCCGCTACCGCACCCTCTTCGAGCCCTGCGGCGCCGTCCCGCAGGCGACCCTGAAGAGCCTGCTCCCGGGCGCCGCCGCGCTGCCCGACGCCGAGCGCGAGCGGGCATACCGGGGGACCGCGGCCGTCACCTTCGACACCGACCGCCGGGTGGGCTGCAGCTGGAAGGCCGACTCCCCGGACGCGGCGCACCGGCTCACCCTGGACATCGAGCGGGTCGTCTCGTACGACCCGGCGGTCAGCGACGCCGACCGGGCGCAGCAGGTGTACGTCACCAAGCAGACGGCGGCCGGTATCCCGGTCGTCCCGAAGACACCGCCCGCGACGGCGACAGCGGCGACGGCGACGACGGCCCCGCCGTCCGGCGCGCACGCCCCGACGGGCAAGCCGCCGGCCGGGACGACCGCCCCTGTCAGTCCCTCCGCCACGCCCACCACCGGTCTCGAACCCCGCTCGCTCGACGGTCTCGGCGAGGTCGCGTTCCTCGACGACGCGCTGTCGGCGACCGGTCCGGCGGGTGCCAAGCGGCTCGTGAGCGTGGTGTTCCGCACATCGAACGTCATCGTGACGGTCCAGTACGAGGAGCAGTCGATGGTGTCGACGGAGGCTCCGGACAGCGGGGAGCTGCAGGAAAAGGCCCGGAATCTGGCTCGGCTGCTCGCGGAGCGGCTGGAGGAGTAGCGGTTCGGACCCGCTCCGTGAGCGGGGTCGGACCACGTAACGTGTCGGGGTACCCCGGCCGCCGGCCGCCCGGTCCGTGCGCCTCGCGGGCCTGTACGACAAGCGACTGAAGGAACCATGCAGCGATCCGCCTCGCGCCTCTCCCGCGTCCTCGCCTGTGCCGCCGTCCCGGTGATGCTCGTCGCCGCCGGGTGCTCGTCCGGCTCCGATTCCGGTGACAAGGGGTCGGGCTCCAAGGACCAGGCCGCGTCCTCGGCGTCCGCGTCGGCGTCCGCGAAGCCCACGCCGACGAAGACGGTGGAGGCGGCGAAGTTCGCGAAGCTGCCCGACGTGTGCAAGGCGGTGTCGGCGAAGACGACGGCGGCTCTGGTGCCGAAGGCGAAGGCGAAGAACGGCACGACGGCCGAGTCGAGCGATGTGACCAGCCGTGGCGGCTGCTCGTGGAACGGTCTTGAGGACAAGGGCGTGAAGGGCTCGCAGTACCGCTGGCTCGATGTGTCCTTCTACCGTTACGAGTCGGACGCGACGCTCGGCAGCGGCCAGGAGCGGGCGACGGAGAACTACGCCAAGGAGCTGGCCAAGTTCCAGGGCACGCAGGGCGCCAAGAAGCTGAAGACGACGGCCGCGGCCGGTGTCGGCGACGAGGCGAGCACGGTGACGTACCAGCTGAAGAAGACCGACGAGGACTTCACGTACGCGTCGGTGGTGGCGCGTACGGGCAATGTGCTGGTGCTGCTTTCGTACAACGGTGCCGGGTACGCGGGTGCGGACGGCCCGTCGGAGAAGGCGATCAGCGAGGGTGCGCTGAAGGCGGCCAAGGAGGCCGTCGCGGCGGTCGCGGTGGCCAACAAGTAGTGGTTTGAGCTGTTTTGCGATGGGCCCGCCCCTCCCCCGGGGGTCGGGCCCTTCGTGTGTGTGCCACGCTGTGCCCGCGAGTTGTCGTTTGACGGGAGGGGATCGCGGGTGGCCGCGATGCAGCTGACACGGACGCACCGGATACTCATCGGCATGGTCGTCGCCGGTGCGCTGATCATCGCCGGGATCGGTTTCGCGGGCTCGTACGCCGCTGTGCGCGAGCTCGCGATCGACAAGGGCTTCGGCACCTTCTCGTACTTCTTCCCCATCGGGATCGACGCGGGCATCTGTGTGCTGCTGGCGCTCGATCTGCTGCTGACGTGGATGCGGATCCCGTTCCCGCTGCTGCGGCAGACGGCGTGGCTGCTGACGGCGGCGACGATCGCGTTCAACGGCGCCGCGGCGTGGCCGGATCCGCTGGGCGTGGGGATGCACGCGGTGATCCCGGTGCTGTTCGTGGTGGCGGTCGAGGCGGCGCGGCACGCGGTGGGCCGGATCGCGGACATCACGGCCGACAAGCACATGGAGGGTGTGCGGCTGACGCGGTGGCTGTTGTCGCCGGTGCCGACGTTCCGGCTGTGGCGGCGGATGAAGCTGTGGGAGCTGCGTTCGTACGAGCAGGTGATCAAGCTGGAGCAGGATCGTTTGATCTACCAGGCGCGGCTCCAGGCGCGTTTCGGGCGGGCGTGGCGGCGCAAGGCGCCGGTGGAGGCGCTGATGCCGCTGCGTCTGGCGAAGTACGGGGTGCCGCTGGCGGAGACGGCGGCGGCGGGTCTGGCGGCGGCGGGCGTGGAGCCGATGCTGTTGCCGCCGGCGCCGCAGCAGTCCCTCCCGGCCCAGCAGCCCCTCCCTGTCCAGCAGGTGCCGCAGGTTCAGCAGGTGCCGCAGCAGCCGGAGTTGCCGCAGGCCGCCGTGGCTCCGGCGCCGCAGCCGGTCGCGGTCGCCGAGGTTCCGCAGCAGGCGCAGGGGCCCGAGGCGGCGCAGCCGGGTTCGCAGGAGAGCCAGTGGTTCGCGGCCCAGGTGTCGCCGGAGACGTATCAGGGTTCGTACAACCCGCAGATCGTGGAGGGTCTTGAGCCGACTCCGGTGCCGATCCCGCAGGGTCCGGAGGATGTTCCTCCGCCGGGTCCCGAGGAGTTCGAGGAGTACTCGGAGTTCGTGGACGAGGAGCCTTCGGGGGACGAGTTCGCGGAGTCGGCGTACAAGGCGATGTGGGACTTCCTGGAGGAGAACCAGGAGTTCCCGACGTCGGAGCAGCTCGACATAAGGCTGAGCGACATGTACGGGATCACGCACCCGCGCAGCGCGTCGATCCTGCGGGAGCTGACGCCGCGACTGCGGCACCGGATCGAGCAGGAGTGGGCGGAGACCCACACGCCGTAGCCCACACGCCGTAGGCCCGCCCCCCGTAGGCGGTGCTGCTCCCGTCAGGCCTTGGCCTTCTTCTTCGCCTTCGCCGTCTCGCCGACCGCGGCGAGCGCGATCCCCACGACGAGGAGCGCGAGGTAGCCGGCGGTGGGGATGTCCCACCACTTCTGGAGCAGGCCCCAGGGGCCGTCTCCGAAGAGGCGGCCTCCGGCGCCGAGTCCGCCTTGGACGAGGGCGATCCATCCGATGACTGCGAGGGCTTCGTTCTTCATGCCTCCACGGTCTCCCGGCGGAGCGGGCGTTACGTCGTGCCCACGGGGGAAGTCGCCCTCCGTCGAAGGATGCAGACGACATGGCGGAGGCCGCCGCCCGCGGTGCGGGTGGCGGCCTCCGTCGTGGTGCGGGTCAGGAACCGAGCAGCTTGCGCACCCGGTCCGCGCCGACGGCGAGGAGCAGGGTGGGCAGGCGGGGGCCGGTCTCGCGGCTGACGAGCAGCTTGTAGAGCAGCGCGAAGAACGAGCGCTGGGCCAGCTTGAGCTCGGGGGTCGGCTTGGCCTCGGGGGTGAGGCCGGCCATGACCTTGGGGACGCCGTAGACCAGGGTGGTCAGGCCGTCGAGCGACCAGTGGCTGTCGAGGCCCTCCAGGAGGAGGCGCAGCGACTCGCGGCCCTCGTCGTCCAGGGTGCCGAGGAGCTCGGTGTCGGGCTCGTCGCGGACGATGGTGCGCTGGTCGGCGGGGACCTGGGTGGTGATCCAGTTCTCCGCGCGGTCGAGGCGGGGGCGGACCTCGTCGAGGCCGGTGACCGGGTTCTCCGGGTCGAGCTCGGTGAGGATGCGCAGGGTCTGCTCGTCGTGGCCCGCGGTGATGTCCATGACGGACGCAAGGGTGCGGTACGGGAGCGGCCTGGGGGTGCGCGGGAGCTCTCCGGCGGCGGTGCGGGCGGCGCGGGTGTGGGCGGCGGCGTCGGCGGGGAGCACCGAGCCGTCGGCGACCTTGGCCTCCAGCTTGTCCCACTCGTCGTAGAGGCGCTGGATCTCCTGGTCGAAGGCGATCTTGAAGGACTGGTTGGGCCTGCGGCGGGCGTAGAGCCAGCGCAGGATCTGCGGCTCCATGATCTCCAGGGCGTCGGCGGGCGTGGGGACGCCGCCGCGCGAGGAGGACATCTTGGCCATGCCGCTGATGCCGACGAAGGCGTACATGGGGCCGATGGGCTGGACGCCGTCGAAGATGGAGACGATCTGCCCGCCGACCTGGAAGGACGAGCCGGGCGAGGAGTGGTCGACGCCGGAGGGCTCGAAGATGACGCCCTCGTAGGCCCAGCGCATGGGCCAGTCGACCTTCCAGACCAGCTTGCCGCGGTTGAACTCGCTGAGCTTGACGGTCTCGGCGAA
The DNA here is from genome assembly GCF_040303965.1 of Streptomyces sp. NPDC094032. NCBI lineage: Bacteria > Bacillati > Actinomycetota > Actinomycetes > Kitasatosporales > Streptomycetaceae > Streptomyces > Streptomyces sp. NPDC094032. The sequence continues at coordinate 22,364 of NZ_JBEOUE010000019.1, read as the reverse complement.
GCCACAGGAGGTGCAGGTGTAGGCGAGCTCGGTGGTCTCGTCGTCGTACGAGGTGACGGTGGTGAGGTCCTTCTCGCAGCGCTCGCAGTACGGCTTGTACGGGAAGTAGCCGGAGCCGGAGCCCGAGCCGTCGTCCTCGGCGGCGGCGCCGGAGCCCTCGGCGGCCTCCAGCTCGGCCTCGTCGAGGGGCTTCTGGGACTGCTTCTTCGGGGCCTTCTTCGTCCGGTACTGGTCGAGGATGGCGTCGATGTCGCCGCGGTGCTTCATGGCGTGCAGGATCTGCTCGCGGTAGACGCCCGCCGTGTACTGCTCGGTCTGGCTGATGGGGTCGTACTCGACGCCCAGCTCGGCCAGGGCCTCGACCATGGCGGCCTTGAAGTGCTCCGCCCAGTTGGCGTGCGGGGAGCCGGCCGGGGCGGGGACCGAGGTCAGGGGCTTGCCGATGTGCTCGGCCCAGGACTCGTCGATGCCCGCGATGCCGTTGGGCACCTTGCGGTAGCGGTCGTAGTCGTCCCAGGAGATCAGGTGCCGGACCTCGTAACCACGGCGGCGGACCTCGTCGGCGACCAGGTGCGGGGTCATGACCTCGCGCAGGTTGCCCAGGTGGATCGGGCCGGACGGGGAGAGGCCGGAGGCGACGACGACCGGTTTGCCAGGCGCACGTCGCTCCGACTCGGCGATGACCTCGTCCGCGAAACGGGAGACCCAGTCGGTCTCGGTGCTGCTCTGAGCCACGGTCGGTACGTCCTTCTTCCTGGATTCTTTCCGGATTTCCGTACAACGCCTTACAGCCTTGCTCCACTCATTGTCCCAGACGGAACGACGCGCTCCGAGGTTGTCCACAGGCGGAGAAAAGACGTTGCCGCCCCATGGGACACTTGACAGGCGAAATAGACCACCGGATTTTCCCCGGACAGCCTCTACAGGAACGGAAGCTCATGGCCTCGGTCCCTTCCCTCGCTTCGACCGTGCAGCAGCGCCTCGCGGACGGCCTCTCGGCGGCCCTGCCGGACGCCGGGTCCGCCGACCCGCTGCTGCGACGAAGCGACCGGGCCGACTTCCAGGCCAACGGCATCCTGGCGCTGGCGAAGCGGCTGAAGGGCAACCCGCGTGAGCTGGCGACGCAGGTCGTCGCGGCGATCCCGGAGAACGACGTGCTGAAGGAGATCGAGGTCTCGGGCCCCGGCTTCCTCAACATCACGGTGACCGACGAGGCGATCGTGCGGACGCTGGCCGCCCGCGCGGCGGACGCCCGGCTGGGCGTCCCGTTCAACCCGGCGGCGGGCACGACGGTGATCGACTACGCGCAGCCGAACGTGGCGAAGGAGATGCACGTCGGCCATCTGCGGTCGGCGGTCATCGGCGCGGCGATGGTCGAGATCCTGGAGTTCACGGGCGAGACGGTGGTCCGGCGCCACCACATCGGCGACTGGGGCACCCAGTTCGGCATGCTGATCCAGTTCCTGATCGAGCACCCGCACGAGCTGGACCACAAGGCCGACGGCGAAGGCGCCGACCGTTCCGAGGTCTCCGGCGAGGAGGCCATGTCGAACCTGAACCGGCTGTACAAGGCCTCCCGCGCGCTGTTCGACTCCGACGAGGAGTTCAAGGCGCGGGCCCGCGCGCGGGTCGTCGACCTGCAGGCGGGCGACGAGGAGACGCTGGCGCTGTGGCAGCGGTTCGTCGACGAGTCGAAGATCTACTTCTACTCGGTCTTCGACAAGCTGGACATGGACATCCGTGACGCGGACGTGGTCGGCGAGTCCGGTTACAACGAGATGCTGCACGAGACCTGCCGGCTCCTTGAGGAGTCGGGTGTCGCGGTGCGCTCCGAGGGCGCGCTGTGCGTGTTCTTCGACGACGTGAAGGGCCCGGACGGCAACCCGACCCCGCTGATCGTGCAGAAGTCCGACGGCGGCTTCGGCTACGCGGCGACGGACCTGTCCGCGATCCGCGACCGGGTGGGCAACCTGAAGGCGTCGACGCTGCTGTACGTGGTGGACGCCCGCCAGTCGCTGCACTTCAAGATGGTCTTCGAGACGGCCCGCCGGGCCGGCTGGCTGAACGACGAGGTGAAGGCCGTCCAGCTGGCCTTCGGCACGGTGCTCGGCAAGGACGGCAAGCCGTTCAAGACCCGCGAGGGCGAGACGGTCCGCCTGGTGGACCTGCTCGACGAGGCGATCGACCGCGCGTCGGCCGTCGTCCGCGAGAAGGCCCAGGACCTGTCGGAGGCGGAGATCGCCGAGCGGGGCGCCCAGGTCGGCATCGGCGCGGTGAAGTACGCGGACCTGTCGACGTCGGCGGCGCGGGACTACAAGTTCGACCTGGACCAGATGGTCTCGCTCAACGGCGACACGTCGGTGTACCTGCAGTACGCGTACGCCCGGATCCAGTCGATCCTGCGGAAGGCGGGCGACGCGAAGCCGGCCGCCCACCCGGAGCTGGCGCTGGCCGCCTCGGAGCGCGCGCTGGGTCTGCACCTGGACTCGTTCGGCGAGCTCGTCCAGGAGACCGCCGTGGAGTACGCCCCGCACAAGCTGGCGGCCTACCTGTACCAGGTGGCCTCGCTCTACACGACGTTCTACTCGGAGTGCCCGGTCCTGAAGGCCGACACCCCGGAGCAGGTCGAGAACCGCCTGTTCCTGTGCGACCTGACCGCCCGCACCCTCCACCAGGGCATGGCCCTGCTGGGCATCCGCACCCCCGAGCGCCTCTGACGGCACCCGGCGGCACGACGAGGGGCCCGGGTCACGACTGCTTGACCCAGGTCCCCTTGTCGGGCCAGTAGCCGAAGACCGGGCGTCCCTCGATCGCGCTGGTACGGAACAGCTGCCCGCCGTCGTCCACGCGCACCGTCCCGCGCAGGTCGCCGCTGCTCCAGGCGAGCTCCAGGTACCAGGACGCGACGTGCGCCTCGGTGTGGACGTCCAGGTTGAGGACCTGGGGGTCGCCGGTGGACACCTTGTACGGGAAGTTCTTCGCGGGCACCACACGGTCGCCGTCCTGCCCGGCGACGGGCTTCAGGTACGGGCGCGGGGCGTCCAGGTCGACGTCGAAGGTCTGCGGGGTGACGCCGCTGCCGCAGCCGTCGCCCATGGAGTACACCGGCCCGTCCAGCGGCCTGCCGCGCTCGGCGACCCGCACATGGAGCCCGGTGATGACCACCGGCGCCTGGGTGCGGCCGGTGACGGTGAGCTGGAGCTGCATGTGCCCCCCGTCGATCCCGCCGAGCGCGCGGGCCCAGCCGCGGGTGTCCTGCGGCGCGGGCGGCGGCGGCACGTGCCCGGGCTGCTGGTCGAGCACGTAGTACTGGCCGCAGGGCTCGGCCCAGTTGTACGAGCTGATGCCGACGCTCAGCGGCGCGGGAGGCCCGTCGTCCGCACCCTTCCCCGCGGCACCGTCCCGGCTGTCGCCGGCACGCCCCACGACGTACGCGGCGGGAAGGGCGAGCCCGACGACCGCGACGGCGGCGAGCAGGACGAGCAGCCGCTTACGTGACCGGGGGCCGGGCGAGGCGACGGGCGCGGGCCCCTCGGAAGCCTCGTCGGCGGCTTCGTCTCCGACCACGTCGTCCCCATCGGGAGCACTCTCCGTCTCCCCCTTCCCCCGCCTCCTCGCCTCGTCCGCGACGATCCACGCCCGGTGCAGCTCGACGAGCTCGTCGCGGGTGGCCCCGCACAGCCGCCCGAGCCGCTCGACGGGGGCGAAGTCCGTCGGTACGGCGTCCCCGTTGCAGTACCGGTGGAGGGTCGAGGTGCTGACGTGGAGCCGTTTCGCGAGGGCCCCGTAACTGAGCTTCGACCGTTCCTTCAGCCCGCGCATCAGCTCCGCGAAGCCGTCCGCCGCCTCCATCCGTATCTCCCCGCGTCCCGGGAACGCATTCCAGGGGAGGGTCATTTCCCCAGGTCACGGTGGGTGAGAGCGTTCCAGCGTCCCCCATTGTCCCGTGCCGATTGCGGGTGGATCACCCCGACCCGCAGGGTATGAGCCATGCCGAGCAGCCGCGTCATCGACGCCCTGGCCATCACGGTGCTGATCGTCTGCACGGCGATCGTGATCGCCCTTCTGAACGCCCACTGACCACAGCACACCGACCTACACGGGGACCCACCATGCGCATCCACGCCCGCCGCCTCGCCCTGCCCGCCACCGCCCTCGCCGCCGCGCTCGCCCTGACCGCCTGCCAGTCGGACGACAGCAAGGCGTCCGCAGCCCCGGCCCCGGCCAAGCCCGCGTCGACATCGGCGTCGGCGTCGAGCACCCCCACCACGAGCCCGACCCCCAAGCCCACGCAGACCGGTTCGACAGAGCAGCCGACCCCGAAGCCCACGGCTTCCAAGAAGTCGTCCCCCAAGCCCACGACGGCCCCGCCCGCCGCCCCCCGCACCTGCACGGCGGCCAACACCAAGATCGTCGCCAGCAAGGTCACCCGCCCCATCAACCACCTGGTCCTGACCGTCACCAACGTGGGCAGCCGCGCCTGCAACGCCCTGGGCGCGCCCTCCGTGGGCTTCGACGACGCCCAGGCGGCGATCGGGGTCGTGGAGGACAGCAAGCCCCAGGCGGTGGTGACGCTGGCGCCGGGCGAGTCGGGCTACGCGTCGGTGATCCTGACGGGCGAGCCGGGCGGCGACACCCACGGCCGCACCGTCCGCACGATCAAGGTGTATCTGACCTCGGACAGCGGGACGACGGTGACGGCGCCGAGCGGCACGTTCGCCGACGACGGCGCCGCCGTGTCGTACTGGCAGCGCACCCTGGGAGAGGCACTCACCTACTGAGGCTCAGCGGTGGATCGGACGCGAGTTCCGCCCCGACACCTCGTCGATCTCGGTGTGGGCCTTCTGGAGCAGCTGCGAGGCGAGGTCCATGAGGGCACGGGCCCCGGCGATCTCCTCTCCGACCCGGAGCTGCTCGGGGTCGGAGGGGTGCCGGTTGGCGTTGCCGTGGGCGCGGAACTCGGTGCCGTCGCTGAGCCGCACCATGGCCGCCGCCTTGGTCTGGTCGCCCTCCTCCCGGAACTCCATCTCGACGTGCCATCCGACAAGCGTGTTCATCATGAGGACCACCTCCGGCGGGGTACCTGTCGGCTACCTATCCAGAGTGCGCCGACCCCAGCTTCCGCGCGACCTCCGTCGCCCAGTACGTGAGGATCATCTGCGCCCCGGCGCGGCGGATGCCGGTCAGGGTCTCGAAGATCGCCTTGTCGCGGTCGATCCAGCCCTTCTCGGCGGCGGCCTCGACCATCGCGTACTCGCCGCTGATCTGGTACGCGGCGACGGGCACGTCGACGGACTCGGCGACCTTGGCGAGGACGTCCAGGTAGGGCCCGGCGGGCTTCACCATGACCATGTCCGCGCCCTCCTCCAGGTCGAGGGCGAGCTCGCGCATCGACTCGCGCAGGTTGGCCGGGTCCTGCTGGTACGTCTTGCGGTCGCCCTGGAGGGAGGAGCCGACGGCCTCGCGGAAGGGGCCGTAGAAGGCGGAGGAGTACTTGGCGGTGTACGCCAGGATCGACACGTCCTCCTTGCCGATGGTGTCCAGGGCGTCGCGGATGACGCCGACCTGGCCGTCCATCATCCCGGAGGGGCCGACGACGTGGACGCCGGCGTCGGCCTGGACCTGGGCCATCTCGGCGTAGCGCTCCAGGGTGGCGTCGTTGTCGACGCGCCCGTCGGCGTCGAGGACACCGCAGTGGCCGTGGTCGGTGTACTCGTCGAGGCAGAGGTCCGACATGATCACGAGGTCGTCGCCCACCTCGGCCCGCACGTCCCGGATGGCGACCTGGAGGATGCCGTCGGGGTCGGTGCCCGCGGTGCCCGCGGCGTCCTTCTTGGCGTCCTCGGGCACGCCGAAGAGCATGATCCCCGAGACGCCGGCGGTGACGGCCTCGACGGCGGCCTTGCGCAGGGTGTCCCGCGAGTGCTGGACGACGCCGGGCATGGCGGTGATCGGTACGGGCTCGGTGACGCCCTCCCGTACGAAGGCGGGCAGGATCAGATCGGCCGGATGCAGCCTCGTCTCGGCCACCATCCGCCGCAGGGCGGGAGTCGTCCGCAGCCGGCGCGGGCGCGCACCGGGGAAAGATCCGTACGAGTTCATCCCCCGAGGCTACGCCCGCCCGCCGGGTGCGTTTACCGACAGGGTGTTGCCGCCGGTAGCCGCCGGTACGCGAAGGGGCGCGGGTCCCCGGAAGGCCCCGCGCCCCTGTCGTATCAGCTCACGTCACGTCGTGCGGCGACGCCGTGCTCCCGGTCGCCGCTCGCTGGGCCGGGTCACCGGGTCCCCGGCCTCCAGCGCGGCCTCCCGGCGGCGCAGGCCGAAGTCCGCGAGCGCCTCGGCCAGCTTGTGGACGGAGGGTTCGGGCGACAGGACGTCGACCCGCAGGCCGTGCTCCTCCGCCGTCTTGGCCGTCGCGGGGCCGATGCAGGCGATGACGGTGACGTTGTGCGGCTTGCCGGCGATGCCGACCAGGTTCCGCACGGTCGACGAGGAGGTGAAGAGCACGGCGTCGAAGCCGCCGCCCTTGATCGCCTCGCGGGTGTCCGCCGGCGGCGGCGAGGCCCGTACGGTCCGGTACGCGGTGACGTCGTCGACCTCCCAGCCGAGCTCGATGAGCCCGGCGACGAGGGTCTCGGTCGCGATGTCGGCGCGCGGCAGGAAGACGCGGTCGATCGGGTCGAAGACCGGGTCGTACGGCGGCCAGTCCTCCAGGAGACCGGCGGCGGACTGCTCGCCGCTGGGCACCAGGTCCGGCTTGACGCCGAAGTCGACGAGGGCGGCCGCGGTCTGCTCGCCCACCGCCGCGACCTTGATCCCGGCGAAGGCGCGGGCGTCGAGCCCGTACTCCTCGAACTTCTCCCGGACGGCCTTGACGGCGTTGACCGAGGTGAAGGCGATCCACTCGTAGCGGCCGGTGACCAGGCCCTTGACCGCGCGCTCCATCTGCTGGGGGGTGCGCGGCGGCTCGACGGCGATGGTCGGCACCTCGTGCGGCACCGCGCCGTAGGAACGCAGCTGGTCGGAGAGCGAGGCGGCCTGCTCCTTGGTGCGCGGCACGAGGACCCGCCAGCCGAAGAGCGGCTTGGACTCGAACCAGGAGAGCTGGTCGCGCTGCGCCGGGGCGCACCGCTCGCCGACCACGGCTATCGCCGGCCGGTGTCCCTCGGGCGAGGGGAGGACCTTGCCCTGCTTGAAGACCTGGGCGATGGTGCCGAGCGTGGCGGTCCAGGTGCGCTGCCGGGTCGTGGTGCCGGCGATGGTGACGGTGAGGGGGGTGTCCGGCTTACGGCCCGCCGCCACCAGTTCACCGGCGGCCGCGGCCACCGCGTCGAGGGTCGTGGAGACGACGACGGTGCCGTCGGAGGCGCCGACCTCGGACCAGCAGCGGTCGTCGGCGGTGCGGGCGTCGACGAAGCGGACGTCGGTGCCCTGCGCGTCGCGCAGCGGGACACCGGCGTACGCGGGGACGCCGACGGCGGTGGCGACACCGGGTACGACCTCGAAGGCGATGCCCTCGGCGGCGCAGGCCAGCATCTCCTGACCTGCGTTTCCGTCGAGGCCGGGGTCGCCGGTCACCGCACGGACGACCCGCTTGCCGCCCCGTGCGGCCTCCATGACAAGATTGGCCGCATCCCTCAACACGGGGACACCGACGGTTGTTGACACGTCGTCAACCACCGTCAGCTCAGGCGTGCTCACGCCCGCGCGGGCATGGCCGCGAACGACTTCGAGCACCTCCGGCTCGGCGATCAGTACGTCCGCGCCGGCCAGGGCTTCGACGGCCCGGAGCGTCAGCAGTCCGGGGTCGCCCGGGCCTGCGCCGAGGAAGGTGACGTGACCGTGGCCGAAGACGGCGGCGGACGCGGGGCTGGTGGTCGGGCTGGGGTTCAAAGTGCTCGCTCCCCCATAAGACCGGCCGCACCCTTGGCGAGCATCTCGTCCGCGAGTTCGCGTCCGAGTGCCACCGCCTCGTCGTAGGAGGTGGGTACGGGACCGGTGGTGGACAGCTGCACCAGCGTGGAACCGTCGGTGGTGCCGACGACGCCGCGCAGGCGCATTTCGGTGACAACCTGCCCGTGACCGGGGTCGTCGGCCAGCAGGTCGGCGAGCGCACCCACAGGTGCGGAGCAGCCGGCCTCCAGGGCGGCGAGCAGGGATCGCTCGGCGGTCACGGCGGCCCGGGTGAGCGGGTCGTCGAGCTCGGCGAGCGCGGCGACGAGTGCGGCGTCGGACGCCAGGCACTCGACGGCCAGGGCCCCCTGGCCGGGGGCGGGCAGGACCGAGTCGACCGACAGGTGGTCGAGCGACAGGGAGCCGGTGAGCTCCTCGGTTCCGCCGATGCGGTTGAGTCCGGCCGCGGCGAGTACCACCGCGTCCAGTTCTCCGCTGCGTACATAGCCGACGCGGGTGTCGATGTTGCCCCGGATCGGTACGGTCTCGATGGTCAGGCCGTGGCTGCGCGCGTACGCGTTGAGCTGGGCCATGCGGCGCGGGGAGCCGGTGCCGACCCGGGCGCCCGCGGGCAGCCGGTCGAGCGTGACCCCGGGACCGGCGACGAGGACGTCGCGCGGGTCCTCGCGCTCGGGGATCGCGGCCAGCACCAGGTCGGGGTGCTGGGCGGTCGGCAGGTCCTTGAGGGAGTGCACGGCGAAGTCGACCTCGCCGGCGAGCAGCGCGTCGCGCAGCGCGGCGACGAAGACGCCGGTGCCGCCGATCTGCGCGAGGTGCTCGCGGGAGGTGTCCCCGTACGTCGTGATCTCCACGAGCTCGACGGGCCGGCCGGTCACCCGGCGGACGGCGTCGGCCACATGTCCGGACTGGGCCATGGCCAGCTTGCTGCGCCTGGTCCCGAGCCTCAGTGCCCTCTCGGTCATACTCGCCCTCGGTTCTTGACGTCGCCGTCGTTCAGGTCGGCCCGGCTGACAGAGGCAACCGTCTCCGGGTCGAGGTCGAAGAGTGTCCGCAGTGCGTCCGCGTACCCGGCGCCGCCGGGCTCGCTGGCGAGCTGCTTGACGCGCACGGTCGGCGCGTGCAGGAGCTTGTCGACCACGCGGCGCACGGTCTGGGTGATCTCGGCGCGCTGCTTGTCGTCGAGGTCGGGCAGCCGGCCTTCGAGGCGGGCGACCTCGCCGGCGACCACGTCGGCGGCCATGGCGCGCAAGGCGACCACGGTCGGCGTGATGTGCGCGGCGCGCTGGGCGGCGCCGAACGCGGCGACCTCGTCGGACACGATGGTGCGCACCCGGTCGACGTCGGCGGCCATGGGCGCGTCGGCGGAGGCCTCGGCCAGCGACTCGATGTCGACGAGTCGGACGCCCGGCATGCGGTGGGCGGCGGCGTCGATGTCGCGGGGCATGGCGAGGTCGAGCAGGTGGAGGGGGGCGGTGCGGCCCTGGAGAGCGGCCTCGATCTCGTCGCCGGTCAGGACGAGTCCGGTGGCTCCGGTGCAGGAGACGACGATGTCGGCACGTGTCAGTTCGTCGCCGACGGCAACCATCTCGACCGCGCGCGCGGCCACTCCCGTACTGCCGGGCTCGGTGAGGATCTCGACGAGCCGGTCGGCGCGGGCGGCCGTGCGGTTGGCGATGACGATCTCGGCGACGCCGGAGCGGGCGAGGGTCGCGGCGGCCAGCGAGGACATCGAGCCGGCGCCGATGACCAGGGCGCGCTTGCCCGCGGCCCAGCCGTCGACGTCGGCGCCCTGGGCCAGCTGCCGGAGCCCGAAGGTGACCAGCGACTGTCCGGCCCGGTCGATGCCGGTCTCGCTGTGGGCCCGCTTGCCGACCCGCAGCGACTGCTGGAACAGGTCGTTCAGGAGGCGTCCGGCGGTGTGCAGGTCCTGTCCGACGGCGAGGGCGTCCTTGATCTGGCCGAGGATCTGGCCCTCGCCGACGACCATGGAGTCCAGGCCGCAGGCCACCGAGAAGAGGTGGTGGACGGCCCGGTCCTCGTAGTGCACATAGAGATAGGGGGTGAGCTCTTCGAGGCCGACGCCGCTGTGCTGCGCGAGCAGCGTGGACAGCTCGGCGACACCGGCGTGGAACTTGTCCACGTCGGCGTAGAGCTCGATGCGGTTGCAGGTGGCCAGGACGGCGCCCTCGGTGGCCGGTTCGGCGGCGAGGGTGTCGTGCAGCAGCTTGGCGCGGGCGTCGGCGGAGAGGGAGGCCCGCTCCAGGACGCTGACGGGGGCGCTGCGGTGGCTGAGACCGACGACGAGGAGGCTCATGCCGGCATCACGGCGGGCATGTCCCCGTCAGGTCCCTTGCGGCCCGCCGCGGCCGCGCCACGGCCGGCCGACGGCGCGGCGGCGACGGCGGGCGCGGGGCCGCCGGCGCTTCCGGTGCTCTCGGTGCTGTCAGCGCTGTCGGTGCTGTCGGTGCTGTCGGCGTTCTCGGCGCCCATCTCCTCGCCGGCCTTGCGCTGCTCGTGGAAGGCGAGGATCTGCAGCTCGATGGAGAGGTCGACCTTGCGCACGTCCACGCCGTCCGGCACGGACAGCACGGTCGGGGCGAAGTTCAGGATGGAGGTGACCCCGGCGGCCACCAGCCGGTCGCAGACCTGCTGGGCGACCCCGGCCGGGGTCGCGATGACGCCGATGGAGACACCGTCCTCGGTGACGATCTTCTCCAGGTCGTCGCTGTGCTGGACCGGGATCCCGGCGACCGGCCTGCCGGTCATGGCGGGGTCGGCGTCGATCAGCGCGGCGACCCGGAAGCCACGGGAGGCGAAGCCGCCGTAACCGGCCAGCGCGGCGCCGAGGTTACCGATACCGACGATCACGACCGGCCAGTCCTGGGTCAGGCCGAGTTCGCGGGAGATCTGGTAGACGAGGTACTCGACGTCGTAGCCGACGCCGCGCGTCCCGTACGAGCCGAGGTAGCTGAAGTCCTTGCGCAGCTTCGCGGAGTTGACCCCCGCGGCGGCCGCGAGCTCTTCGGAGGAGACCGTGGGTACGGAGCGCTCCGACAGCGCCGTGAGGGCACGCAGATACAGCGGAAGGCGGGCGACGGTGGCCTCGGGAATTCCTCGGCTACGGGTCGCCGGTCGGTGAGTTCGGCCAGTTGCCACGGTGCTCCTGCGGGATGAGCGGGGCTGCAGGCGGCCGTGTGTCCCAGGACCGCCCCGTCGAATGCAGGCTATGTCTTTGTGAACGCGTGCACAAAGATGGTGTCCGTTTTGTCTGGCCAAAGTGACCGGGGTCACGCGGCTGGTTCCCGACGGTACGGAACCGCGGACGGCGTCAGAGCGTTGAGAACCCGAAGGGGGCAAAGCCGCACACTCTCCTCACGACGCCGCCCCCGAAACCCAACAAAACGTCCATGATGGTAGCCGTCTTTCGGTCACGCACCCAGTTCGCGCCGGAGCCGCCCGGCGTCCACCCGCCAGAACGTGTGCTGTTCGCCGTCGATGAGGACCACGGGGATCTGCTCCCAGTACGCCCGATGGAGTTCCTCGTCGACCGAGATGTCCTTCTCCTCCCAGAGTGCCCCCGTCTCGGCGCAGACGGCCTCGACCACCGCCCTGGCGTCGTCGCACAGATGACATCCCGGCTTCCCGATCAGCGTCACCGTGCGCGGACCGGCCTTCTTCTTCGTACGTCCGAACATGACGTCCATTCTGCGCGGCCCGCACGGCCCGGGTCACACCCCCGGCGCCCACTGTTCACACCACGGCATCCCCACAAGTCGGGAAGGACCGAACAGACTGACTATGCTCAAGGACATGGCCGCTCTGGGATGGCTCACCCCCCGTAGGCGCTCCGCCACCGCGCGCAGCGTCCTGGCAGGCGAGGCCGCCGCCGAGGCGGCCCGCAAGACCTCGCGGCAGCTGGAGCGGGAGAGAGAAGAGCAGCTCCGGCGGGACCAGGAGGCGGCAGAGGCGGCCGAGGCAGCGGGGGCCGCTGGGGAGGCCGCGCCCGCCGAGCCGGAGTTCCCGGTCGCCGGCGACACCGAGGCCGCCGCCTTCTTCGACCTCGACAACACCGTGATGCAGGGCGCCGCGATCTTCCACTTCGGCCGCGGCCTGTACAAGCGGAAGTTCTTCCAGCGCCGCGAACTCGCCCGCTTCGCCTGGGCGCAGGTCTGGTTCCGGCTGGCCGGGGTCGAGGACCCCGAGCACATGCAGGAGGCCCGCGACAGCGCCCTGTCCATCGTCAAGGGCCACCGCGTCTCCGAGCTGATGTCCATCGGCGAGGAGATCTACGACGAGTACATGGCCGACCGCATCTGGCCCGGCACCCGGGCGCTCGCCCAGGCGCACCTGGACGCGGGGCAGAAGGTCTGGCTGGTCACCGCCGCCCCCGTCGAGACCGCCACGATCATCGCCCGCCGCCTCGGCCTCACCGGCGCGCTGGGCACGGTCGCCGAGTCGGTCGACGGCGTCTACACCGGCCGCCTGGTCGGCGAGCTGCTGCACGGACCGGCCAAGGCCGAGGCGGTACGCGCCCTGGCGGCGGCCGAGGGCCTGGACCTCGCGCGCTGCGCCGCGTACAGCGACTCGCACAACGACATCCCGATGCTCTCGCTGGTCGGGCACCCGTACGCGGTGAACCCGGACACCAAGCTGCGCAGGCACGCGCGGGAGCGGGACTGGCGGCTGCGGGACTACCGGACCGGCCGCAAGGCCGCCAAGGTCGGCATCCCGGCCGCCGCGGGCGTCGGCGCCCTCGCGGGCGGCGCGGCGGCCGCGCTCGCCCTGCACCGCCGCCGCCGCTGAGGATCGCTCCCCCGGCGTGTCGCGTCCTGCGGATACGTTTCGGCTGCGATCATCTGGGACAACCCAGGACCAACCCGGCTCACCCGTACGTGGTCGAACACGCACGCGCGGATCGACGCCCAGGCAATCCCCGCCCCCTACCCGGCAGCGGCCACGATCACTCGCCCGTCCCGCACTTGAGCACAACCCAACCCGGCCCCGATCACACTCGGAAGCAATCCGAGCGCAACCGGTCACGAAGTGCGACTCGTTCCGCCCGTAAGCGGTAACAGATACGACGGAATCGATGATTTGAGCAACTGGGTGTAGCGCTGCCTGTACGAAGCGTTATTCTCCTCAGACGCACAAGGGACCCCACACGTCGCCACGACGAGTGAACGGTCCCGCACTGCACGTGATGGAAGCTCTGCCTCTGGGAGTCCCGTGTACCCACACGTCGGGGTTGACGCCTCGGGCCTGGCTACGCTGCGCGCAACGGTCCTCGACCGCTTGCGCGGCTTCGTCCCCACCGCGTACGCCGGCCTCGCACCCGCCTTCGCCGGACCGGCACCCGTCGGTCCCTGCTACGCCCTGGCCGAGAGCGGTGCCGCTGTCGGCAGACGCGGCGCCCGGGGCGGCTCCGGAACCTCGACCGCCGCCCGCCGGCCCACCGCCGACAGCGACAGCGCCCGCATGATGGACCTGGTCGAACGCGCCCAGGCCGGCGAGGCCGACGCCTTCGGCCGGCTCTACGACCAGTACAGCGACACCGTCTACCGCTATATCTACTACCGCGTCGGCGGCAAGGCGACGGCGGAGGACCTCACCAGCGAGACGTTCCTGCGCGCCCTGCGCCGGATCTCCACCTTCACCTGGCAGGGCCGCGACTTCGGCGCCTGGCTGGTGACCATCGCGCGCAACCTCGTCGCCGACCACTTCAAGTCGAGCCGCTTCCGCCTCGAAGTGACCACCGGCGAGATGCTCGACGCCAACGAGGTGGAGCGCAGCCCCGAGGACTCCGTCCTCGAATCGCTCTCCAACGCCGCGCTGCTCGACGCGGTCCGCCGCCTCAACCCCCAGCAGCAGGAGTGCGTGACGCTCCGCTTCCTCCAGGGCCTGTCGGTCGCCGAGACCGCCCGGGTCATGGGGAAGAACGAGGGCGCGATCAAGACCCTCCAGTACCGGGCCGTCCGCACCCTGGCCCGGCTGCTCCCGGAGGACGCCCGCTGAGCGCTGCGCGCCCCCCACACGCGCAGCGCCCCCCGGGCGACACCCCTCCTCCTCCCCGCACCCCCACCACCCGAGACCAACTCACAGTCGGTGACGCCTCGATGACGCACTGGTCCGATCATCTTTCGCGCGTAACCCAAGTGCCGCGCCGCTCGTTGTGCGAAATGCAGGCTCCCTGTGGTCACACCATGTCCACTTCCACTCACTCTTTCGTGTGGATGTGCTCAAGGTGTGCAACCCTCCGAACCCCCCGGGGAGTCGACCGTCATGACGAGAGGAGGTGCCGCCAGTGATCGCGAACGTATCGGCGCACCGGCGGGCGAACGCCTTCGCCCAGGCCCTGGAGGACCGGACGCCCGAGGGCGCGGCGGCCGAGCAGTCCGAGGCGACGGCCGAACCGGCCGAGCACGGACGGCTTTTGGCCCTGGCGAACGGCCTCGGCGAGCTGCCGAAGCCGCAGATGGACCCCGAGGTCAAGGTGGTGCAGCGGGCCCAGCTCGTCGCCGCCATGGAGGCGATGTTCGCGGAGGGGAGCGCGTCCGCGGCCCCCACCGTGCCCGAGCAGCGGACCGCAGGCGGCAAGGGGGCGCACAGGGCCTCCCCGCTCCGGAAGCTGCGCCCACGCTCCCGCTGGACCAAGGGCCTCGCGGCGGGCGGGCTCACCGTCGGCGTCGCCGCGGGAGCCTTCAGCGGCGTCGCCGCCGCCAGCTCCGACGCCCTCCCCGGTGACTCCCTGTACGGGCTGAAGCGCGGCATGGAGGACCTCAAGCTGGGGATGGCCGACGACGACGCCGACCGCGGCGGGATCTACCTCGACCAGGCCTCCACCCGGCTGAGCGAGGCCCGCAGACTCATGGAACGCGGCCGCCTCGGCGACCTCGACCACGAGTCGCTCGGCGAGATCCGCCGGGTCCTGAGCGGCATGGAGCACGACGCCTCCGAAGGCCACCGGCTGCTCCGCCAGGCCTACGAGCGGGACGGCGAGATCGGCCCGATGGCCCGGCTGAACTCCTTCGCCCAGTCCCACCGCGCCACCTGGGACGGCCTGCGCGACCGGCTCCCGGTCCAGCTGACCGACGTGGGCAACCAGGTCAACGACGTCTTCGACGCCATAGACGAAGAGGTCGAGCCGTTGCAGTCCGTGCTTCCGCGCACCCCCGAGCGCGGCACGATCGGTTCCGGCGCCCCGAGCACGCCGCGACACACCCAGCCGGCCGGCCCCCAGCAGGCGCACACCCCGCCCGCCACGCCCTCCACCACGGGCGACGCCGCCCAGCCCCACCCCTCGGGCACCAGCACCGGCACCGGCGCGCCCAAGGACGAGGGCCTCCTCGGCGGCAACACGGGCGGCCTGTTCAACCCGCCCCAGGGCGGCCAGAGCACCACCCCGTCCGGCGACCCGACACCCACCCCCCCGGACGTCACGATCCCGCCGATCCTCCCGGGCATCCTGCCCGGCCTCGGCATCAACAGCGAGGACGTGAAGTAGCCCCGGCGATACGGGGGAGGGGGCGGCGCCCGGCCTGGGCGGCGCCCCCTCCCCCGTATCCGCGCGTCAGAAGAACACCGACCTCCGCTGCACCAGCAGCTTGTACAGCGTGTGCTGGATCTGCTCCCGGACCTGGTCGGTCAGGTTGAACATCAGCATCGGGTCCTCCGCCGCCTCCTGCGGATACGAGTCGGTCGGGATCGGCTCGCCGAACTGGATGGTCCACTTCGTCGGCAACGGCAGCGCACCCATCGGCCCCAGCCACGGGAAGGTCGGCGTCAGCGGGAAGTACGGCAGACCGAGCACCCGCGCCAGGGTCTTCGCGTTGCCGAGCATCGGATAGATCTCCTCCGCGCCCACGATCGAGCACGGCACGATCGGCACGCCCGCCCGCAGCGCCGTCGACACGAAGCCGCCCCGCCCGAAGCGTTGGAGCTTGTACCGCTCGGCGAACGGCTTCCCTATCCCCTTGAAGCCCTCCGGCATCACCCCGACGATCTCCCCGGCCCGCAGCAGCCGCTCCGCGTCCTCCGCGCAGGCCAGCGTGTGCCCGGCCTTGCGGGCCAGCTCGTTCACCACCGGCAGCATGAAGACCAGGTCCGCGGCGAGCAGCCGCAGATGCCGGCCGGCCGGATGGTGGTCGTGGACGGCCACCTGCATCATCAGGCCGTCCAGCGGCAGCGTCCCCGAGTGGTTGGAGACCACCAGGGCCCCGCCGTCCTTCGGGATGTTCTCGACGCCCTTCACCTCCACCCGGAAGTACTTCTCGTACACCGGGCGCAGCAGCGACATCAGGACCTGGTCGGTGAGCTCCTTGTCGTAGCCGAACTCGTCGACCTCGTAGTCACCGGTCACCCGCCGCCGCAGGAACGCCAGACCGCCCGCGAGCCGCCGCTCCCAGCCGCCGCCGGACCCCGCCACCGGCTCCGGGGCCCCCTCCGGCCGCTGCTGCGCCGGCAGCGCCCGCACGGCCGCCTCCCCGCCGCTGCGGGCGGGAGGCCTGCGGCGGGACCGCGACCGGTCGTCGTCGAACGGAATGACCTTGGCGTCCGCCATCGCGATCTGAGCTCCTATTCCGCGGTCGTGGAGGTCGGGGTGGGGGCGAGCCGCCCGGCGAGCCGGTCCACGGCCCCCGCGAGCAGCTCCGGCGGCAGCAGGCCGGGCCCCCGGCTGGCGGCGAAGTCCGCGAAGGCCTCCGCCGTCGAGTACTGGGGGGTGAAGCCGAGCGTCTCGCGCATCTGGACGGTGGAGACCACCCGGCCATGGGTGAGCAGCCGGATCTGCTCCGGCGAGAAGTCGGTCACCCCGACCGTCCGCAGCGCCTGCCCGACCCAGGTGACCGCCGGCAGCAGCACCGGCACCGTCGGCCTGCCGAGCCGCCGCGCGCACTGGGAGAGCAGCAGCACCCCGTCGCCGGCCACGTTGAACGTGCCGCTGTTGAGGGTGGCCCGGCGCGGCTCCCGCGCCGCGAGCTCCAGGACGTCCATGACGTCGTCCTCGTGGACGAACTGCAGCCGCGGGTCGTAGCCGAGGACCGTCGGCAGCACCGGCAGGTCCAGGTACTCGGCGAGCGGGGAGTCCACCCGCGGCCCGAGGATGTTCGCGAAGCGCAGCACGCACACGGCCACGTCCGGGCGGCGCCGGGCGAAGCCCCGTACGTACCCCTCGACCTCGACCGCGTCCTTCGCGAAGCCCCCGCTCGGCAGCGACTTCGCCGCCGTCGTCTCGGTGAACACCGCCGGGTCGCGGGGCGCGGCGCCGTACACGCTCGTGCTGGACTTGACCACCAGCCGCTTGACCCGCGGCGACTTCTGGCAGGCGCCGAGCAGCTGCATGGTGCCGATGACGTTGGTCTCCTTGACCGACGTACGGCCGCCGGAGCCCAGCGCCGTCCCGGTGACGTCCATGTGGACGACCGTGTCGACGTCGTGCTGGGCCAGCACCTTGGCGATGGCGGGCTGCCGGATGTCCGCCCGGACGAACTCGGCCTCGCCCAGCGGATGCGGGGAGGCGACCGCGTCGACGGCGATCACCCGGCCGACCTCCGGGTCCCGCTGGACGCGCCGCACGAAACGGGCGCCGAGGTGCCGGGCCGCACCGGTGACGAGCACGACCTTGCCCAAGAGGAGCGCCTTCCGTCGGTCTTCCATCGGTGTTCCGCTGACGGCCACCGTAGCGCCTCCGCATTTCGGCGCAATAAAAGCGTGGCCCCCCACCGGTGAACCGATGGGGGGCCACGCCGACGCGAAACGCCGTCGTTACAGCGGTCGCTTACTTCTTGTTGCGACGCTGAACGCGGGTGCGCTTGAGCAGCTTGCGGTGCTTCTTCTTCGCCATCCGCTTACGCCGCTTCTTGATAACAGAGCCCACGACTACCCTCGCTCACTACTCGGAACATCCCCGCGCCAGCGGGGATCGGTGCGGGGCGTCTGGGCCCACACGACCTACGAGGGGCTAGCCTACCGCCCCGAGCGACCCGCTCGTGAACCGAGGGCGGAACCGGGCTCCGGCCGCGCGCTCGCTACGCGGTCGCCACCCCCACGAAGGACTCCCTGAGGTACTCGTGAACCGCCTGTTCCGGCACCCGGAAGGACCTGCCCACCCGGATCGCCGGCAGATGACCGCTGTGCACCAAGCGGTACACGGTCATCTTCGAGACGCGCATCACCGAGGCGACCTCCGCCACGGTCAGAAACTTCACCTCGTTGAGAGGCCTGTCGCCAGCAGCCATGACCCACCTGTACCTTCCGCACACGACGCGCACCGGCTTCCCCTCCGGTGACTCTTCGTCGCTGAGCGCTCACGCCCAGACTAGGGGCGGGTGGTACGAGTGGGGAAGAGGAGCTGGCATCGACCGTTTACCGTGACAGACACGCTCGATTGAGTACATAGCGAGTGAGTGGACGGTAGTAGTCCGAGCGCACCGCGTCATCAAGCGGAACGACCACGGACACCTGCCCCTCGGCCTCCCCGACGAACAGCGCGGGATCATCCGTATCGGCAAGCCCGATGGCCTCGATACCCAGCTGACCTGCCCCGCAGACCCATCCGTGATCCCCCACCACCAGCTCCGGCAGCGGCCAGCCGCCCTCCGCCGCGCCTTCCAGCACGGCCCTAACCGGCAGCGGCGAGTGCGTGTGCGCCCCGGTCTCACGCCCTGCGGCGGACAGGTCCGCTTCTCGCACCAGCGCGACCCCCCGTACGTAGTCCACGAGGTACGTACGTACGCCGAACCGGGTCGTTATGTCGACACATCTCCCCTGCGCCGGGGTGAGAACAAGACATCCCGCCGCCGACAAAGCGTCTGCGAGCGCGGCGTAGAAACCGATCAGCCGATGCGGATGCCCCGTACCGAACAGCACCGGAGCCCGCCGCCCCGCCGCCTCCCCGAGCCGCTCCGCGAACGCCGCCAGCGCCCCCAGCGTCCGCTCCGGATCGATCACGTCGGGCCCCGACCGGTACGCCGGATCCCCCGACACCCCGCACCGCTCCGCCATCAGCCGCAGCAGCTCGGCCTCGCCCCACCTCCACAGCGGCTCGATCCCCAGCGTCACCCGCGGATCGCGCGCCGCGAAGAGCCGATAGCTGCGCAGACTCGTCTCCCGAGGGGTCGCCACCGGCCCCGCCAACCCCGCCGCCAACAGATGCGCCCGCAGCGCCCCGGTACTCAACACCCTCCGATGCTGCCGGAACGCTCCTGCCGCCGACCCGGAAACCCCCGCACACCGACCAGTCGGCGTAACGGTCACGCACCTGTCCGCGAACGGTTCAGGCCAGGCTCAGACCAACAGCCCGCGCAGCGGGAACACCGCCCTGCGCGTCGCCAGGATCGCCTGGTCGAGCCGGTCCGCCGGGTCGTAACCCGCCGCCCAGTCACGCCACTGGACCGGCCACCGCCCGTCCGTCATCCGCGCCGGACCCAGCTGCCGCGTCCGCGCGTACACCTCGTCCCGCCACGAGGACGGCACCACCGACTCCGGCTCCACCGGAGCGTGCGCCGCGATCCCCACCAGATGCGTCCACGACCGCGGTACGACGTCCACCACCGCGTAACCGCCCCCGCCGAGCGCCACCCACCTGCCCCCCTCGACATGGGCGTGCGCCAGCTCGTGGCAGGCCTCCTGCACCGCCCGCTGCGCGTCCAGCGACACCGCCAGATGCGCCAGCGGGTCCTCGAAGTGCGTGTCCGCCCCGTGCTGCGTCACCAGCGCCTGCGGCCGGAAATCGGCGATCAGCTCCGGCACCACCGCGTGGAAGGCCCGCAGCCACCCCGCGTCCCCGGTCCCCGCCGGCAGCGCCAGATTCACCGCCCCGCCCTCACCCGCGCCGGACGCGCCCGTCTCCTCCGGCCAGCCCGTCTGCGGGAACAGCGTCCGCGGATGCTCGTGCAGGGAGATCGTCAGGACCCGCGGATCGTCCCAGAACGCCGCCTGCACCCCGTCCCCGTGATGCACGTCCACGTCCACGTACGCGACCCGCTCCGCGCCCAGCTCCAGGAGCCGGGCCACGGCCAGCGAGGCGTCGTTGTAGATGCAGAACCCCGAGGCCGCCCCCGGCATCGCGTGATGCAGACCGCCCGCGAAGTTCACCGCGTGCGCCGCGTCCCCGCGCCACACCGCCTCCGCCGCCGCCACCGACTGCCCGGCGATCAGCGCCGACACCTCGTGCATCCCCGCGAACGCCGGATCGTCCACCGTCCCGAGCCCGTACGCCTGGTCGGCCGCCCGCGGGTCCGCCGAAGCCGCCCGCACCGCCGCCACATAGTCCTCACGGTGCACCAGACGCAG
Organism: Streptomyces sp. NPDC094032; assembly: GCF_040303965.1. NCBI lineage: Bacteria > Bacillati > Actinomycetota > Actinomycetes > Kitasatosporales > Streptomycetaceae > Streptomyces > Streptomyces sp. NPDC094032. Next base: position 2,162 of record NZ_JBEOUE010000019.1, on the reverse strand, counting down.
CGTCGACTCCCCCGCCGGCTTCGCCGCCACCACGTCCACGGCCCGGTCGAGCCCGTACGCCCGCACCAACCCCATGGTCAGCGCCAGCCGCACCGGGTCCATCGGGTGCTCGGGACCGAAGTCGTACCCCGTGACAGCTTCATCCCACATCAACAGTGCGCGGCCGCTCATGCGAGCCACCGTATCGGGCCTTCTCCGAACCGAACGACGTGGCGTACACCACCGTCACCAGGACCAGCACCATCGGCACCAGCATCGCCCCGCGGTAGCTCCACGCGTCGCCCAGCGCGCCCACCAGCGGCGAGCCGACCAGGAAGCCCACGTAGTTGAAGACGTTCAGCCGCGCCACGGCCGCGTCGCTCGCCGCCGGGAACATCCGGCCCGCCGCCGCGAAGGTCTGCGGCACGATCACGCTCAGCCCGAGCCCCAGCACCGTGAACCCGGCCATCCCCGCCCACGGCCCCGGCGCCAGCGCCACCACGGCGAAGCCCAGCGCCCCGAGCACCGCCCCGCACCGCACCACCAGCACGGCACCGAACCGCCGCACCCCGAAGTCCCCCACGGACCGCCCGAGCAGCGTCGTCACCATGTACGCGTTGTAGGGGACGGTCGCCAGCTCCTCCGAGGAGCCGAGGACGTCCTGGAGGTACTTCGCCGACCAGTTGGAGACCGTCGAGTCCCCGATGTACGCGAAGGTCATCACCAGGCACAGCGGCAGCAGCATCCGGAACACCACACCACCGCCGCCCGCCGGAGCCTGCGCCCCCTCCTCGCCGGCCGCCGGGCCCGGCTCCCCCGCCACGTACCAGCGGCTGCCGACCAGGACCACGGGCAGCAGCAGCGCCACCACCGGCAGATAGGACACGAACAGCGACAGATGCCAGTGCGCGCCCGCCCAGGCGAGCGAGGCTCCCACGATGCCGCCCAGGCTGTACGCGGCGTGGAAGCCGAGCATGATGCTCCGGCCGTACGCCCGCTGGAGGCTCACCCCCAGCATGTTCATGGAGGCGTCCAGCGCCCCGACCGCGAGCCCGAAGACCCCGAGGGCGACCGCCGCCTGCCACAGCTCGGAGCCGGCCCCCACACCGAGCAGGGCGAGGAGCACGACCGGCTGGGCCCAGCGCAGCACCAGGGCGGGCCCGACCCGGGCCACCACCTTCTCGGTGAGCACACTGGCCACCCCGGCGAGCACCGGCACGGCCGCCAGGAACAGGGGCAGCAGCCCGTCCGAGATCCCGTACCGGTCCTGGATCGCCGGTATTCGGGTCACGAGCAGGGCGAAGGTGACCCCCTGCACGAAGAAACCGACCGCCAGGGATCCCCGCCCACGCCGCACACGCGCATCCTTCATGGCGGCACAGCGTAGGGCCGGGACCTACTCAGCGGTAGATGGATCACAGACCCAAAATCGCCGGCAGCTCGTCCATCGCCCCGAAGAACCCCGTGGCCCCCACCAGCCGCTCCCGCGCCGTCATCGCGGTGTACCCGTACACGTCCATCCCGGCCGCCACCGCGGCCTGGACGCCGAGCCCGCTGTCCTCGACCACCACACACCGCTCGGGGGCCACGCCCATGCGCTCGGCGGCGTACAGGAAGAGGTCGGGCGCCGGCTTGCCCCGGCCGACGTCCTCGGCGCTGAACACGATCCCGTCCCGGAACCAGACGTCGAGCCCGGTCTTCCGGTGCCCGACCCGGATCCGCTCATGGCTCCCGGACGACGCCACGCAGTACGGCACACCCGCGTCGGCCAGCCGCTTGAGTACGTCGGCGGCCCCGGCGACCGGCTCCAGCTCCCGCCGGAAGCCCTCGAAGACGCGCTGGTGGAAGACCTCGTCGAACTCGGCGGGCAGCCGCTTCCCGGACCGCTCCTCCACTAGCTCGTGGATACGGTGCATGGCCGACCCCATGTAGTCGCGCACCGATTCCTCGTACGTGGTGGGGTGCCCGAGTTCGGTGAGATAGCCGGCGAGCAGGGTGTTGGAGATCGGCTCGCTGTCCACGAGCACACCGTCGTTGTCGAAGATGACCAAGTCATAGCCCATGAAGATCACCCTAGAACCCGGCCAGAACGCAGAAAAGCCCCGCACCATAAGGTGCGGGGCTTTCCCACAATGATTGTTCGGCGGCGTCCTACTCTCCCACAGGGTCCCCCCTGCAGTACC